>NZ_JBSSEL010000010.1:0-174033 GCF_054061655.1 Pedobacter sp. UYEF25 | reverse complement strand
ACCTGAGGAGCGGAGGCCGTTAGAAGGCCCTGTTCCAAAGGAAATCTTTTGATCTTTCTTTAAAAAAAGGTAATATTAATCATAGGAGGATTTCCATTTCTATCGCTAACGCGTACATGATCCATAAAGAAATACCTTTTCTAGAAATTAATTTCCGCTGTCTACCAAGTTAACTTCAAAGCGGTACCATCATCCTGTCCCTTACGTAAATGATTTAAAAACCCCCAAATCTAAAATGAAATTATTATAAACTATTTAGCGGAGGCGCTTAGGATATTATAATCCTTTCGCTATCAATCAATTCCACCTGCTTTCCCATTTTCTTTTGGATCACTCCGAAATGATCGAGCTCGTCTGAACTTACAAGCGATATCGCATCGCCATGCACCTCTGCACGTCCGGTTCTGCCAATTCGGTGGATGTAGTCTTTTGGGGAGCGTGGCAATTCATAATTAATTACGAAAGGCAACGAACTAATGTCTATTCCCCTTGCCATTAAATCGGTTGATACCAAGACACGAAGCTTGCCTGATTTAAAATGAGCCAAAGATTCTGTTCTAGCACCCTGACTTTTTTTGCTGTGAATTGCCTTCGCGTCAATGTTGTTTTTTTTCAACTTATTCACAATCGCATCCACTTGATGCGTGGAAGATGCAAATATCAACACCTTTTTCATCTCATGGTGATTGATCAAATAACGCAAAAACGGTCCCTTTTTCTCGTTTGAAACAATATAGGCCGCTTGTTTAATTAAGTCGAGCGATACTTCTTCTGCCTCAATTTTAATGACAACGGGCTCTTTTAAAAGCAGCCTATTAATTCCCTGTAAATCTTTGCTTAGCGTCGCAGAGAACAAAATATTCTGACGATCTATTGGGAGAAGACTTATAATTTTATCTACTTCTTCTTTAAATCCTAAATTTAGCATTTTGTCTGCCTCATCTAATACTAAAGTTTCAATAGCAGAAAGCGAAACTGCATTTGAATCTAGTAAATCCAATAACCTACCGGGAGTAGCAACAAGTACATTAATGCCTTGCATTGCCATCATTTGTGGGTTTATGGAAACGCCGCCGTATACTGCCAACGTTTTTATTGGTTGCAGAAGATTTTTACCAAATGTCTTAAACACATCTTTCACCTGCTCTGCCAGTTCACGGGTAGGCACAATAACCAACACATTTGCCTGGCGATCTTTTATCAACGGTTTTTCCTGCAAGTTCATTAAAATGGGCAAAACGTAACCTGCAGTTTTTCCTGAGCCGGTTTTTGCGATGCCTAAAACATCTTTTCTATTTAAAATTGCAGGTATACATTCTTCTTGGATTGGGGTAGGTTCTATAAAATTTTGATCAGTTAACGTTTTTAATAAAACAGAAGAAAGACCTAATGAACTAAAGGGCATAGATTATTTTTTTTGTAAAAATAGCAAAATAGGTTTGATATGTCTCGCAAATGCCCTCGGATGATCTACTTCTAAACGAGAGAGTCTTTTCAACTTGTTTGCTAGATCTATTTAAACATACACCATGGCATTTGCTTTAAACTTCATCTTGATAATGATAGCCAAAACAGAATATTTAACAACGATTTTGGAGGTACTGATTCTCGCCATAGCTTTGCGACTGAAAAATGAAAGGTATTCAGTTTATAACAGCCTGTAAAATAAGTGATTATTCCCTATTTTGTGAGTGGATTTTAACCTTTTTGCCTTAAGCAACTCGAGGTAATTGATAAAAATGAATTGAGTAGCTTAATTGGGGAGATGGTAAAATAACTTGGGGAAATGGAGGTTCGGTAACTGATAGTTTAATTCAATTTTTGGAAATCGTTTGTTTCTGGTACTGATGCAGACGGGAATTGGTTAATTAAAGTTGGCAGACATGATCCAATACTCCCTTCGACTATAGGTCTAATTAGACTAAGAAAAATTACTGCGAACTGTGAATAAATTAAAGCTTTTCCAACCACATCAGGCCTCCTTATCCAAAAATAGTAAGTAATCTAGCCAAATTAAATTAAGAATAGTCTTTTGGTCCTCATCCAATTCTAAACGATCAATTAATTGTTCATATATTTCTTCATGATAAAGCTTTTCTATGAGCGCATATATTGATGAGCATTACACAAGGTTCTATATAGATCAAATTTCAATTGCTATTGAGTTGTATCTGTTGGTGCCGCTGTTTTTTCGTCAGCTTTTTTTGCAAAAGGATTAGTACCAAACCTAAAACCCAGCGTGACGTATAATCCAGGCAGCCAAACTTTCTCGTGGAGGCTATCAAAATTTAGGTTTTCTTTAATAATTTGCCCTTCCTTGTACTTTCCCATTAGTTTATATTTCTGCCTCATCACGATACCGCTGCCCAGAATTACATTATCGCCGATAATCAACGAAAGGCCTGTTTGTCCGGATAACTCAAATCCTGCGCTTAGGCCGAAACCTGCCGTAAATCCTAAATCAAAATCTCTAGGCTCAGCATGAAAAGGGTAAGTAAAATTTATGGTCGCGGAAATATTTTCCCAAGGTTTAGGACCATTATCATTCTCTTTGGTCACGGTAAATTTATTGGCCACACTGGTATCAGCAGAGGAGTAATAATGGTCAGTTTTGCTGATCAATGACGGAGAATAAGTTAATCCATAGTGAACTAGCCAACGGGATTTTTCGGGGGTTTTTAAAACGAAAGTCCATTTGCCGTCCTCTACCTGTTCGCCTTTTTTATCAACTTTAGTTACGGTTAGAGTGATAACTTGATTGTTTTTTAAAGGCGAATAGGGTATTGGAAAAATTTGTTCTGTTTCAGCTATTGAACTTTTAAGCGCAGCGATACATTTAGAATCAGTTAAGGTACTCATCAAAGTATTTGCTTTGTCAACGTATTTTTTAATTGAGTCCTCCGATATCGCAGTTTCTAATATATTTTTGATTAGGTCAAAAGCCTTTCCACAATTTGCCGTAGATTCTTCTCCACCTACATTTTTCAGCGGCGGGGTAATATTTTGAACAAACTGCCATTCAATTTTGTACCTAAACTGTTTGGAACAGTTTATAAGTTGGATTTGTTTTTCATTGATTAAAATAGTTCGTTCAAATCCTTTCTTTATCGAAAGATCTATTTTGACCTGTGTCATAGCTATATGAGAAATTAGAAGGCCTAGTGCGGTTAGTATTATTTTCATTTTCAAGTTTTTAAAATTTTAATAAATTTGATAACGTTAAATGCTGGAATTTCTACCGTTAGCATTGATTGGGAGTTGAAAAAGGTTATAGAGTCAAATTTTCTCAATTCGTCCTGTATATATTTTGTTTTATTTAGGGATTTTATAGATTTATATCCACGAGCCAAGCAGCCCGTAATCAATGCGGTTGCACTAGAAGTGCCAAATGATTTTTCAAATTCTTCTTCACCAAAATAATATTCAGAACACATACACGTGTTAACGCCTATCCAAAAGTCTGATTTTATATAGGCTGTGCGATCAAAATAATGACCTGCAACAGAAATCACACCTGTATATGCAGCAGGGTAGAAAAATGGAAATCTGTTATCTCTGTTACCAGTCGCGCAAATCACCATACATCCTTTTCCTGCAAGTTCATCAATTTTCTCAATCAATAGTTTTGCTTTCGAAAAAACCTCATCAGACCTTGTATAACTTATATTTATGAGTTGAACCCCAACTGAGTCCATCTCCTTCAAAGCTGCCAAGAACATTTCGGGCGTCGCAGCGTCAGGTGGTAATGTGTAAGAATAAATTTTTTCAATCCCTGGCGCTACGCCAATAATTCCGTTCTCTGGATCGTCTCCTGCAATAATACAAGCCATCGTGGTTGCATGATTCGGATTTCCATCTATGGAAATCGGAATGCCTTTATTTAAGTTTAAAACCTTTCCTTTTAAAGCAAAGTGTTTTTCATCAACCCCAGTATCTATTATTCCAATTTTTAAACCCTCTTGCATCGGCAATTCCCACAGTTCCCCCAAATGAAAATCCATAAAAATCTTTGGAATTTTATCATGATATTTTACCAATTCAGGCGGAATATCCCCGTCGAGTTCAGAAACAAAGTTATCTGAAATAGTAGTGCCATTTTCACCAATATGCCATTTCCCCAATTCGTTCTCTATTACGGCCACACTTTCAAAAACCGCATCTTTATGCAACACGCCTACAACATTCTCTTTGTTAGCGAAATCGGTTGCCGGACCGATGCGCAGATTTAGTTTATTTACGTTGACTTTAAAAGTGGCCATAATTCGGTGCATAGTTATTGATGGGGTATTTTTTGCGTGATAGAGACTTCAGTGGGAAATTAAGTTCGTTTCCTGATCCAGTCTAAAAATTGCATCACATTGTTTGCATAATTTTCTGCCCTTAAGCCCGCGCCATTGTAAGCTTTCACAGTATTAAATAAATCATTCGGGTGTGCGGCCCATTTACTTTTTAACTCTTTTATTACTTTATCTAGGCAATGGTCTATTTGGTACCATTGTTTCTCCATGAAAAATATTTCGTCGGTTTGGATGTATTGTAAATCATATTGGAACAATCCATATCCGGCATACACCCATTGCTTCGGGCCGTAGCCACGCAGGGCCCGGGATTTATTGGCTTCGGCTATCAGCATATCGGCTTTGGCCTGGCCATATTTTGCGGTAAAAGCAGCGGTGTTTTTTGGGAAAGCGGAACGTGTTCCATTGGCATCTCCAGAGGCGTCAAACACACATAACCCCAATACTTCCTCTGGCGTATGTTCTTTTGTCCAGTCATAAAAATAAATCGCGGTTTCTTGGCATGCAATGGCGTATAAAAGTTCCTTGGTAAAGGGAGTGCCTTCTGTTGCGGCAGCACATTGATCGCCATAATGTAACTCCAGCCAATCTGCGGTTAAAAAACATCTTTCACGGCTAAGCGGCAGGTCATGCGGTGTTGATTGTGGCAGAGGGATAGTCGCCTTGCCAGTTGACATAGGCCTTGAATTTGGCTGCGGGGATATAGGATTCTCTGCACTTATAATTGCAAGTCCGCCGCCCCAATAATAATTGCCATCTTTGTCTATATACCAAGTGCCTAATGTGTTTTTTTCATCTCTTACGCTCATAAATTGAAAACCCTTATACACAACCCCGCTCACATTTCCCTTTTCAGCAAAATCGTTTATCGGCGTTCTCCTCCGATTCAGTTTACCGACTATAACTTTTAATTGTGCCATAATTATCCGACAGCCTCCAGTTCTGAATTAGGGTTAGGTGATGGGTTTTTAGTTGTAGATGCAGCATCACCCGAACTTGGTGTTTGATTGGAGGACTGCGCCGCGTTTATTTTTGTACCTGTTCCCCGCAAACTAATCAGTTTACTTAGTAAGTCGAACCAAAAAGGTGCACCAAGCATAATTGCTAGAGCGGTAATAATCCATCCAAAAAAAGTTTCCCACCCGCCAGACTGGTTGGGGCTATAAAGAAACCACTTATCTCCAACTTTTTGTTTAATGTATTCACTGCGCTCTTTTAAAAAACTAATGCGATTGTATTCTAGCAGAGGGGCTGAAATTTTTTCCAGAGCTTTTTTATTTTTTTGAATGGAAAGCCGAATAGAATCACTGCTGTTACTTAAACGACTGAAACTGGCAATTTGGTCACTGTCATTAGTGCTGATTTTTAAAGATGCTTTTTCTGATGATATTGCCTCCAATAAACTACTAGATTGACTTAATGCCTTTTTTACGTTAAAAATATCAGTATTTGTTGTTGATAGTTGTTGCGCTAATCTTGCAAGCCTATTTTTAAAATCAGGGCATTTCATGCTGTCTTCCCACATGTTTAGTGTGTCTTTCCAAGGTTTCCCCAGGCCGAGAATATTATTTGCTTCTTCTGCATCTCCCGCTACCAATTTGTAAGTAGAATCTAGCAAACTGCTGTCTTTCCCGACAATTTTGCTTGGGTCTAACTTCTGATAGTTCGCAATGGCCATTGATACCATTTGTTCTCGCGCCGGTTTGTTTTTGGTAAGGATTCGTTTAATTGCTATGGTGTCCACATTTCCAAAATACGCGAGTCCAAAACCAATGAAGAAGAGAACAATCCGAGTATATCTTTTAAACCAGCCTTGGGCACGTTCCATGGTATCGTCAAACCATTGTTCTAATTTGGTTTGAAACACTGCCACATCTGCGCCAGAGTCTTCCCAGAGAGATTTAAGAAAGCTTGCGGTACTTTCATTTATTGCAATCGTACCTTTTTTATTAAGGTCGGAAACCGTTTCGAGCGCTTTAATGGCAGGGTTGGCCATATCTGGTTTTGCTATTTCGATTTTATGTATCGTTCCATTAATAATAGAATGATGTATGGCCTGGAGACTTTGCGATGCTGGCAGGTCCAGTCCTTTAAGCAAATCGAGGATGACCTTTGAAAAATTTGCAGAACTGATGTAGGCCGGCTTGCTGTACCAATTGTCTTCTGCTAGATATTTTATTAATGGGTGAGCGTAAAACCACGGAGCAACTGTCTTCCCCCTCATTAAACTCATAAGATTAAAAATATGGAGAAACCCATAGATCCTATCTAAATAGGGGATGTCTTTGGTGGTTTTTCCATCTTCCAGCATCCTTATAATTGCTTTTTCCAAAATCTTGGCCCGGAAGGCAAACCGTGTGGCAATTATCTCCTGAAGAATGGTCGCCATCAGGCTATAGAGCAGGAATACGAATATTAGTCCAATAAAAACATCTAAAGAGATATTACTAAACATAAATCAGATTTTAATTTCTAAATGCAACAGTGAGTTTACCAACACCTGCATATTTTTGGTATGGAAAAATTGAAATTTAGCGCGTTTGTATCCCAAATATAGAATTGGTCAACGCACAAAAAAATAGCTAGTTTTCACTATTTTTTAAAAGAAATGGATTGTAGAAAACGACTACTTAAGACGTTAGGCAAGAGCAATGTAGGTGTTAGATTCTGTGCCATAATAAAGAGAAAATATTTCCCAGTTTTCGTCTGATACTCAGGCTTCCCGAATCTTATATATGATAAATGTTTTTATAACACCTGATGAAAACTAAGCCATACCTCAAGGAATCAATTTATCAACAATGTTCATTCCCAACTTTCGGTAACTTTCGAATTGCTCTTCATCAAAAAACTGATCTGCAGTTGTTTGATGCGGATACGTTGGGTTTCTCTTTTTATACTCCTGCAGGTCGATACTTTCTTTTATGGTGGTTGATGCCTTAATATAGATCAGAATCCCTTCCTTATCTACATTCTCCGGGTACGTAATTTTTCCAATCGTGTAGTTTTTTTTAGAAAAAAATTCTTTGTTTACTACTGTGATATCTTCTATTTCATCAAACGTGATCTCGACGCCAAAATCGATTCTGCATCTTCTTACCGCATTAGCTAGTCCTTCGCACAGAAGACTTTCATCCTGTTCAGCATCTGATAGAATGATGTACTTGCATCTCCTTCGAACCAGTTCATACAAACCCATATTGTCGAAGTGCCCGCCGTCAGACAGGCACACGAAATTTTTGCAAGTATCTGCGTTACCTGTCAAATCTGAAATTAGGTAACCTAACCCAAATTCTGGATCGGCTTTTTGCCATTTAGACATTCTTGGGTTACCCATCCACCAACCAAGCCTAATGTTAAAAACGGATAGCAAAAATGCAGTAAGGGGAGAGGTATGATAGCCCATGTTTGGGTTAGCGGCCGCCCCAGATATTGCCATGGCAGTACCAAGGTTCGGACCTCCTGGTTCGCTGTATTTGTCTGTTGGGCGGTAAGCATAGTCATAAGACTTAGCCATGGCGTTTGCAGATTCTCGGGTACGACTGAAATCAAACCCTGAGAATTTAGGTGAAAAAATAAAAGATTCTGCTTTTCTGTCTTGGCGGTCTAGTACTGTATTGCTGCTGGCACTCATTGTGGCATTGATTATTGGATAGGGTCCAAAATAATCGTATTCGTTTAACAGCGTTGCTAATGGCAGGTCATCATTATTATCAAAACCAGTAAATGGATTGGCGGAACGCTGACGCTCTAGGCGGATTCTTGTTGCTCCTAAAAAAGCCCTAACCAACCGATTTCTGTAAAATAGATGCAATGAGAATTGGTTTACGCCAATCTGCCTGGCGAGAATAAAAGTTATTATTCCCAATGCGAGAGTGAGCAATAGAACGGTTAAATATTGATCCATGCCAAACCGTATGCAAACAAATGTAAATAAAGTTTCTACTAGCTGTGGCAGAATGGTCATCAAAGCAAAAACAAATAAGTATGGCGCAATAAATGTCAATATTTCTTTTGCTCCGACAGCTTTGCTTTTCCCATTTTCTTTGCCTGAAGTACTTCCACTAAATGCATATTTTATACCCAGTAACAGTGTTGCGCCCCAGCCAAGTACAAAAAAATTCTGAATTTTAGGCCAGTTTACTCCCAGCTCACTAATAAACTCTATTCCCATCATAGAAATTCCGAATAGTACGATCCAAATCAAGCAAATGCGATGTATCAAGCCGCCTATTCTTCCCCACCACTCTCTGCGCTCATCTGGGAAATTAATCCCAAGGAAAGCCATTCGTAGAACAACTGTAATGCTAAAAACTTCAATAATTAAAGGTGGCAGAAAAATGAAACAAAGCTTTTCGCCATATTCATCAATATAATGTATGTCTGTAAGTGGATTAGCCAAAATAACCGCGATGTGCCCAACAGCTGCAAGTAAGGCGCCCCCGATTGCCACGGCAACCCCGCTGAGCAACGTGGCGAGAATGTATTCCCCATAAAGTCGCTCACCTTTATATCCGAAACTTCGATCATATCTACCGAATAAGGCTATTAATAAAAGTGCTATAAATGCAGTGCCCATTAACCAGTAGAAGTAAGCGAACGTGGTGGAGAAATCTTTAAAGATTGCCAGATTTTTAGGTTGTGCATTGCCGAAAACCCAGGCGCTAAAAGCAAGTGCAGCAATGCAGGCAGTCGCAATTAGGAATTGACTAAGTCTGTTCTTTACCGAAGCCTTAATACTAATGTTTGGAAACCGTTCTTTATGATAACACTGCATGCCTAGGCCAGCAAAAATAGCAGCCAATAGTAGCACGATGCTGCCGACAGTATTGAAAACTGTTTTGGGAGTAAAAAATACAGAGTCGAGAAGCTTGATTCTAGTTAAGTACTCCCAACTCATAAATGTAGTTTTCCCCAAAGCAATCAGCGTTAGAAACAAAAACAAAATGACCAGTTGATTTATGAGCATATTTCTCATAAAAGTCATTCCAACCGTCCAAGAATCTGCAGACATAATACCCGTTCTTGGCGTAAGGTAATTGCTGTACATCCTTAACCAACGAATTGGCAAGACCTCATCTGCAAGCGGATCTGACGATTTTTTTGGGTCCAAGCGGTCACTAACTTTAATTACAGAACGGTTCCTAGCTATCCAAGATACCAGCCAGCTTCCAATATATCCTCCTCCAGATACCGTAGAGAGATAGTCGAATTTACCGAGTAATCCTTTTTTAGCAAGACCCTGCAGCACGCCAAGGTTAAATGTAGCAGAACGGATTCCACCACCAGAAAATGCCAAAGCCCATAAATCCATTTTTTCTGCACTTTGCAACACATCTTTTCCATATTTGTGTTCGTAATCGTTATCTGGAACATGGTTTGTTTTTAAATCGGGATCTGTGGGTTGCTTCGTTATCTGTTCAAGGATAACTGAACTTGAAGGTTTATTAAGCGCAAATCGAAAGATATTCTCAAAATTATTCCCCTTGTTTTTTTTGCTAGATTCTTCAGAGTTTTTTGTTACTTCAGTTAGAGCGATTTCGCCGTTCAGTGTTAATGTAAATAGCTGATCGCTGTTTTGAATCTCATTTTTACGGCAAATTCTTGATTTATAAATTTCAAGCAACTCGCAATTGAATATTTGTAGAAACGAAAGAGGAACTTTTTCGATCCGCAATTTGCTGATCAGTTTTTTCTCATCTATCAAAAACTCGCTAGCCCTAGATTTGATGATATTGCGACTTGCTTCCAGCTTATCGTATACTACCATATCATCTGGGGAAATAATCTTACAAAGTTCATCGGCACTCGCCACATTCCATATTTGGAGAAAACGTTGTTGTTTGGCATCCAACTTTGCTGCTACATTTTCTGCTGTCAGCACAATCTGAATTGGCAGATATTGTAAGGCGTCTGCAAGCTTAATTCGTTCCTCGTTATGCGCGTAAAGTAGTTTCCTTATCGCATTGCGCCACTGTTCGGGTCCAGGAAAATACCTACTTAATGAAAAGTTTTGTTGAAAGATAGATAGGTTTTCTTTTTTGTTAATCCATTTAATTAGATGTAAACAACGATCGTAACAGTATTGGTTGGTCAAATCTTCGTTTGATAAGGGTTCGACACTAATCCAACTAATTTTGGTGCCATTGTCTTTAAAATATTGGAGGGCAATGATGTTTTTGTGATGAATCACAAACTCATGGAATAGATCATCTCCAGTAGATTGACTTACATTTTCGTGGCTGTTTTTTTTTATGCGAAGAAGGCTGTCCTGGATCAATTCAATTAGTGACACAGCACGAGAGGTTAAATCTAAAATGGCGTCCATTGATGATTATAAATATTTCTCTATATACTTGAATTTGTTAAATGCTGTTGTTATGGTGGGCTAAGAAGTATGCATTAATGTTTTAGTCATGATTAGCTTAACTAAATTTAGATGGTTGTAATAAAATAGTCAATAGTTAATTGTAACTAATTTTGTAAGAAAAATTACATTATAAATTGCGTTTTTTAAGTCAGAATGTCGTCGCTGTTCTTTGCCAAAATGGGTTAAGATCCAAATTAATCGTTAAGATTTTAAATATTCAAACTATTCATCTGGCGGTTTATTAAACTAATATATTTAATTGTTTTAACGAACCCGACACTAGGTGTCTGGACAGATTATTTCAACAGCGAAAGTTTAATACCACTTCTTAGACTATTCCAAAACGGTATTTTTTTGAATAAGTAAAATTCTCGAATCAGTCTATATTGCTGGTTCAAAATGATCGATAGAGATTTAAATTTTATTTTTTTTGAGTTGAAATTTAGGATCTCTAAATCGTTGTCAGTATTTTCTTCAGCGGCGCCATATCCTCGCTTACCATAATATCCAAAATCTTCGCACAATGCTGTGTTGTCCTAATGCTCGTAGGCCCAAGAATCTTCGAAACACTTTCGATCGGCGCATCATTCAAAAGTATTAATGTTGTGGCAAAAGTACGTCGTGCAATATGCGGGGTCAGTTTTCTGTGTATTCCGCACAAATCGCCGATCTCTTTCAGACATTCGTTCATCTTCTGGTTGCTGGGAACGGGAATAGCATGCCTTTGTTGAGGCAGGCCTTATCACTTACATATCTATCTATGGGCTCAACTGCCCTAGGCAGTAGGGAAGCAGAAGATCTTGTCCTGGTTTCTGCCTATTCGTAAATATCCAGCCCTCGTCATCAATCCCCGTTCTGATATTCTCCTGTTTCAGTTTGAAAACGTCCACATAAGCTAAACCAGTAAAACAGCAGAAGATAAAAACACCCGAACCTGTTTCAATCTTCCTGACAAGAGTTCTTTTCCGATAATGTTCGCCAGCTCTTCTTTGTTTAGGTAAAAACGATCAATGTTCTTGGTTTTGGCCCTATATGCTATAAAGCGCGATTTATCTATCCATTCATTCTCCAGACAGATCCTAAGGATTTTTCCGAGATTCTTGATATTCTTTACCACATAGCTGTTTGCGCAATTTTTATCCGACCTTAGATAATGGTCAAATCCATTAACAAAAGTTTGGTCGATGGATTTGATATCCATGTCTGCTGCACCATATTTCACCCGGATGAAAGTTTTCAGGTGTGTCTCCAGCACCCGATAACGGTTCAGTGTGCCACGGACACAATCTTTTCCCACCAGCTGTTCCAATTTGTCGTCATGATCGGTAACTGCTTCGAGAAGGGTATAGGAATTTGAAAGCGTACCCAGATAACTGGACTTGATTGCATCTGCAGTAATTGGCAGACCCATATTGAAACACGCTAATCTGCACAATAAATTCAATTCTGCGCTTGATCGAGATGGGTGTTCATCGCTTTGAGCGCTTTTTTGCAACCGACGGCCCGACCGCCATTAGCATTCGATCGTTTGGGGTGGCAGTCTCAATTGTTTACCAATTAGGAAGGATTTCCTTGACGGCAATCCTCAGATTGATCGCACGTTTCCAGTTACATGGTTTTTTTTCTTCTCAGATTGAAAGCAGGTTAAAAGTCTCACAATTAAAGTATTTACGGATTGAAAGAAAGATAGCCGAGTATTTATTAGAATTCTATGCTTCCTTCACATCGTAAACGAGTACTTTATCCCACAAATGACTGTAATTCTCAATAAACTTTAAGTGGATAGGGTGCGTTTGATAGAAGGCTTGACCTTCAACATCGCTAAAAAACATCAGCTCAGAAACGTCCCAGCTATTGTCTACCACATCACGCTTTTCTGTGCTGGCTGAAACACCAACATGTAATTCGCGTACGGTTGGTATTGTGGAGAGTGATTTTACTCCTTCTATCAATTGAGTAAGATCTTTTTCTGAATTTGGATTCTTTAGCCAAAAAAATACATGGTGTACTATTGGATATTTATCTTTCATACGTTTTATCAGTAAGGTGCTTGCGAACGGAATATTTTAAATAGTGGTGGCGTTGCTACAAATTTCACATTAACCAAGGGTTAAATCTATGAAAAAAGCGTGTGTTTTATTAATTTAATTGTACTTCGGTATCATGTAATACATTGATAAAATAACATTTTCCAGATTTAATCGAACTGGCGTTGAAAAACTAATACATATATAATATATTGCTCGTGCTGAGTTTTGTATTCTATTTCTCAAGTTCAAAAATCCGGTTTTTCTACATTTCTACAAGGAGCCAGCCAACGGTAATTCAAAAAAAAAGATAAAATGAGCAATTTCTCTGGGACAATTTTTCGGCTTTTTTAAAATGTATATGCTAAAATTAGTTTTCATAATCTCTCGATTTTAGTTAACAAATGTAGCTTTGCTTCTAAAAATATACAAGATGGTAAGTTTATAACAACCTGTTAAATAGGTGATTATGTGATATTCGGTGAGCCAGTTAACCTTTTTGCCATACTCACCGAATCACTCACCAAAGTTTTGTGAAAACAAGTGAATTTTGGCATTCTCCCAAAAACAAAAACCCTGCTGATCTTACGATTGCAGGGTTTTATACATTTTGATAGTGATATATGTGATCCCGCTGGGATTTACACCTAGTGTAAAAATCAGGGTTTGCAATATTTAGAGTGGCTTTTTTAATTCGACTCCCCGAATGACGCGCCTTTTATTTAATAGGTAATAGCTGCAAATGCTATATTTAAATATAAGAATTTATTTCAGAAACATCAAACAGAATTAATATTCATGTATCACAGACTTCTAATATGGCTATAATTGGAGAGAGGAGAATCGAACCCTCAAGCCAGCATTTTGGAAAGCTGATGTAACTTTGGCCTACACTCCCCTAAATTTTCTTGAGCTGGTATTTATGCCAATATCTCCCCTAACGGCTCACACCAGATTTTTTCGCAAATAGTTTTATATTCTACATTCATAATTCTTTGTTTTTAATACTAATTCTAATATTTCATGGAGCATAAATTAAACACCACCCTAAAAACCCAATGAAGTAAATGGTCTAAACATACTTCAATCCCCAATATCTTTACTGATTTTAATTCAGCGTTTGAACATGGCTTGGCTGCTCGTGATTTGCCAGCTGATCTTTCCAGCTTGTCAGAACAAATGTAAGGATTCATGTTTTATTTATTGAGCAATTCTCGCTGAATTTAAAAAATCGATTTTTGTATATAGTATGTAGATATTGCAATTCATTAGTAAAGGAAACTTAAATTAGTCATTAAGGTTTCTGCTGATAATTGGCTAATTTAGCGAACGCTCTTGTTAATTCTAAGGGACGATGCTAAGAATCCTAATATGCCGACTATACAATTCACTACACCACAAGTCTTAAAGGAGGATAACAATCCAATTGCTATAGCGAACAAAGGTTTCCCCTACAGGGATATTGCTGATCCCAGACGACTGGAAGAACTTGTTTATAGTATTTTCGGTGCCAAGATTGGCAATGGAGCTTTAGTAGATTTTGATAAGGTAAGTTTGATGTCGGGAGTGCGGGACATGGGAAAGGATTGTGCACTGTTTAAGGATGACATACTTAGAGGCGTAATACAATGTAAGAAATATCAAAAGAGCATTAGCAAAACAGATTTTGGCGAAGAGATCATAAAATATGTACTCTACAGTTTACTTGAACCTCAGCTGATTCCAGAAGCAAAGGATTTCACCTACTATATCGCTGCTACGGGTGGATTTGTTAGAGACTGCAGCGATCTAATAGATGAATTTAATATCAGGATCTGCAATGTGCCGGATCTTGACAGTTGGATACAAAAGCTTCTGCTCAATCCTACACTCAGCGGTCTGAAAAACGTCAATGTGGTCAGTAAAGTAAAGGATATTTTAAAGCAGATCAAAGTATTGAAGATCCATTCTCAGGATCTTGATGCTTACCTGATGGAGCCATGCTGTAAGAATTTGATACCACTTTTTTTCGAAGTACGTACAGTTACGGATAATTCAAAAATTGATGCACTGAGGTCAGACCTTTCGAGCTATTTTGAGAAGCATGTAGACGAGGCCGAGATCAGAGATGCACTCGGTAGAGGTTCTTCTGCACTTTCCCATCAGCGCAATGAATTCGATGATATACCCGATTCGCATATCCAAAGAGCGGAAACTGCAGAATTATTGCAGTGGATCAAATCTGAACCTCAAAAGGATAAATCCGGTAAAGAGCTCAATCTTTGTGTGTTGTCAGGTAATGCTGGAATGGGAAAGACTGTGATTTTAAAGGATCTTTACGAACAGCTTAAAGGAGAAGGTACTGCTGTCTTAGGGTTAAAGGCTGACCGTTTATATGCTGCAAGTATTCCACAGCTTCAGGGACTAATAGGTATTCCACTTCCACTGTTTGAATTTATCGAACAATGTAAACAGCAGTTCGGGAAAACGGTAATCATTATCGACCAGATCGATGCTCTTTCGCAGACAATGTCCTCTGACCGGAATTTTCTAACTGTTTATAAATCCCTGATTGATAACTATGCCCACGATTCTAGCGTTCGGATTGTTTTTTCGGTACGAATTTTTGATCTGTATTATGACCCCTCACTCAGGCAATATAAAAATATCAAGACTGTTTCTGTAAAACCGTTGCACGAAGAACAGGTGTTGAAACAGTTGGAGAAGATTGGCGTTTATCAGGGACGGATTTCTGGAAAATTGATGGAGCTACTCAGAACGCCTAATCACCTGAATATTTTCTCCAGGATCGTTGGAGACTTACCAACAGATGAGGGTATCATTTCTATACAAGGGTTGTACATTGAGCTATGGCGGCAAAAAATTCTTTCTATGCCTTCTGGTTCTGGACTGGAAATCAAGGTGGTAAAAAAACTACTTTATAAAATTGCTAAGGAGATGTTCAAGGTACAGCGTATCTCTCTGAATGTACACCTGTTTGATGAGGACAGCAGAGAAATAAACTACCTGGAAAGCCAGCGTCTTTTAAAAAGGGTAGGGCAGCAAATTCAGTTTTTTCATCAGACTTTTTACGATTTTATATTTGCCAAAAGGTTTGTCGAAAAAGGTGATGACCTTATCAGTTATATCAAGTCGCAGGAGCAAAGCATCTTTGTGCGCTCGGCGGTTAAAATGATCACTGGCTATCTCCGTGATTACGATTTTGATAGTTACATCACTATACTTAAGGAACTTTTAGAAGATACAGAAATTTTCTTCCATTTCAAACACATGATTTTGTTAACGCTTGCATCACTGGAATCTCCAGAAAAGGATGAAGTCGATCTGGTCGAGCGAGGGCTGTCGAAGTCATTTCTGCTCAGGGGACTATTTTTTCAGCATGTTCGGTCTGTTGTTTGGTTTGATGAACTGTTGGCTCGTGGACTGATGGACCTACTTCTTACACCGTTGGACAAGAGAAAGTATGTTTTTGATGACCTGGATGAAAATCCTGTTGAGAGGGATGCACAGATTGAATTTGCCCATTGGGCTGCAACGCGCCTACTGATCGCCCATCTTAACAATAGTAATCCGCTAGCCTGGAAGTTTGCAGAAAGGGTTACCGATCAGGCACTTTTAAGGAATCTGGCTTTTGGGCTTAATCTTTGGGGACATACCGGTGCACTGAATTTATTTGAGCGGTGCGAGAAATTTCTTGATAGAGATCAGTTTGGCTATTATTCGGTGCTAGAACAAATGTCGAATATTCATCCCCAGCTAGTCATTGATAAAATGAAGGTTCTGATGCAGACCAAAGATACAGTTGAACCTGAGGAACAGAGGGAACACGAATCGGTACTCAAAAAACTTGCAGAAGCGAAGCCGGAAAAGCTCATTGATATACTGTACCCAGTAGTTTCAGCAAAATTCAATAAACAAAATATTCTTGAAGATACATTGATCTTTGATTATGTATTTGACCGGATTGATTTAAGGGAAGAGAATCATTTGCAGGGGAGAGAATTTCGTTATAGGCTGCTAGCGATCTGTTTGCGTAAGGCTGCTGCGAAAAGCGATCCGGAATTTGTTGCTTTTTTAAAGAAACATGGAAGATCAAAGCAAAAAGCGGTGCTGAGACTGATCGTATTTGCTGTGAAGTCTAATGAGCACAAATATGCGTCACACGTATATAGTCTGTTCCTTTACCTCCAAGAGTGTGGTCAAATCAAAGTGAGAGATGATTTTGGGGTGGAGTTCCGAGAATTGTTAGAAACCGCGTTTCCCATGTTGGATGTTAATATGCAGGATTATATATGTAATGCTATACTTAATCTGAAGGTTCGTGATGAAGTGTGGATAGACAAGGGCTTTGAAAAACCGCTCCGTAGAGGGAAGTTTGGGCTTAGCAAGTATGTCTACCTCTGTCGTGTGCCCAGAGAAAAGATTTTAAGAGAACCTTCACTCAAAAGGTCGTTTCAGGAACTTGAACGTAAATTTGGAGTTTACCGGGATATTTCTAACTTGGGAAACGTTATGGCGGGTGTGGTCAGACGGCCTCTACCAACAAAGGCTTATCAAAAGATGTCTAAAAAAGAATGGATAAAATCGTTTAGAAGATACGACAGAGAACGAGAAAGATTTTCAGGTGATTATCTGAAAGGTGGATTGGAAGAGCATTCCTGGGGATTTCGGGATGCTGCAAAGTCCTCCTCTGCCGATATGATTCTCGATATCATAGAAACGGTAATCGGTGATGATTCCATTCCAGTTGAGTATGCTATTTTAGGACTATTGGGGATTAGTGAGCAGGCTTTGGATCATAATCGCTGTTTACATTTGCTAAAAAGGATCGTGGCTGAACGGGATTATAAAGACTGTTTTTGGGCGTGTGTGGACATCGCTGGAAACCTTGTTGGTAGCGAAGAGGAAGATCCTTCACTCATTGATCTTCTCCAAAATGCCGCTTTTGATGTCAAAGAAAAAGAATTTGAATCGGAACTAGTGGAGTCCGATGTCGGCGGATTGGTAATGCGTGGTATTAATACTGTTTATGGAAGGGCAGCGAGAAGTCTTGTGGAAGTGAAAGACAAACGTTTTGCCGACCAGGTATTTGGTACGCTTGAACGTATTTTCGAGGATGGCCCTAAGGAATCCAAGGCCGCAGTACTTTATCGGTATGCCTCTTTGAATCATTTAGATCAAGTACGTTCGTTTGAGCTTTTTCTAAAGACATTAATCGACGAGGAAGATATTTTCGTGCTTGCTTCATCTATTTGGTCGCTTCAGTATATGGGCAACCATGATTTTGGAAGACTCAAACCTGTGTTTCAGAAACTAGCAGTTGCGAAAAACTTGTGCAGGGATGATAGCCAGTTTTTGGTTTCCATTCTATATTTTTCCCATCTTTATGATAGGGTAGGCGCCAAGGAATTGCTATTGACCACAATAGGGAACAATACCTACGCGGGTGATTGGTTAATTAATCTGATTGTTAAACATATTTATCATGATGATGACTCCAAAACGAAATCTGTCGGTTTATTAGAAGTTTTTTTTGCTACTAATCATCCGTCCGCCCCCGCCGTATCAGATCTGAACTTTGTTCATGCGGACCATTTAAGAATTGAAGATGTTTCTGGGTTTTTAAGACATTACATCGGTTCAACTACCTTTAAATTGGGTACATATCTGATCAAATACCTGACTGCACAGTGTAGCAGAGAGCCATTTATGTCTGTGGAACTGTTCCACATGGCAATGAAAAGAAGAACCGATTCTGATTGGGAAAAAGGTGTTTTCAGGGAAGATGATGATATAACAAAGTTCATAGTCGGCGCATTTAATTCTATTCGGGGAAATGACAAAAAGAGCAAAGAGATGCGAAGAATTCTGTTACAGTCGTTCGATATGGCTTTAATGGATTATAAACGAAGGGGGAAGATCGAAGAAATACTGGAAGAGCTGGTGTAACCACAAGATATAGCTGCATCTTCAAAATACACAATCATCTGCAAATTCGTCGATTTGTAGTTTCCTTTTTTGGCAAATGGTTTTTTGGTTAGATTCCAAATATACTCTCCAACTTTTGTAGCGACACCATCCCGTATTTTTTCGAGAAAGGATTTTGCTGATATAGGGGCTGTAAATGCGAGGGTTAAAATATCGAGAGTATTTTAATGTAAGTTCTAAAAGTAGAAAAAAATTTATGTTATCGTATTTTTCTCAGGATGTATTAATTTTCACCATAATCAGCTCAGCAGCTGTCAGTTTTCTTAAAATACATCATAGATAAAAACGATTAATTATGGTTTATTAAGTGTTAGATTTGAGTAGAAAGTAACATTATAGTTTATGTAAAGAGAGCTAATTCCCGACGCCATGCCCAACAAATATTTCAAACCGCACGAAGCCTTTAACCTCAGCCCACATTCCTATGATATCGGAGTTTTTACCGGGCTTAAAAACGGCTTTTAAGATAATCTTTTTATAAAAAAGCTGTTCACTTTATCAGAACGGAATTACGCCGAGTATTACCAATATCATCTAACCTTTTTTTTAGAAAAAGAGCCAGAGGGAGAGGAAGAGTTTTTCTCTTTTGTATGGCAGATCGTGTTGAGACGTATAAATTATATTGAGCATAAGAATCCATTTAATTCAAGCCATGCCTCGGATATGGAGATATTGGACAAGCTTACGAGTTTTCAAAAATATCTTCGCTCGATTGACCAGTGGCATACCCAAAAGACTCTACCTGAAATTATTGCAGATCAGGTCGAACTTATCAGGAGACAGCAATCGGAGATTGCAGATTTAAAGGCAGAACTAAAAGAAGCCCGCCAATGGGATGGCGAAATCAATATCAGGGACGGGCAGGCTCTGGCCATATTGGATCTTTGCCTGCAGATGCAGAAGCTGAAAGCTCCCGATGGGAGCGAACTGTTGATCACCCCTGCACAAAATACCTGGGCCAAGATGATCAGCAAGTATTTCAGGGAGTATGACAAGGAAAACGTAGGCCAGGTCAAAGAAATCAAGATAGATAAATTACGGTATTATCTGAGAGGTCTCGATCCAAAAGATCCCTTAAAAAGAGAGAACGAGATCCCCGAAAAACACAGACTTTACACCATAACCTCTGCAAAGAAGCGGAAATAATTTTTTTTTAGCATTTCAACAGGTATAAACGAAACCGTTTCCCATCAATCTTACAATTGATGTTTTTATTGCGCTCTTCAACCAGATCCAAACCACCCCAATTTACCACGCCGTTTTCGTGGTAACATGAAGTTAGTTCCATACTGTTCTTTTGTTCCAAAACAAAGAATATGGAAATCGTCAATCAGCAAGCGCTTAGCAGCTACATCCGAGATGCACTGCGGGAAGAATTAAAACAACATTTCAAAACAGCTAGCGGTTCCAACCCGGAACTGGAGGAACGTCTATTGTCCAAACAGGAACTAGCTACCGAACTCGGGGTGTCTCTTGTCACTTTATCCGACTGGATGAAAAAAGGGCTACCTTTTTTACGCCTGCACAGGCGTGTGTATTTCAAGAAGAGTGAAGTACTCAAGATCATGCAACAGGAAATCACCCATGAAATTTAAGGAGGAAACAATTATGAACCTAGAGATCATCACAAAGGAAGATTTAAAACAATTAAAGACTGAGATGCTGGACGAGATCAGGCAGCTGATCAAACCTGAAGACAGGGAGCGAAAACAATGGCTTAAGAGCGCAGACGTACGCAAGCTGCTGAGTATCTCACCGGGCACCCTGCAAAACCTGCGCATCAACGGTACGCTGAGGTTTACCAAGATAGGCGGTATGATGTATTATAAAATGGCAGACATCAGTAGATTGTTAGAGGGAGGTAAGCCATGACCGAACTTAGCATTAAGAACAAGACAGCAGACTATGGTAAAAGGATCAGACGCATGGGTGTCGACAAGAGGATAATTGCCACCCATATCAGTCTGTTTACCGCACTTTTTGTATGCTGGCAACATAGTGGCTATACCAGTCCGTTTGCCGTTACCCGTAAAAAACTGATGGCCTATAGCCGCATTGCATCAACCGCTACCTATCACAAATGCATCCGGGAATTGGATGAATTCGGGTACATCCGATACAGGCCGTCCTATCATCCAAAGCTTGGAAGCCTTGTCTATTGGCCACTGAAATAGCCGGCTCAGTAGACCATTAAAAAAAAATTAGAAATGCAGCAAAGTATTATATCAGAAAACAGAAAACCCTTTTCAACAGAAATAAAAGAGTCGGAAATCACAGAAGAAACGCTCAGTCTTTTGGCACATCAAACTTATGCGATTGTTAGGGAGCAAGTTTGTGTTTTTGTTACACAAAAACCTTTTTCGCCCTGCGAAAAAGAACTTGTCTTTTTACTCCCGGTGGTCGCAAAAAGTAGGAAAAGGAAAATGTATGGAACCTCGGGAAACGAAAATAGATCTGCCCAAAAAAATGGGAGGTAGGCCTGTAAAGAAAATCAAGAAAGAAACCGGCATCAGGATCCGCCTCACCAAGACCGAGGATTTTATGATCCGGGAAAAGGCCAAGAAAGCTGGGATGAGGGTAAGCGAATGGTGTCGGCAATCTGCAAAATCAGCAAGGATAACCCCGAGGTTGAGTGCCGAAGATCTTCAACAGTTCAGGGTACTTTCCGGTATGGCGAACAATCTGAACCAGCTCACCAAACTTGCGCACCAGCAGGGGATATTATTGTTGCAAAAGAAATGTAGGGAACTGATTGCCGAGATAGATGCTCTGATCAAAAAGTTAATTAAAGAATGATAGGGAAAATAGTGATCGGGAAAAGCTTTGGCGGGTGCGTGAGGTATGTGGTGGAGAAAAAAGATGCTATACTGCTACATATTGATGGGTTAAGGATGGACAAAATTTCCAGTACGATACAGGACTTCAATATTCAGCGAATGGCCAATCCAGAACTTTCAAAAGCGGTCGGGCATATCTCCTTGAACTGGAGTGAAAGAGATCTCCATCTACTCAGTCCGGAAAAGATGTTGGATATGGCAATGGAATACCTAAAACTGATGGCGATCAAAGATACCCAGCTACTTATCGTTCAGCACACGGACAACCATCATCCGCATTTACATATTATCTATAACAGGGTTGACAATAATGGAAAAACCATTTCAGATCAGTTCCAGTTCAAGAAGAACGTGGCGGCCTGCAAAACCATCACGATGAAACACGGGCTGTTCATCGCCAGCGACAAATCACAGGTAAACAGGAAAGCGCTCAAGGGAACCGATAGGGAAAAGTATAGAATCTTTGATCAGGTGAAAAGAATTAAAACCACAAGTAGAAACTGGAACAACTTTGAGCAGCAGCTGTCCAAAGTTGGAATTACATTGTCATTTAAATACAAAGGGCAAACGGATGTAGTTCAGGGAATCTCTTTTCGCTCAGGGGAATTCAATTTCAAGGGCTCAGATCTTGACAGATCATTAAGTTTTGGAAAGATTGATGGGTATTTCAATCAGCTTGATACAATTCAGAGCGAGACAAAAAATATGGGGAGAGAAGTCAAATCAGGTTATATAGAAACCCCATCGTCTAATTGGAGCAAAGAACCATCTACAGAAAACTTATTGGAGACTCTATTGGAACCCGGCTATTCTCCGATAGTGGCAGATCCCGAACCAAGGCCAAAGAGAAAAAAGAAGAAGGGTAAAGAACAGGAAAGAAATATGGGTATGCGAAGATAAAATTAACACGAAAATACAATGGAAAAAACGGAAGAAAAACTGGAACACATCGAGCAGCTCCTAGAGCTTTTTATTAGCCGATCGAAAACACAGCAGGAACAGCTCGAGTTGATTATCGGCAGGGAGATTCCCAATTATGAAAAACAGCTGTCCAAGATCTTAGAGGTATTGGCAGATCAGGAACAGATTGAAAATCTTGAAAAGATAAACAAACAGCTTCAGCTATTGGTAAAAAATGTACCCGCCATTCCCAAAGTTATTCCGGTGAGGCACCACCACAATTTTGATCTCAGATCAAGGCCGTATTTTATAGGAGCGGCAATTGTTTTCATAACGATGGCACTCGCATTCGGTGGGCTACTTTTTCTTGGCTTTGATAGAAAAGAATTGACCAGAGAGGCAGAAAAGTTCAGGGTGGTCAGGGGAAGTGATCCTTTAATGGCACTTGCCATCGATTCATTGTATCTGCAGGATAGAGAATCGCTTATGGAAAAGGCAGAAAAAGAGATTCTTGAACGGGAACAGCTGCTGACGGCACAGGCAAAAGAACTAAAAGCAAGAACGGACTATGAAAAAGCAAAAGGCGATACAAAGAAACTTAGGCATAAAGTTCCAAAGAAATAGTTTTTAGGATAAGTGCTGCCGATGTGTATTTTCGGCCTTCTAATCCCTACCCGCAGGCCACATCATCTCGCTCTCACCGTCTACCACAGTTGTTTGAGGAGAAAATCCCGAGAAGATAAATATGCTGTTTATTTATTCTTGTTATTTATCTTAACCTCGTAAGCAAGACTGATTTCATCCATCCAATATCTAACATGGCTCTGGTGATGTTTTTTAAGGATCAGCATCTTAAAGTTTTTCTCTGAAAAATAGTGTACCATAAAAGCATCTTCAACCGAGGCCAAAAGGTAGAATTTTTTGGGTTCTTTAACGGAAACTGCAAAGTAAAAGACTTGCAGATCGTGTGCGAATGCGAACTCTTTTTTGCCGATCCGAAATTTTAACTCCAGTTGGTAAAAATCTTTTAGTTCGGTTAGCGTAAACAAAAGACTGGGCAGTTCGTTTCCAAAGCAACATAGCTCCATGTCATTCTTTCTTGGTCTGGCTCCAAGGTTTTTCAATCCATAACTGTAATAATAATGGGTAAAATTTTGGGCCATTAATTCAGGAAGTGCACTGTTAAATAAATTGAAGATGTGCCTGATCTTTTCCGCATACTGCTTATTTTCATCTGTTAGCCATCTGATCGAACCGGAAAAGTAAACCATGTCCAAGCTGCAATTTTCTAGCATCTCCATGCAAATTTGGCCCAAGCGAATCTGAGCATTGCTTGAGTCAACGGAAAAAAGATTATCATTCCACGATAGGAACGACTTTATACCTTTTGTAGTTCTGTTTAAAGAGGCCACATAGGGCATTAGAAATGGAAGATGATTGGAGTGGTAACTTTTTAACGAGGTATTGATAAGACAGAACCCGGTCACATTTTGATCTCCGATCCGTACCGATATACTTTCATCAACTTCGGGAAGTGGTTCCCTCTGACTGATCCCAGCTGGAATCTCCGGTAGCCTGATGCCCGGTTTATAAAAGTATGCGTACTTTTTTTTACGATTTATGGTAAGTCCTGACCGATCGTGGATCACATCAAGATATTTAGATTTTCCGGTATTGCTGTCGAAAAAGTTTGGCCAATAATAATAGTCAAAGTCGAAGCCATCCCTATAAAACAAGAGATCATCCAGAAGAAGATAGGCATACCTGCTCAGGTAATCTTCATCGGTATCTACGTTGCAGGTGATCAACAGCTCAGTCTCTGTAATTCTAATGTGAACGATTGCCTCATCTTCCTCCTTACCGATTTTGATGCTGTAAGTCAGGATCTCATTGACGAATGAGATCTTTTTTTTAATTACCAAAAGATACGGTCTTTCTGGTCTTCTGATCTCGGAATGGGCATCCACAGTTTTTTTTAGGAGGATACGTGAATCCTTTTCAAATGGAAGTTTAAAGAAACGGTTTTTAGGGATATGGATGGGCTTATTCAAAACATACCTCGCTCTCTGTCAATCTATATTCCACAGCTTCAAATTCTGCAATTTTTGCTTCGCAGAGCACCTTCGTCAATTCAAGAAAAGCGTACGCCCTTGAAAGAAGTTTATCTGCATCATCTTGTTCAACATTGAAAGAATCATGATAACGGGCATGCGAGTAACTTTTCAACAGGATGTTGAAGAGTCTGATGTCCTCTTTGGTGTTTCTAAAGACCTCAGAGGGAAGTGGAGAAAAGCAGGAGCAGAGATCCAGTTGCCTTCCCAGGTGGTGTATGTCAGACCGGTATGCCAGATTTACCCGAACAAGTGCTATTGTGCACTGTTCGATAACCTGATGGATCATGAATAAACTTACCGCAAAATGCTTGTTTTTGAAACATGCTTCCGCACCTTCCAAAAACCCGATTGCCAATGTAATCCGGTGGCTATAATGTTTTTTTGCTTTTTCTAAGGTTTGGGAAGGATCAAAGGGAAATTTAGGTGATAAATTCACGATTCCATTTGCGCTGTAAAGTTGCTGCGCTTGGTTTAAGACAGAGATGAAAAACCGATTGTTTTTGGCGACGCAGTTATCAATGGTCTCCATACCGTGGGAGAGTATGGTAATCTTTCCAGAAGTAAATTTAGTGTTGCAAAAATCCTGCGCCTCATGTTCATTGCGGGTCGGACTTTCCATAACCATGAGCAGGAAGTAGTGGCAGGTGTTCTGTGAATGGTCTGGATGAAAGCAGCCCGTAGTGCTGACCGATTCTGCAATTTTGCCAAAGCAATAAATCTTCATTGGCTTGAATTTTTCAATCAAAAGCTCTATTAAATCGATGAGTTGTTCTGGTTCGCCCGGGATTGTTGACATGTTACTTCGTTCCATAATGATCTGAATTACATATGCCCAAAGTTCCATATCAGTTTAGAGGTAGCGAACCATAGGCGGTTGTTAATTACAAAGCTTGGGTTGTTTTTTACGATCGGGAAATTTTAGATATATTTGGAATATGGAAACCTCAGAAAAAAATACTCGGATGCATTTGGGACGCAAAGTTAGTCGATTAAGAGAATTAAGAGGTATGAAGCAAGATACTTTAGCCTTAGAATTAGGCGTTAGTCAACAATCTGTTAGCAAACTTGAACAAAGTGAGTTAATAGAAGATTCCACATTGGAGAAAATTGCTTTAGTTTTAGGAGTTCCCGCTGATTCGATTCGAAATTTCGATGAAGAAAAAATGATTTACAATATTCAGAATAATTACGAGAACTCAAATAATAATGGCGCAAATGTTGGTTATCAAGTGACCTTCAATCCACTTGAAAAAGTGATAGAATTGTATGAAGAAAACAAAAAACTTTATGAAAAACTGTTGGCAAGTGAAAAGGAAAAGGTTGAAATTCTGAGGTCCAAATAGTTATAAGTTGCCAAAGTGAGCCTCCTACAGTAAGCCTTTATTTTATCCGAAATCTATTTTGTGATCTTTTATAGTGTTCGTTTTTGGTGACAACATGCTTTTTTTGCTGATAGCATTAGTAGATTTGGCAAAGAATTTCTAAGTTCCGCAATCCCGAAATCTCTAGGTTGAAGAGCATCCTGCAAATATTTTACTTGTACTGATCAATTGTTTGAAAGTGCGATAGCACACAAGTAATTAAATCAATACTCAATTCCAAATGACAAATATTTAAAAATATTAGGCAATTATACAGGTTTTGGTTAATTTTGTATGATGTTAAAGGAGATCAATAAGAGGGTAGTGGTGGTGCACTGGAAAAGGTTTGCAGGAACAGATATAGATGTATTCTCAAGTCTAAAGGGATTTTGCGACAGCTACCCTGCCTATAATTACCACACTCTGAACAACTATCTTTCTAAAAAGAAAATTCCCTTTGAAAATGAGGAGATCAGAATTGAAAGACAGCCATTGATCCGGCAGGTTAAAAGGCCTGATTTACCGAGGGTATTGTTCTGGGACTTTGATTTTGAAAAACTCGATTGGAATAGGAGTTATGAGACCATTATAGAAAGGGTACTTGATAAGGGTAGCGATAGAGACTGGGAGGAGATGATCAGCTTTTATGGAAGAGAAAATGTAATCAAAGCACTTAAAAAGGACATCCCTTTTCTTTCTGACCTCACAACCGACGCCGTGTGCGAATATTTTCAGTTAAGTAAAACAGCGCTCAAATGTTACACAAAGAAACAGTTAAGGCAGGGACACTGGATTTAATCCACGAGCTGATGAAAGACCAGCAGCTAAATTCATTTTATCTTGTCGGCGGTACGGCATTATCTTTAAAGATGGGGCATAGACAATCCATTGATATCGATTTGTTCAGTTCTGCAGATTTTGATGGTGATGAACTGGCCGCCTACTTAAAAAACAATTATGGCGCCGATGTAAAACGCCACAAAAGCAATTACGCCAGTGGAAGTATCGGAGAAGTAGATTTTGATTTCATCAGCCACAAGTATCCTTCTATAAGGCCAATTGAAACCATAGATGGGATAAGGATGATGTCCAATGCCGATATTGCTGCAATGAAGATAAATGCGATCGTGAATAGCGGACAAAGAATCAAGGATTTTATCGATATACACTATCTATTGAAGGAAATGTCATTCAAAGATGTGTTAATGTACTATTGCCAGAAATATCCGGATGTCGATCCAAGTACTGCTAGATCATCTTTGTTATATCATGAGGATATAGACTTTACCGTTCCGATTATGCTGATGGATAGAAAGTTGAAATGGAAGGATGTAAGGGACAATATTTTGAGGGAGGTACAAAAATATGATAACTTGCAGGCGGACCGTGAAACAGGCCTTGAAATGAAAAAAGTGAAAAAGAGCCAAAAAAAAGTTGAATGTCCGTAAAGTTACCCATAATTAAAAACAGCTGCTACCATCAGCCTATCGAACAACCTCTTTCCAAAATATCTCCTGTTGAGCTTATAGACAAATTCGTTGAGATAAAGCTGTAGGTACTTCCCCTTTATCTTGTGGTAGGTGCCCAAGAAATTCCTTTTGGCATTGGAGATCGCGATATGCACCCATTTCAGGGTGGTGGCGGTCACCTCTTTGGTAGATTTTTCGGTTACATGTGCCTCTATATCCTTTTCTATGTCGATATAGGTACTGGCCTTGTCGCTGAGTACGATGCTTTTCTCATCGATGTTCTCCCTTATCGTGTTGTTGATCTCATCTGCGTCTTTTGCGCCCAGCACCTTCATCTTGAAATATCGGCAATGGCTGCTCGTTTTTCCAGTTTCTATATCCTCCAATGGTGTCGATTCTGCCATTACCGCCACATCTCGTTGCCTCTGCGAGCCTTTTCCCCGTTTTAGCGGCTGGTTCGGATTTTTTCTTTCCACCTCAAAGTGTCCCTCGTCAAATTCTATCATATCATCCAGAGTGTACATATCGTCGCGCTTTCCCATCGCCGCACGTAGCTTATGTACCATCTCCCAGACCGGCCGGTAGCGCTTGTGTCCCATCTGCCGCTGTATCTCCAATGTGGAGAAGCCCTTTTTGGTCGCGCTTATAAAGAGCATGGCAATGTACCATTTCCTGAACGGAATGTTGCTCGCCTCCATTACGTACCGCTACGGAGGGTGGTCCTTGTCTTGCAAGCCTTGCACTGGTACTGTTCTTTGTTATGCAGCCAATAATGGGTCGTGCCCGAACATTTTTTGCAGACAACACCTGTCTTATCCCTAACTTGCTTGAAATGAGTCCTGCAACTCTGCTCGTCCGGAAATTTATCGCTGAATTCTAATAGTGTCATAGCATAAATATAAGCATTTTTTACCCCTTAGGAAAGATTACGGACATTCAAAAAAAAAGGTAGGGATCAGGGAATGGGGCTTTAATTTTAGTAAACCTTAAAAAGGCAAATTTGGGTTAAACATTCGACTTATCCGATAAATTTATATAATACATTTTCAGGCTGATCATGGAACATTTCCGATCGAAACCATCGGTCACATTTCGTGCCTCAAAGAAACCGATGCCCTTCGGGTGCCACGGGCCGCTCCATAGCGGCATGGGCAGTTCCGATCTGAAACTTTTTTAGTTGCTCGGATCAATTGCCTACATTGCATTCCGGCCATCCATCCTTTGAAAAAAAAATCTAATCAAAACAGATAAGAAGCATTCCTCGAAATTCCTTTTGGCTTTTTTGCCGAGGCAAAGCTAAATCCCTCCGGCGGTCAAGGCCGAGCCCTTCGGGTCTGGACAAATAAATCTCCGCCCGTCGCTGCGCTCTGGCTGGTATTTTTTTTGCCTCAGAGTCTTGCCCTGCTCGGCCCACCGCATTTTTCTTGCCTCTACAAAAAGCCAATGGAGAGATGTGCCCAATAAATTTTTTATATACACAGGCAACATTTAATTTATACGCGGGGTTTCAGATCCAATGTCTATAATGAAAGTCAGATAAATCAAGTTTATTTTAAGAATTTGTTAGTAGATTTCTCCCTTGATCATTTACTTCGATTTTTTAACAATAAAGTAAAAGACATTTCTCACGAAAACCACAGTTTTATGAGAATAAAGATTTTTTTTCGTTGATGCTAAACTTGGGCAGATAAAAAAAATTTTAGATGCGTTTTGCCTATATTTGCGCCCATGAAAATGTCTATGGTCGGATTATTGTTGAGCAGCTATTTTTTGGCCGGTAGCATAATTTTTCCTCTGAGTGACTTTTCTTTGATTCGGGATCTGCCGGGAATGTACCGTTCTTACAGCGAAGTCCGCTCGGGGCATCCCGACATCTTTGATTTTGTTGGCGACTATCTGCTGCATGGCAAGGAAATTTTCGGCAACAATGCCCATGATGCCCAGCCCAAGAACCCGAGTGCCTTGCAGTTTCAGCACCAACCGACCCTCTCTATCTATTACTCAAAGTATATCCCCAGACATTTTTCTGATCTGGACACTCCACTTTTTCAAGAACCCCACTATCGCATCACGTACTATCTTTCAGAGTACCAGTGCGAGCACTTCAGGCCTCCTATAGTTTAATCGAATTCATCCGATTTTTATTTCTCCATTTTTAACGTTGGCCAATGCTATGCGCTGGCTACACCATATAACTATATCCATGAAAAGAATCTTCATGTTGATGTTCCTTGTGCTAATTGTACAGGGTGTATCAGCTCAAAACACCTTCCGTGCGAAGGTAATCAATGACCAGACCAAGGCTGTGCTAAATGGTGCAACGGTCACCATCCCCGATTTAAATATCGTATCAAGCACCGATACAAGTGGCCTGATAGTCATCTATAATATTCCCGATGGCAAATTTGAGATCGAAATTACCTACCTCGGTTTTGCGAAAAATGAACACGTATACAGCTTTCCCTTGCAAGATCCACGGAAGATACTTCTCATTAGCCTTGGATCTGCCGCAGGTGAGCTGGCAGAGGTGACCGTGCAGACTACGCGAACCAACCAGAACATTCGAGATATCCCTACGCGCATTGAAGCACTCCCGTTGGAAGAACTAGACGAGAAAAGCACTATGAGACCAGGGGACATCAAGATGCTCTTGGGCGAATCCACTGGCATCCATGTCCAACAGACCTCCGCCGTCAGCGGCAACGCGAACTTTCGGATTCAAGGTCTGGATAGCCGTTATACGCAGCTGTTGCAAGATGGTATGCCGCTATATGCGGGTTTTTCCGGTAATCTTAGCTTGTTACAGATAAGTCCGCTTGATCTAAGGCAAGTAGAATTTATCAAAGGTTCATCATCAACTTTATATGGCGGTGGTGCCATTGCGGGCTTGATCAATCTGATCAGCAAAGTACCCGAAAAAGACCCGGAATTAACTTTTTTACTGAATGGTACCAGCGCTAAAGGTGCCGACGCGAGTGGGTATTATAGCCAGAAATGGAAGCATATCGGTACTACCATTTTCGGCTCCTATAATTACAATGGGGCTTTTGATCCTGCGAATACGGGGTTGACCGCCATACCCCAGACCAAACGGTTCACCATTAACCCAAAAGTCTTCCTATATCTGGACAAGAATAATTCAGCTTGGTTCGGGCTGAACACAACTGTTGAAGATCGTTTTGGTGGCGACATGCGGGTGATCTATGGGAATGCCGACAATTTGCATCAGTATTTTGAGCTTAATAAGACTTATCGCTTTTCTACGCAATTGTCGTTCACACATAAGATCGATGAAGAAAGCAAGATCAACTTTAAAAATACAGTCGGCTATTTCGACCGCACGTTGGGCGGGCCGATATTTGATTTTAAAGGCAGGCAACTTTCCTCATTCAGTGAACTGAACTATGTGCGGAATGGCGAAAAGGCATCCTGGGCATTGGGAGCAAACTTGATTACCGATCACTTTACAGCGCAACCTCCGCAAAATAATCTGAGCTACAGCCAGACCACCGCTGGGGTATTCGCACAGAATACCTATAAGGCCAATAAATGGTTCTCATTAGAGAGCGGCCTTCGTCTGGATGGTAATTCGCCTGCACCTTCAAGACCGTCCTCTGGAATTTTTGTCCTACCGAGAATTAATGCGCTTTTTAAGATTGCTGATCATTTGAGTAGCCGGTTGGGTGGCGGCCTAGGCTACAAGATGCCTACCTTATTTAATGATGAAAGCGAACGGGATGGCTATCAGTATATAGAACCTTTAAATATCGGTAACACTCAGGCAGAACAGTCTTATGGCCTGAACGGAGACCTTAATTACCGCGCTCCACTGGGCGACGACGCATTCGTTAGTATCAACCAACTGTTTTTCTCGACACGGGTAAACAGACCGCTCATACTACAGAACAATATTTTATTCAATGCTCCCGGTTATTTGAGCACTCAAGGCGCTGAAACGAATGTTAAGTTGGTGATGGACGAACTGGTCTTTTATCTGGGATATACCTATACAGATACCAGAACACATTTTGATGGGATGAGTATGCGGCAAACATTGACTCCCAAAAATCAGTTGAGCTTCGATGCAACATACGAGATTGAGGGTAGCTTCCGTTTTGGAGCGGAAAGTTTTTACACAAGCAAACAGTTGTTATCGGATGGCACTACGGGAAGGGGTTTTATAACATTTGGCCTGTTGGTTCAAAAGATGTTCAAACATCTGGATATTTTCTTGAACGCAGAAAATCTGACCGATCAACGCCAGACCAAATGGGGCAGTATCTACACAGGGAGCCTAGCTGATCCGAAATTTAAGGATATATACGCCCCTTTGGACGGAATTGTTGTAAATGCGGGGATCAGGATCAAATTGCTGGACAAATATTATCACTAAAATGGGACCCGAATGCAACGCATCCGGGTCATGGTCAACGAAGGTTGCCTGAATTAAGTTAGCCCTGGCGTTTACAGGGCTAACTCTTGCAGGTTTAAAGAAATCTATTTTCTATTGAACTTTCGACTATATACGAATAGACTAAATGGCCGGCAAGTAACGTTTCCAATTAGGTTAAAAGTATGGTAGCCTTTAAGCGGTGCGAACTGGAATCTGAACGATGATGTTAAGTTTGTTTTAAATTATTCTAAATTTGTTTTTGGGGAAGTGGTAGAAGCGAAGCAGACTGTATAAAAAGCGATTATTTCATAGCGGGGGTTCAGTTTTAGGAAAACAATACACGTAAGATATGACAGGCTCTTTTATCGAAAAGATGAAGGCTAAAGTAAAGAGGATGAAGCAGGATACACTCGCCCTTTATTATGCTTACCAACATCCTGCCACACCTTTTACGGCAAAATTGCTCATCGGCATCACTATCGGGTATCTATTAAGTCCAATTGATTTGATTCCCGATTTTATCCCTGTTATTGGGTTGCTAGATGACCTGCTCATTGTTCCATTTCTTATAGTGGTGTCAGTCCGTTTAATACCTAAGGAAATCTGGTTGGAAAGCAAGCTAAAAGCAGCGCAGTCTCCAATAATTTTGAATAAAAAGAACTGGCTTTTTGCAAGTCTTATTGTTGCCATTTGGCTTGCAGTATTGTTCTTCTTTTTCTGTCTTTTTAAGAATCGACATTTAGGAACTAAAAAGGGAATTTGAAATTCTCGTTATTCCCTCGGTCGCTGTCGCAGAACTCTACTAATGTCAATGTTCGCTTTTACAAGTGTGCGAAAATTCGTAAATTAAAGGTATGCAAGGCAGAAAGGATTATACCAAAAAACTCTTCATCAGCTTCCAGTTGTCGAACCGGATTCCAGGGGGGAATAAATAATTTGTTCTTTATATTTTTTGCTCTAACGGGTTGCCCTATTTTTTTCTTGACCTTGTAAACAAGACTGATTTTTTCCGGCCAATGTATAGCGTGGCTCAGGAAATGTTTTTTAAGAATAAGCATCTCAAAGTTTCTCTCTGAAAAATGGTGCAACCAGTTAAGATCTTTATAGCAACATCAATTTATTGGAAAGATTATATTAAAAGTTGTGCCTTCTCCAATTTCCGATTGAATATTAATTTTTATTTGATGGTACATCGCAATACTTTTTACAATGGCTAAACCTAATCCGTATCCCACATCCCCTTCGAGGTTTGTTTTCGTGAAACGGTCAAAAATAAATGGCAAATCCGACTTCGGAATTCCGATGCCTGTATCAATAATGTTTATCTGATACTCTCCGGTATTTAAGTAACTGTCATTTATATAAATCTCCCCCTCCACACGGTTAAACTTTATGGCATTATGAACCAGATTAAAAAGCATTTGAAACAACAGGTCTTTATTGACCGCTTCTAATATTGCCTCAGGCGACACATTCAGGACAATCTGTATGTGCTTTTCTTCAAGTCTATGACTAATCTCTTCTATGATTTCGTTGAATAGCAGTAGCGGTTTAACCTTTTCTTTTCTAATATACTGCTCGTTTTCAATTCTCGAAATCAATAATAGTGACTTCGTGATATTTTTCAACCTGTCTACCGTTTTCATCAGATCTATGATAGCCATTGACGAATGCTCATCAAGTGTTTCGTCTGCAAGCAGGTTTTCTATTTTAGTCTGTAGAATACTAATTGGTGTCATCAATTCATGAGAAGCATTTGAAGTAAATTCCCTCTCCTTGTTAAAGGCCTCATTGATCTGGTTCATCAAAACGAGCAGGGATTCATCCAAGTACTTAAAGTCGGTTGTACTGGTTTGAACCTGTTTCTGCCCATCTTTAAAGGGGAATCTTCTGTTTAATAATTTGGTGCTTATAATTTTTGCGAGCGGACGGATCAGTACACGGATAAAAGTAAGGTCAATTAATATGGTCAGGCCAATCAGGGTTATCAACACATATAAGGTAAAACGTTGTAAGAGTTTGTTGTATTGACTGATACTTGCAGTCGTTTTACCGATCTCTAACAGGTAATTTTTATTCTTGTTTTTAAAGGTATAGCTCAATACCCTGTAGTTTAAGGTATCGCTTTCTATAAGCCGCTTTGAATTTTTGATGGTATCTATTTTTAGATTCTCTTTAACAGGTAATAAGGCTATAAATTCTTCTTTAAGCATGGTATAACTCCCATAACTGTCCTCATCTAGGAGGTAGTAGTCCGCACCTTTTTGTTTTATAATATTGAGGACTTTTTTTCGCTGCTGCTTTAGCGTATAGTTGGTGTATTCTGAAGCGATTTGTTTGACAAGAAATGGCAATGCCAGAACAAATAATAATACAATTACCAGTTTTGATCCGGTAATCAAAAGAGTAAGTTTAGTAGATAGTTTCATCTGCTTATTTTTTGACTCGGTAACCTACACCACGTACGGTTTCCAGCCATTCGGTGCTCGCCCATAGATTTAGTTTCTTGCGGATGTTCTTTATATGTGCATCAATATAATTTGAATCGTAATCATCATTCACAAAGGTGCCCCAAATGTGCTCACTCAACTGAGCACGTGTCAGCACCCGATTTTTATGAAGTAAAAGATAACTCAGCAGATCAAACTCCTTACGCGAAAGTTCAATCTTCTCTTCCTTAAATATGATGATTCTTTTTTGAAAATCTATATTGAATTCACCAATAGGCAATAAATCTTCAGTGATGTTAAATTTCCTTCGGGCAATGGCCTGCATTCTGGATTGCAACTCTAAAAGGTAGAAGGGTTTTGCCAGGTAGTCATCTGCACCAAGATCCAGTCCGATAACCCTGTCTTTTAAGTTCGTTCTTGCAGTTATAATGATATAGGCGGCATCGGGGTTACTTAATTTAGCCCTTTTCAAGATTTCCAATCCATCCCCATCAGGTAAAGTCAAATCTATTAATATAAAATCGTATTTGTTTAGTTCTAGTTGTTCCAGCCCGGCCCTAAAGGTATGCGCAACGTCACATAGATAAAATGCTTTTTTTAAGAAGGCTTCCATTTCATAAGCCAGTGTTTTTTCATCCTCAACGATTAATACTTTCATAGAAGTTGGACTAAAACTGATAGTAAAATGCTAAACCAAAGAACGACTGTTGATGCTTTAACTCCGTTTCAGCCTTAGCCCCCAAAACAGAAAGCTGGTAATTGATTTCTGCAATATAATTTGCCCGGCTTAGGCTAAGTGGGAGTTTAAAATTATAAGATAAAAGATTGAAGCTGTTAGAGGCAACAGTAGCTGTGGTTGTTGAATTCGAACTCCCAGAGGAAATAGGACTTTTACCTTTTCCATTAGCTTTGTCACGTTTGCCCTTTTCTATAGTATAAGTTTCATAAAAATGCCGGGTACCTGCTACCAGTTCAATTGCAGGTTCTAAATAAAATGAATTTTTCTCATTAAACAAGGTGCCAATGCTAATCTCCTTGGAATGGCTGAGACTTATAAAGACATCATTTTGCTGACCAAAAGCATAATCGGCACTAAGCGAGCTTTTGAGCCAGGGCCAAGCATATATTACGGACGCGTTTACATTATTCTCATTCGCAGCCTGTAATAAAGGTGAATTCGCAGGAAAAAAAGAACGTGTATAAGCTACACCCATAGTTAGCTTATCATTAAAGTCGCGATCAAAACCAGCGCCAATATCTGTCTCGGATAAACCTGGTCCATAATTTAATAGTTTATAGGAGCCCGCAGAAATATAGAGACCGAAAGGAAATCTAACTGTCGCATTAAACAGCACATAAGGGAGTTTTTCATTGGTGGCCTGCCCATAGTAACTTACGTTGCTGCTGTAGAGTGTAGCTAAAGTTATTGTCGTTTTTTTAATACTATCTTCTTGCGCCCGGACCTTAAAGGAAGTTATACAGATAAGGAGGAGTAGGGGTGTGAATCTCATTGGTTACGCACTATGGTCTTTTAATTTTTGGACGAATAATCTTAATAGGCCTTACTTTAATATTGGGCTTAACTACAACAATGGGTCTTGTTTGTTTACGTGCTTTAGGTACTTTTTTGATGTCTGGTTTATCCGGTTTTTGATTAGGTTTTTCCTTACTGTTAGATTTATCTTTGTCCTTTTTTTTATCCTGCTGTTGGTGCTTGGCAGTATCAGTACGAAATGCAAAATCTTTCTCTAGAGAGTTGGTAACGGTTTTCATTTTGGTAGGAACCTTCGCCCGAACTATGGGAGATAGCAGCAAAATAAAGATGCCGGTTAATAATGTCCTAAAAATGAATGATCTGTCCATTAGGTAAATATAAAGAAGTTTGTCATATAAAAGTAGTAACGTGCTATTGAGCTATTGCTATGTATCAATATAATCCTAGCAAATATCAGTATTGGAGATGAATTTAAGATGAAATTTTGGGGTCAAATAAACTCAGAATTTCATGTTGAATTCATGTTCGCTCTTCAATTTTGAGTAATGAAAATGTTAATATTTACTAAAATCTAAAATTATGAAAAAGAGAATTATGTATTCTGGCTTAGCCTTGTTTTTTACCGGCTTAGCAATCCTTATCGGATGCAAAAAAGACAACAACAGTTCAGCCAGCGGAACAACTAAAGTGGAGATCAGAATGACTGATGCTCCTGGGAACTTTGACAAGATTAACCTCAACGTTAAAGAAATCGTGCTATTTTCGAGTGGTAAACCTTATACGTTTGCTGCTAAAACGAGCATTTTTAATATTCTCGACTTCAGAATTGGTAGCAACAATCCTGATATTTTGGTAGCTTCAGGAGAAATGCCAATTGGTGAGATCTCGGAAATAAGATTGGTATTGAACGATTCAGGCAATACCATTGTTGTTGGTGGCGTTTCACAGACACTCACTACTCCAAGCGGACAATCTTCTGGCTGGAAAATCAAACTTAACGCGAACCCAACATTAGTACCCGGTGTCACCTATTCATTATTACTCGATTTTGATGCGGCAAAATCTATTGTAAGTACCGGAAATGGAAAGTATTTGCTTAAGCCTGTTGTAAGGGGCATCACTGCAGCTACAACTGGTCTAATATCTGGAACTGTAGCACCCTTGTTGAGCCATCCAGAAGTACTGGTAATTGCGGGAACTGGTACAGTAGGCACAATTGCAGATCCTTTGAGTGGAAAATTTACCGTTGGTGGACTTGCATCAGGTAGCTATTCTGTGAAGTTTGCTCCAGTTGTGGGCTATAAAGACAGTACTGTTACGAATGTTAATGTGACTCTTGGTCAAAACACTAGCTTAGGTCTCATTACGCTTAAACAATAAGTAAAACGATCTAATTATTCATTTAATAAAATAACCCTTTATAATTATGAAAAAAATATTTTTAACTCTTTTAGTTGCAATTGGATTTATTTCCTTAAAATCCTCTGCACAAGTGAGTATAAATGCAAATATCGGATCACAGCCTTTATGGGGTCCTGTGGGTTACGATCATGTAGATTATTATTATCTCCCTGATGTGGAAAGCTATTATTCTGTGCCCAAAAGACAGTTTGTCTATTTGGATAATGGTAGGTGGAATTTTTCAAGATCGCTGCCTTCCAGATACAGAGGATATGATCTGTATAATGGGTATAAGGTAGTCATTAATTCAAGGGATGCTTATCATAATTTTGATAATGATAGGGTTCGCTACGGAAAATACAAGAAAGTAAAAAGGCAAAAGGCGATCAAATATAGTGATGATCCACGCTACTATGTAGTTAAAGGGCACCCTCACGGAATGCCACCAGGACAAGCTAAAAAGATATATTCAAAAGGAAATGGTGCAGGAAATTGGAAGGGTAATGGAGGTAAAAAAGGTAATGGAGGCGGAAAGGGTAATGGAAAAGGGAAACATTAATCATGTCCATTAAGCATTAAGGGTGTCATCTGATAAGGGTGGCACCCTTTTTATGATCAGCGATTATTTTACTAAACCATCACCACTAGATTTATTGATTGACAACTCTAAAATTATAGACCATTTTATTTTTTGAGATGAAAATTTCTGTAACTGCGCTTGTAAAGTCGAGGTGAAAGAATTTAAAAACTCCGAAAGGAGCCTTTAAATTCTTTTTTTTCTGTCGGCCTAGAGCGAAAGATTTAGCAGCTTTCGATCCAGTTCCTTTATTTGTGAATGCTACCGATAATTTGATGTTACAAACATAGGATAGCGCTGCAAACAAATTTATAGATAAATATAAAGCAATTAGCTAAATTAATTTACCTGATATCACCATTCACTGATGCTGTAAATTAAGTTGATACTAGCGATATTAAATTGATTATTAATTCTAGAAGGGAAAGTAAACTGATTTTTGTTTTCAGTTTACTTTTTTCCTTAACTTGCAGTCTGATTTAACGTTCCCAAATGAAGAGAGGTTCAAGGAAATTAATAAAAGCGTTTATCCCTGAATTTTTAAAACGTATTATTCACAGTTTGGGTAATTATCCAAGTTACACGCCATCCCATGGAAACATTGTTTGGGGAGACTTTGATCGCGTAAAACCGCTAAGTAATAAGTTTGGTTTTGATAGAGGCGGAGCTGTAGATCGATATTACATCGAAAAGTTTTTAGTTGAACAATCAGCATTAATTAAAGGTAATGTTTTAGAGGTTGCAGACAATTCATACAGTCTAAAATTTGGAGGAGCGAGAATCATCACAAGCGATATACTCCATATTAACAAAGACGCTCCGGGTGCGACATACATTGCAGATTTGGGACAGGAAAACTCGATGCCATCAAATCACTTTGATTGTATAATTTTAACCCAAACCTTACAGTTTATTTATGACTATAAATTAGCTTTAAAGAATTGTTATAGGATGTTAAAAAAAGGGGGTACATTATTATTAACCGTACCTGGCATAAGTCCAATTGAGTTAGGCGAGTGGCATAAATTTTGGTTGTGGTCCTTTAATGAGGCATCAATACAAAAAATTTGCTTAGAATTATTTCTTGAAGAAAATTACTCGATAAATAGTTTTGGTAATGTTTATGCGGCAATTTGCTTTTTGCATGGTATCGGTTTAACAGAAGTTGATAAAACAAAACTTGACGTTCGCGACCAAGCTTACGACGTTATACTCACTTTGCGGTTGACAAAATCGATATGAATTTTCGATCTCTTTTATCAGATTTTTTCAAGAAAAAATCGGCAAAAAGCGCTGTATTAATGTATCATCGAATCGCTGATGTTTCTTCAGATCCTTGGGAACTTGCCGTAAGTCCATCAAATTTTGAAGAACAACTGAAGGTATTAAAAAAGTATAAGGTTATGACTGTTGATAACCTGAACGAAAATATATCCAAGAATAAACATACAGAACGAGGTCTTGCTATCACTTTTGATGATGGATATAGAGATAATTATTTGATAGCTAAACCTTTGTTAGAAAAGTACAATTTTGCTGCTATGTTTTTTATAACAACAGCAAAAATTGGTGTTCAATCAGAGTTTTGGTGGGACACTTTACAGAGAATTTGTTTTGAAACTCCGCAACTTCCTTTGAGTTTAACTACTAAAACTGATAAGGAAGTTTTTTGGGCAATTGTAGAGAAAGAAAATGAGACTAATCGACTTGATTTATATTACAAACTTTGTGAGTTGTTTAAAAATTTACCGGCGAAAAAACATCAAGATTGGATAGAATATCTTGAGAAATGGTCAGGTAATTTTACGCATCGTTCGGCCTATTTTACAATGAATGAAGAGGAGCTTTTAACGCTTTATGAAAATTCTTTATTCTCTTTAGGCGCTCATACAGCAACTCACCCGTTTTTACCGAATTTTTCTGAGAACTATCAGGAAGAGGAAATTGCTAATAGCTTGAATACTCTAAATAAACTGACTAATAAAAACATTAATTATTTTGCATATCCACATGGAGGTTGTGATGAAAAAACTCTGCAGATTCTCCAAAGATTGGACATTAGATTGGGGTTCACTACTCATCCACAATGTGTTACAGGTAATGTCGAAAAGTTTAAAATACCACGTTTTCAAATAAAAAACTGGAATGGGAATACATTTGAACAACATCTTAAAAACTGGTTAAAGAATTAATATTAATGGCAAATAACGAACTTCAAAGTGAGGAGGTAATTAATTGGGAATGGGAAATAAGCCCTGCGAAAAGCTGGTTTAAAATTGGATTAAAAGATTTATACAACTTTAGGGGTTTAATCTTGCGATTTGTTAAAAGGGATCTTATCGCAAATTATCAGCAGACTATTATTGGACCGATCTGGATATTTTTACAACCTTTATTTACAACCTTAATCTACTTGGTGGTTTTCGGTAATTTCGCAAATGTTTCTACTGATGGTATTCCTAAAATATTATTTTATCTATCCGGTACTATTATTTGGACATTCTTTTTCGATAATATTTCGGGTACCATGTACACCTTTATTTCAAATGCACACATTTTTAATAAAATTTACTTTCCTAGACTAGTTGTGCCAGTTAGCAATATTATCACCCAAAGTGTTAGACTTTCTATTCAAATGGTATTGTTTATCATTATTTTTCTAGTCTATGTTATTTTTTATGACATGTTTCAGTTCTCTTATTCCTTGCTACTTATTCCCTTTTTAGTGATTTTGACAGCTGGATTTGCATTAGGTTCTGGTTTGTTAATAGCTGTTTTTACTGCTCGATATAGAGATATCGATACATTTTTTCAGTATATATTACGCTTAGGGATGTTTATCACGCCTGTTGTATTTCCAAGCACTATTGTTCCAGAAAAGTATCAACTGCTTTTCTGGTTAAATCCATTAACTCCTATTATAGAGACATTCAGAACGATATTTTTTCATCAAAACGACATTCAGTACCATTTTTTGGTTATTGCTACGACAGAAACTGTTGTACTGTTGCTATTGGGTCTCGTTTTATTTAAAAGACGTGAGGTAGAAGTTATGGATATTATTTAAAGAATCAGGATGAGCAACATTATATTGAAAGCAGAAAATTTATCTAAACGCTATAAATTAGGTGTAATTGGTACTCGTTCTTTTAAAGAAGATTTACAAGATATTTGGAAAAAAGCTTTTAAGATTAGGAAAGAGAAGGATTTAAAAAATTATGATTTCGATTCATCACAGAAAAATGAATTTTGGGCTTTAAAAGATATTAATTTCGAAATAGTGCAAGGTGATGTTATAGGTTTCGTTGGTAAAAACGGAGCTGGTAAATCAACCTTATTAAAAATATTATCACGTATAACGTTACCAACTACCGGAACAATAAAGGGTATTGGCCGTATTGCGAGCTTACTGGAGGTAGGTACAGGTTTTCATGCAGAATTAACCGGACGAGAAAATATATTTTTGAATGGTCAGATTTTAGGGATGCACAAACAAGAGATTTTGTTGAAATTCGATGAAATTGTTGCATTTTCCGGGATAGAGAAATTTTTAGATACCCCGGTAAAACGTTATTCGAGCGGAATGTATGTAAGGCTCGCGTTTGCAATTGCAGCACACTTAGATCCAGAAATTTTAATAATCGATGAAGTTTTAGCTGTTGGTGATGCTGAATTTCAAAAAAAGTGTTTAGGCAAGATGAAACAAGTTTCGGAGGAAGAAGGTAGAACGGTGCTTTTTGTGAGTCATAACGCCCAAGCCTTAAAAAGTTTATGTACTACGGCCATTCATTTAGATAAGGGCAAATTATTAGGGATTGGGAAGACGCAACAAATTATTAACAATTACTTAAAAAGCGAGCAGAACAACAATCTAGAGAGGATATATGATGATCCAGATCTCGCTCCTGGTTATGATAGCATTCGTATTAAGAGGTTAAGTATGGTGCCACAATACGTCACTCGCGAGAAGATAATTGACATTAGAACCCCACTGTTGGTTGACTTCGAATTTTGGCACCTTCCATCAGAAATAATTGATTTGGGCGTAAGTTTATCACTGAACACGGTAATGGGTGAATGTATTTTTGATGTCGACTCCATATCTAAGCAGTATAAGAAAGGAATAATTAAAGGGAAATGCCTTATTCCTGGCAATCTTTTAAATAATGGATCCTATACAATTAGTTTGTTTTTTATAAAGAATACGAGTTCTACCATTTTCGAATTTGAAGAATGTTTATCGTTCGATGTCGAGGATTTTAGAGCATATACAGCATGGTATGGAGATTGGCCAGGAGTAATAAGACCACAGTTTAAAGTTCAATTAGAGCAAGAGGAGCTATAGTATGAAAAATTTTATGCCATATCAAATTCTGCATATTCAAATTAAAGATATTCATCAGATTGTTCCTTTAAATAGCAATTGTTATCTAGTTATTTGGTTCAACAGTATTCCACTGGGGCATATCTGGATTGATGGAGAACAGCGTGAAGAAAAATTTAAAAACTTGCTAAATTTGACAATAGATGCTGTACAAGGAACTGTAGGTTTTTATATTGATAGTAAAAAATTAAGTCAATCGAATTGGCGTTTGCATTTCACTGAAAATAATGTCGAAAAGCTTAATCAAGAGTTTAACAAGATATTTTATACTGTTAATGCACAAGAGAGCGATCACAAACTATCGGTTGTGGTATGCACCCGGAACCGGCCGAGGGCAATTGAAGAATGTATAAGGGCGTTGTTGAATTCTAATGATAAAGATTTTGAATTGATAGTAATTGATAATGCACCGGACGACGACCTAACGGAGGAGGTTGTTAAGAAATATCCAGCAGTAAAATACTTAAAAGAGCTACGAAAAGGATTGGACATTGCACGGAATACTGGGGCGAGACATGCGATGTATGAAATTGTTGCTTACACTGATGATGATGTATTAGTTGATATAAATTGGACAAAGCAATTAAAATCACTATTTGTTAACCCTAAAACAATGGCTATAACTGGCTTAGTAATCCCAGTTTCTTTAGATACCAAGGCTCAATATATTTTCGAAAAAGAATGGGGATTTAACAATGGTTATCTACCTAAATTATTTGATGAACATTATTTTGCTGCCCACGTTGATGATGGCGTGCCGGTTTGGGATATTGGTGCAGGCGCAAATATGGCCTTTAGACGAGAGGTTTTTAATTATGTTGGTTGGTTTGATGAGCGATTAGATGTAGGTGCTTCTGGGTGTAGTGGCGATTCTGAATTTTGGTATAGAATTTTGGCTGATGGTTTTCATTGTCAGTATTACCCTCAATTATTTGTATTCCATCAACATCGAGAGGAAATGACATCGCTAAAAAGACAGATTTTTAGTTATATGCGAGGCCAGGTAAGCTCTGTATTAGTGCAATATGAAAATTATCATAATTATGGAGATTTAATTAGAATAAAAAAAATATTGCCAAACTATTATTTTAAGAAAATTTTAGGCGACATTAGACATCTAAGACCGAATTCATTCCTAAATACCATTAATGAAATTAGAGGTTGTATCTCTGGCTGGCTTTTTTTTAGAAGAAATAGAAATTTAATAAGAGAAGGTAACATCCTCTACCTTAAATCATTAAAAGAGGACGTTTTAACTAATGAAAACTCATTAGTTTCGATCATTGTACCTTGTTATAACCATGCACAGTACTTAACTATTGCTATAGAGAGTGTTCTTCGACAGTCCTATAAAAATTACGAAATTATTGTTATTGATGATGGGTCTACAGACCATACCTCAACAGTTTGTAGTAATTATCCTCAAGTAAAGTATATTAGAGCAAACAGGTTAGGTTTGTCGGGAGCAAGAAATCTAGGAGTTTATCATGCAAAAGGTGAATTTTTAGTATTTTTAGATGCTGACGATTATTTATATCCCGATGCGCTAAAGGTTAATCTTGGTTACTTTGTTTTCAATAAAAAAGCAGTATTTGTATCTGGTTCCCATGATAGAGTTAATAATAATGGCGAATTGTTGGATACCGCTGCACAAATCGAAAAGTGGGCTGATAATTATGAAGGCCTCCTTCATGGCAATTATATAGCTATGGAAGGTACAATAATGTACAGAAGTGCCCTTTTCTATACTTTTTACTTCGACCCTTTACTAAAAGCTTGCGAAGATTATGATATTAATTTAAACATCACCCGACATTTTCCTTCAATTACACACAGCGAAAAAATTGCTGCATATCGAATTCATGATCATAATATGTCGGCAGATAAAAAACTTATGCAAAATAACGTAATCAAAGTCTTAGAGCGCCAGAAGGGATATCTCAGAGGTGATAGTGAAATAGAAGCATACAATAAGGGTCTGTACAATTGGAAACACTATTATTCAAGGTAAACGACAGATATAGAACAAATCCTAACATTATGCTTCCACGTATACCTAAAACACCGCCAAAGATTGACTCTCTACCAAAAAATATTGAGAGGCCAGTATGGTCTGTAATGATACCTAGTTACAATTGTATTAATTTTCTGCGCGAAACGATAGAAAGTGTTCTTGAACAGGCCGAATGCGCTGCAACAATGCAGATTGAAGTTGTAGATGATTATAGTAATGATGGCGATGTTGGGGCCTTGGTTCATGAATTAGGAAAGGGCAGGGTCAGTTTTTACAAGCAACCGAAAAATGTTGGTAGTCTAAGAAACTTTGAAACATGTATAAAAAGAGCTAAAGGTAAATATGTACATATTTTACATGGAGACGATTTAATAAAACCGGGGTTTTATCAAGAAATCGGTAAACTTTTTGATGCATATCCAGAAGCTGGTGCAGCATTTACGGGTTGTTCTGACATTAATGAAAAAGGAGATTGGCTCTGGGATGGAACCCAAATATGTTTAAACCCGGGTTTGATTGACAATTGGCTAAGCCGAATTGCTACCGGACAGCTTTTGCAAACGCCATGTATTGTTGTGAAACGTGAAGTTTATGAAAAACTAGGTGGTTTTTTTGCAGTTCATTATGCCGAAGATTGGGAAATGTGGACACGAATAGCTGCATATTATCCAACTGCATACTCGCCTTTAAAACTTGCATCTTATCGAGTACATTCTAATAATATTACTAGTAACTCATTAAAAACAGGGCAGAATTTAAAGGATATATCAACGGTAATTAACATTATACAAGATTACTTACCAAAAGACCAGAGAGCAGCACTTAGAAAAACGGCAAGAATGAATTATGCAATTTATGCTGCTATACTTTCAGATAGAATCTATCACGCTCAAAGAGACCCATCAGCGGCATTAGTGCAGGTTTGGGAAGCATTTAAATTATATCCTTGTAAACGAACCTTAAAAAAACTAATCAAAATATTGGTCAAAAGATCCATTGCTTATAAAAGCTAGGTTATTTTATATAGTTATCTATATAATTTAATACTTCAACATCGATATGCCCATCAAATTTTCTAGCATAAAATTTCTTAGACTTTAATATCTGTTCTGCATCTTTAATAGTTAATACATCTGGTCTGTGTGCAACTGTTTTAAATTTGATAAACCTAAGATAGTTGTTAACTATTTCATCTTTATGCAAAGAATTTAACAAGATAGTTTGAAAGATAATTTCATCCGCACCCCAGGTAAAGAAAAAAAATTTCTCAACTTTTTTATTGATTTTTAAATATTCAATAACGTATTTAGCATGTAAGGGTGTAATACTTAACCATTGAGATAAACCATAAGGTCTTAGTTGAGCGGGAATTTTCTTGTTGGGAAGTATCTTATTCACTAAATATTCTAATCTATACTTAAATGGGAAATTATAATTGCTAAAATCATATTTCTTTAGTCGAGGCAATGCTTCCTTCCATTGCTCAGTTATGCAAAGATATTTCATATAACTAACACCTTGATTAGCTTTAAAAAAATCTGTTATGTGTTGAGAATTCTTCAACGGATAATCTTGACCGCTCAGTAAGTTGATGTGGCTATACGGAATATTTGTATCTAATATTTCTTGCATACTACTCAATGTGGCCTTAACCATGCTAAATGCTCCCCATGTTATTTTACATCTTTCTTTAATGAAAAAAACATTTGGTATTGATGACAAACTAATAAATTGATCTAGATTGACTTTTTTATCAACATGAATATAAACGTCAGCATCTATATTGCTTATAGCGCATATTAAACGTTTAAGTTGTGATGGATTTATATGGGCAAGGATAAGGTGGGAGAGCCTCATTAAATTTAGCGTCTATATAAAAATTATGAATGCTAAAATACAGGTATTTATCATACCGTCAAATTGTTAATTCGATGTATAGCCTCGATGATAATTAAACTTACTTTGTAGATTAGGTGAATGTGTTGCTATCGCTGCGTTACTAAAGTTGAATGCAAAAATTTAAATGCTCCGAAAGGAGCATCTAAATTAATTTTTTTTCTGCTGGCCCGGAGCGAAAGGTTTCGCAGACTTTGATCCAGTTCCTTTCTTTGCTTGTCCAGGGGGCACTTTGCCGCTATTCCCTGATCTTCTTGCTGTGTAACATGAACTAGTTAACATCAATGCCACTACGCCAAATATCAAATAAATCTTTTTTATACTATTCATAAATGAATACTGTGCTAATAACGTGCCAAAAAGGTGCCCCATATTTGTTTAACTACACAAGGTGCATTTCATAATTTCTATCTTTTCTTAAGAGATTTCAGTCATTTTTGAAAATGGTAGGTATTTCTCCCTAATTAAATCCATACCCTTGCTTGTTTTCGATTCTGTAGAGCTATTGGCTTTGGTATGTTGGGCTACAAACTTTCCCATGAGCGGAGCCATGTCCTCACTTACTTTTTTGTCCAATACTTTAGCATATAACTGTGTTGTGCGTATATTGGTATGTCCAAGCATTTTAGACACACTTTCGATAGGCACTCCGTTCGACAAAGTCACGGTCGTCCCAAAAGTCCGTTTGGCTATCCTATTGCCCAATGTTTTATTGATTCCTGAAATAGCTGCAATTTCAACGAGGTATTCGTTCATCTTTTGATTGCTGGAAATTGGTAACGCCCTGTCGTTGCTCAGGCAGTAAGGGTGAGCTTTGTATTTATCCAGAATGCTTGCCGCTATCGGCAGCAACGGAATTGCCGCTCTTGTATTGGTTTTTTTTCTGTAGATAAATATCCAGCGTTCCCCATCAACCCCAATGCCAATTTCTGCCAGTTTAAGTTTTTGAACGTCCGCATAGGAAAGCCCGGTATAACAACTGAACAGAAAAAAGTCACGTACCTGCGATAACCTTTCGGTGGTAAACTGTTTTTCTGTAACCTTTTTTAATTCATCTGCGGTAAGGTATTCTCTTAGGACAGGCTTGGATTTTAATGTATGCCCGAAGAAGGGGTCAGTGCTTATCCACCTATATTGTCGGCAGATGCTAACTATCTTTTTGAGGTTTTTAACATGTTTGTTTGCGGTATTGGTATCATTTTCCTTAACGGTATGGAGGTAGAAGTCAAAACCATCTATAAACTCATGGTCTATGCGCTTTACGTTAAGGTCTGTCCTGTTGTATTTGTAGGCTATGTAATTAGTTACGTGTCTTTCCAACACTTCAAACCTCCTAAGCGTCCCTGGAGCATATTCTTCTTGCTCCACCAATGCTCTCATTTTCACATTGTGGTTTTTAATGGCTTCGAGAATGGTATGTGTTTTTTCTTCTTTCCCCAGATAATAGCATTTAACACTATCAGCCGTTATTTCTTTCCCGTCGGCACTTAGTGAGGTATGGGCTGCATAAACCTCGGCTTTTATATTATCCAGATGTGCATTTAGGATTTTAACATCTTCCTTTGTGCCGATGACTTTTCCTGCCCTTGCATTCCACCGCTCCGGTTCGCAATTTCTGCTTGTAGACATTTCCGCACGAATGCCGTCCACGGTAATTCTTAAAAAAATAAAGTAAGCAGCTCCTTTTGAGTAGTTTTTTGGCTTTTTCAAAAAGAAAAGTACGCTAAAATTAGTTTTCATAACGATAACATTAAGGTTAAACACCCGAGCCCGATTTTCGGGCAAGAGCTGCATCGCCATTAAAAACAGTTAATTGACGATGCAAATTTAGCTTTGCAGTTTTATTTTAACAAGATGTTCAGCTAATGAACTAGCTTACTTTCAATGTCTTGATTCGAATTCGGGGAGTTTGGTAATATAAAGAACGACGCCCCTAATGACGCACATTTTATTTGCGATCGGGTGCATAATTTGATATTTTCCTAAAAGCAAAAACCCTGCAATCATTTGATTTGCAGGGTTTTATTTCTCTTTGATATTGTTTCTTGTGATCCCGCTGGGATTCGAACCCAGGACCACTACATTAAAAGTGTAATGCTCTACCAGCTGAGCTACGGAATCATTCCTCTTGTTTAAGGAGGGGCAAATATAGAAATTATTATCGTTTTTAGCCAAAAAAAAAATTAAAATAATACTCCCATTTTTCTACAGGATTTAATCCTCGTTTAACGCGCTGAAAAACAAATGAAAAGCCTTGTTTATACTAGAATTACACATAATATTAATCACTACAAATGTAGTAAGCCAAAAATATATTGTAGAATGAAAATACCGCTGCTAGGTTAATTTTTGAAATTTAAATTTAAGCGTTATACTAAAAATCCACCTCCTAATAAATCATTCCCTTCGTAAAAAACAGCAGATTGACCTGGCGCAATTGCAGACACGTTATGGTCAAAAACTACACGCACGTTCCCTTTTTCTTGTACAATTGTACTCAACATTCCAGCATCTTTATAACGTATTTTCGTAATCACATCATCCATCGGCTCCTCAATAGTCGCATATTTAACTAGGTTCACGTTACGGACCATGGCTTCTTTTCGCTCCAATTCATCTGCCTTGCCCAACATGACGGTATTGCTTTCAGGCATAATCTTGGTCACATACATTGGCTCGCCAAACGCAAGGCCCAAACCTTTTCTCTGACCGATCGTATAGAAGGGATAACCCTTATGCTGACCTACAATCAGCCCATTGCTCAAGATAAAATTACCTCCAGCTACACGGTCTTCTAAGTCCTCCACTTTATGTTTTAAGAATGATCTGTAGTCATTGTCGGGCACAAAACAGATTTCATAACTTTCTGATTTTTTTGCCAACGCTTCCTGCCCCATGTCTAAAGCCATTTGACGGATTTCTGATTTGGAGAAATTACCCAACGGAAATTTAGTACGCGCCAAATTTTCTTGACTCACGCCCCAGAGCACGTAAGATTGATCTTTATTCTCGTCTTTTCCTTTGGAAATGACATGGCGTTCATTTTCCAACTTTCTTATGTTGGCATAGTGCCCAGTGGCAATAAATTCACAATCGAGTTTATTAGCGCGTTTTAGCAAAGCTTCCCACTTAATGTGTGTATTGCATAAAACACAAGGGTTTGGTGTTCTTCCTGCTAAGTACTCATCCACAAAATTATCGATCACAAAATCTCCAAATTCGCTGCGAATATCTAAAATATAGTGGGGGAAACCGTAGTTTACCGCTAGCGTTCGCGCGTCATTAATGCTGTCCAATGAGCAACATCCAGTTTCTTTACTGCTTCCACCAGAAGTTTCATAGTCCCAAGTTTTCATGGTTAATCCTATAACTTCATAGCCTTCCTCATGCAACATAACCGCTGCCACAGAACTGTCTACTCCACCACTCATTGCCACTAAAATTCTACCTTTTTTACTCATTACGATTTAATCTGCCGCAAAAATAGCTTTTATTTACTTCAATTTTTGGCGATGGAGGTCAACTACTTGTAAAAACAAGGTCGATGACTATATGAAGTTAATCGTTTTAGTTTTGATGAATGCGACAATAGCAATTATTTTTATACCTTAGAATATTCAAATCAAAAAGCTCATCCAACGAAAAAAATATGATGAAAAAACTAATTTTACCGGCTTCTGTGCTACTGATGCTCGCCACTATTTCTGTTTCTGCTCAACAAAATCTGGTGCAGTATGTTAAGCCCATTATTGGCACAGAGAAAATGGGACATACCTATCCAGGAGCCGCAGTTCCCTTTGGATCCGTACAGTTAAGTCCTGAGACAGATAGTATTAGTTATGAAATTAATGGAAAGTACAATGGTAGGGTATACGATTACTGTGCGGGTTATCGGTATGAGGATAAAACAATTACGGGCTTCAGTCATACGCATTTTAGCGGCACTGGTCATTCGGATCTTGGCGATTTCTTAATTATGCCTACACAGGGAAAGCTACAGCTAAATCCCGGCACGGCAGACAATCCAAAAAGTGGTTACCGATCTGCATTCTCGCACAGCAACGAGGTAGTGGAGGCAGGATATTATAAGGTGAAGTTGGACGATGATAACATCACTGCCGAACTTACCACGACGACTAGGGTTGGAATGCACCAATATACTTTTCCAAAATCGGATCAATCTCATATTATTTTTGACTTGACCGCAGGCATCTATAATTATAAAGGTAAAGATGTTTGGACTTATGTAAGGGTTGTAAATGATACTTTGGTAACAGGTTACCGCCAAACAACAGGTTGGGCGCGGACCAGAACGGTTTATTTTGCAATGAGTTTTTCAAAACCCTTTAAGAGCTACGGACAGAAAAATTATGATGAGAAACAAGCATACCATGGATTTTGGGGGAAATTCGATCAGACGAAAAATTTTCCTGAAATCGCTGGTAAAGACTTAAAAATGTATTTCGATTTTAATACTTCCGCGGAGGAAAAAATTAAGATAAAATTTGCCATGTCTCCCGTTAGTCAGGCCAATGCATTAACAAATTTACGGACTGAAATAAATGGTTGGGATTTCGACAAAGTAAAAGCGCAGGCGCAAGCGAGTTGGAATAAAGAATTGAACAAAATCCAGGTAAAAACGTCAGAAGATAATAAAATCAATTTTTACACGGCCATGTACCATGCTTTCATAAATCCGACTACCTATATGGATTTGAATGGGCAGTACAAGGGCTTGGATCAAGATGTGCACCAAGCGGAAGGTTTCACCAATTACACCACATTTTCTCTTTGGGATACGTATCGTGCACTTCATCCGTTTTTTAACATCATCCAACCCTCTAGAAATAGCGACATGGTAAAATCTATGTTGGCGCATTATGATCAGAGTAGTATGCATATGTTGCCTATTTGGAGCCACTATGCCAATGAAAATTGGTGCATGAGCGGCTATCACAGCGTGTCGGTTATTGCGGATGCAATTGTTAAAGGCACCTTTACGGGCGACGCCAATAAAGCGCTCGATGCCTGTGTGGCAACTGCGACGCATAGGGATTATGAAGGGATTGGCTATTATATGGATATGGGTTATATTCCGGCGGAAAAAAGTGGCGTTTCGGTCTCTAACACATTAGAATATTCCTATGACGATTGGGCGATTGCACAACTTGCCAAAAAATTGAATAGAATGGATGTTTATGCCACATTTATTAAACGATCTAACAATTGGAAAAATAATTTCGACAAGAAATCAGGTTTTATGCGGCCAAAATTAGCGGATGGAACATTTAAAAAAGATTTTGACCCATTGGCTACTAACGGACAAGGATTTATTGAGGGTAATAGTTGGAATTATAGCTTTTTTGCTCCTCAAGATCCCGCCGGCCTGGTAGAATTGATGGGAGGGAAGAAAAAGTTCGCAAGCCGGTTGGACACATTATTCACTATGCATTTGCCAGATTCTTTTTTTGCAGAGACAGAAGACATCACGAGAGAGGGAATTATTGGTGGATACGTACATGGAAATGAACCTGCCCACCACGTTGCATATTTTTACAATTGGACTGATCAGCCTTATAAAACGCAGGCAGAGGTAAGGCATATTTTAAATATGCAATATAAACCAACGGCAGACGGTCTCGGTGGAAATGATGATTGCGGACAAATGAGCGCTTGGTATATGTTTTCTTCACTCGGTTTTTATCCTGTAGCTCCCGGATCTGATGAATATTCGCTTGGTAGTCCTTCCGTTGATAATGCTTCCTTACAGTTAGAAAATGGCAAAAAATTCACTGTGCAGGCTGTTAATCAAAGTGATAAAAATGTGTACGTTGACAAGGTAACCATTAATGGAAAAGAAATTAAAAACCATATTTTAAAGCATTCAGACATTGTTAGTGGCGGTAAGTTGGTTTTCTATATGTCTTCGAAGCCAAAGAAATAGTATTTTTTTTTTAAAAACTCTTTGGCAATGTGCCAAGGAGTTTTTGTTTTTTAAGGCCTTTGGTGTTTTTCTGAAGATTCCTTTTTTGCCTCTACCTTTTTTGCGTCTTTGGCAGAGATTACTTTTTCATCAGAGGTCTTGGCACCAACTTTTTCAGTAATTTCGGCTCGAGTGCTTTCCTGCTTTTTTTTAACCTTGTTTATCATAGTATTCTAATTTTGTGGTCAATTATTCAAAATAACCTTTTAAACAGCTGTTAGTTTTAGAGAGAAGGTTGTTTGTAGTAAAAATTTTAGCGTTTTTTAAACAATTTTTAGTAACGGTGAGTTTCTAAAACAACTTCATAAAAACTCTAGTAAAATTATAGCTATAACGCTGTTTAGAAAATTTTTATGGTCGGCTAACTTATTTTGGGCGCTATGCTCCTTTTTTTTGATCTAGACTTTGCATCAATTGATCATACAAATCATCGCTATTGACTTTCTTAGGTGCAAGCTTTTTAATGGTAGCGCGTTTGCCCTTTGCTTTCGCTTTAATTATCTTTAGAAGTTCAACACTATATTCATCTTTGTAGCTGCTTAAATCAAAAGCGCCACTGTACTGCTTAATTAATGCTAGTCCAACATCCATTTCTTTTTTCGTTACAGATAAATCGTCCGGTACAGAAAGCTCAGAGGTATCGCGAACTTCCTGCGCGAATCTTATTTTCGTGATGACAATCACATTCTCTTTTGGATGGATGACACAGAGGTTTTCTGAATTACGCAAAACAAACCTTGCCAAACCGGCTTTGCCCGACTTTACTAATGCTTTTAACAATAAGGCATAAGCCTTTTTTCCTTGCTTTTCGGGCTGGCTATAATAAGAAGTCTCATAGTAGATTGGATTAATCTCCGTAATGTCGACAAAATTTTCAATCTCTATCGTTTTGTTTTTTTCAGGCGCTGCTTCCTCAAAATCATGTTTGTCTAAAACTACGTATCTGTCTTTCAGGTAGTAACCTTTTACAATTTTATCAAATGGTACCTCCTTATGGGTATTTTCATTTACCCTTAAGTACTTAATTTTCGCATGATCTTTTTCATCGAGCATGTCAAAATCCAAATTACTTTGCTGAACTGCAGAGAACAATTTAATCGGAATATTAACAAGTCCGAAACCGATAGAGCCATTCCATATAGACCTCATATTTACGCTATTTTAGAGCTAACAATGTGTGATTTAAAAATGTTTTTCTATTTAAAGAGAAAAAGTGCTGAAGGTCATCAAACTTTTGGTAGAGGTCTGTGTTCTTAAACCAAAGAATTACCTAAACAAGACTATGAAAATTGCTTATATATCAACTTTTCCCCCTCGCGAATGCGGTCTGGCAACTTTTAATCAAAATTTAGTGAAAGCAATAGGTTTAAACGAAAATTACGATGCAAGTAAAAGTTTTATCGTAGCCATGAATGAATCTGACGACTTAAAAGAACACCAATATCCCGAAGAAGTTAAATTTGTTATTAGACAGCAAAATCAACAAGACTATATAGCTGCTGCAGAATTTATAAACAACTCTGACGTAGATACCTGTATCATCCAACATGAGTTTGGGATTTACGGCGGCACAAGCGGGGTTTTTCTGCTTTCGCTGATAAACAAGTTGACAAAGCCTTTCATTACTATTTTGCATACCGTTTTAAAAGAACCAGATTTTATGCAAGAAACTATCCTAAAAGAGATTGCGGGTAAATCGTCAAAAGTGGTGGTAATGAGTAAAAAGGCGGTTTTGTTTCTAAAGAGCATTTATAAAATACCTGCTGAGCGTATTAAAATTATTGAGCATGGTGTTCCAAATTTAGAACCTTCTAAAAACAATCCACTTTTGCAAAGTACTTTGTTTAAAGGTCGTAAAGTGCTATTTACTTTTGGGCTGATTAGCAAAAACAAAGGTTTGGAAACCGTTATTAAAGCGCTGCCAGAGATTGTATCGAAACATCCCGACGTATTGTACATTATTTTAGGAAATACGCATCCTGGTGTGGTGAAACAAAGTGGGGAGAAATATAGAGATAGCTTGCAAAAGCTTGCGATAGATTTAGGCGTGGAGAAGAATTTGTCCTTTGTGAAGAAATTTGTTTCTGAACCCGAGTTGTACGAGTATTTAACTGCAGCGGATTTATACATTACACCTTATTTAAATGAAGCTCAAATTACAAGTGGAACGCTTTCTTATGCAGTTGGCGCAGGTGCTGCAGTTGTATCTACGCCTTATTGGCATGCACAAGAATTACTTGCAGAGGGGAGAGGTAAGCTTTTCGATTTTAAGGACTACCACCAGCTTTCTGAAATTGTCAACAATATTTTAGCCCATGAAGAAGCACATAAAGCATTAAAAGACAACGCTTATAAATACGGCTTAAAGTTAAGGTGGCCTTCTATCGGAAATACTTTTATTAAGGTTTTGCAAGAAGCAGCCGATCTTGGCCAGATAAATAAGCGTAAAACTCCGCCGATTATTGATGTGGATGCGATGCCGACTCTGAATTTAAGCCATGTAGAACTGCTTACAGACGATACCGGAATTGTACAACATGCAAAATTTGGTATTCCAAATTGGAAAGAAGGATATTGTATTGATGACAATGCAAGGGCTTTAATTTTCTGTATTATGGCAAATAACCAACTTAAAGATAAGGTTTCGATGAAGTTGATGCCCAAATACTTGAGTTTTATAGAATTTATGCAGACGCCAGACGGTGGATTTAGGAATTTCTTATCTTATGATCGAAAATATCTAGACGAAGTTGGTTCTGAGGATTCATTCGGTAGAGCGATTTGGTCGCTAGGGTTTTTGATTAGCAATGGCCCAAACAATTCTTACAAAGAATTTGGTAGAGAATTATTTTGGCATTCGTACCCTAATTTTGATAAGCTTACTCATCTTCGGGGAAAAGCAAATACCATGATTGGAATTGCTTATTATCTTAAAACACAGAGCGATGACGAATTATTAGTGCCTCAAATTAATCGCTTGGCAGATTCCATCAAGCTCGCTTATCGGCAAAATTCAGAAAAGAATTGGAACTGGTTTGAGGATATATTAACGTATGACAATGCGATTTTACCGCTGTCTTTGCTCTGTCATTATCAAGCTACAGGGAATAAAGAATCTTATGACATCGCTTTCGAAAGTATAGATTTCTTAGATTCTTTCTCTTTTGCGCAAGGATACTTGAGTTTAATCGGCAATGCAGGTTGGATGAAAAAACATGGTAAAAACCCGATTTATGACCAGCAAGCCATTGATACCATGGCAATGCTGTTGATGTATAGCAAGGCTTATGAGATTACTAAAAAAGCAAAATACTTAGATTACCTACACACCAGTTATCAGTGGTTTTTAGGGAATAATAGTTTACATGTTCCTTTATACGATCGCGAAACAAACGGCTGCGCTGATGGCTTGCAAGCGAACAGCTTAAATAGGAATCAAGGCGCTGAGAGCACTTTAGCCTACTTTATTTCTTATATGGCTGTGCTAAATGCAGCTGAAAAAGAATCTGAAACACTTAATTCATCGACTTTTGATGCCAATAAATCTATTAGAAATTTATAGACGGCTACACGAACTGCCAATAACTTTTTAGTTTGGCGCATAAAAATAGATTTAAACAACATTGAAGCACGTTAGTAATTGATAAAATGTGTAAAACTTATTTCTAATTTTTAAGTTAAATTCCTTGTTAATTCGTCCTAAATACGTATTATTGGAAAAAATAAATCTTATAAACCTTTAAAACATCAATCAGAGATGGAAAAATTTTCAAAAATTAAAGCTGTAGTAGCATCTGTTGAAGCAGATGTAGAAAAATTCTACAATGCAGGTAATGCAGCTGCCGGCACTCGTGTACGTAAAGCAATGCAAGACTTAAAAGTTTTGGCACAAGAAATTCGTTCAGAAGTTACCGATAAGAAAAACACTGACAAATAATTTACTGGATTGACAGCGAGAAGGTTTCAGGCAACTGGAGCCTTTTTTTTTATTAAAATCATATCAGAAACGAAAAATAAATGCCTACTAAATTAAAATGTTACGATTTTAAACGGAAGTTTGGATTTATAAAACGCAGTAAAACTTTCTACATTGTTTATCAATGATTTTCATTTTTATACTCATTGCCCTTACTACAGTAGTGGTATTGATGCTCAATGTTCGATCGTTGGGCAAATCTCCAGAAGGGGGTAGGAAAAAAAGAATTCAGGCGCTACCCAACTATAGAAATGGAGCAATAGAAAACTTAGCCATCACACCAATGCAGATGAAAGGTGTTGGTTTTGGTAAAATGCTGTTTAAATTTTTATTTTCTAAACGGCCAAATGCCTTCCCAATTAGTGAGTTGCCTCATACAAAGCCAAATATTAATGGTTACACCAACGCTGCATCCCCAGAAATTATCTGGTTTGGACACAGTTCTTACCTCATTAAAATTAATGGAAAACGTATTTTGGTCGATCCTGTATTTAGCGCCCGCGCTTCTCCTTTTAGTTTTATGGGACCAAAAGCTTTTTTGGGAACTGAGGTTGTGCAAGCATCTCAAATAAGCAACATAGATATATTATTGATTACGCACGACCACTTTGACCATTTAGATTACGAAACTGTTTCTATAATCCATCCAAATGTTAAAAAAATTATAACTTCTTTAGGTGTCGGAGCTCACCTTATCCACTGGGGAATTCCAGCCAACAAAATCATCGAATTGGCTTGGAACGAGCAAAGCTTAATTGATGGATTAAATTTTACGGCAGTTTCAGCCCGTCATTTTAGTGGCAGAAAGTTTAAGCGTAGTCAGACGGTGTGGTCAGCATTTGTGCTAAAAACTTCCGAATACAATCTTTTCCTTGGTGGCGATTCTGGTTATGAAACGCATTTTAAAGAAATCGGAAAATCTTTTGGTCCATTCGACATCGCTTTGTTGGAGTGTGGGCAATACAATGAATACTGGCCATACATCCACATGTTTCCAGAACAGACTGTACAAGCTGCAAAAGACCTACGAGCTAAGGTGTTAATGCCGGTACATTGGGGGAAATTTAGTTTGGCCATGCATCCTTGGGATGAACCGATAAAACGCATTTTGGTAGAAGCGGAAAAACAAAATGTTCCACTAACTACTCCTAAGATTGGGGAAACAGTAGTTTTAGATCTTGTGTTGCCGACAGAACAATGGTGGATAGATATTTAAAAACTATTGGTAAATTAACATGTTTATTTATTAAAATTTTAGCCAATGAAAACTGATCCAGTAGAAATTTTTCAAACTTTAAAGGCTTCATTATATTCATACCAAACCCGCGGCTATACTGTGCATGAGGATTCAGATCGCGTTTATGAACTTTATAGTGAAAAAAACCGAATAGCTGATAATAAGAAAATAACCGAATTTTTTTTCACAGGATTATATGTGGAAAGGGAAGATGTGGTTCTTAAATTTAATGCAAGTGAATTTAATGCATCAGAACACGGCCTTATAGTTTTCGACGGCCACACAAGTGGATTTAAATTGGAATATCTCGACAACGAAAGAAAACAGAAAATTACAGCCTTCATAGAGATTTTACATGCTCATTTTAAAAAAAAGCAATGGGTTTAACGCTTTAGATATTGTTAATGGAGGTTAGCGAATGGAAAAATCAGGTTAAAAAAAACTTAGAGGAAAGAGGAATTTTGTTTTTTGAGGTTACGGACTCAATATTTTACTTAATCGCCTTACAAAATTTCAAAATAGTTATTAATTTAATTGGTATTAAAGATCGTTTTTCGCCTCAGCAAATTATCGATCTCGAAAATCGGGAAGAATTTAAGTCCTGCAGGTTTGTTCGGCTTTGGGAGGATGTTTGGACGCTAAAGCCAACGCTTGTCATCGATCGATTTTGTTCTTTTTGCAAATTGAATACATCCATACATGGCAGAAAAACCCACTTTGAGCGAATCTCAAAACCAGTTGCAGAAGCTTTCTTAAATGTAAATCATCTTCAAGGTTATGCTTCTTCCAGATTCAAGTATGGATTATTTTTGCAACAGCAACTAGTCGCAGTAGCTACCTTTTCTTCCACCAGAAAAATGAATTACGGGGAAGAATACCTTTCGATAGAACTTATCCGTTTCGCTGTAAAAAGCGGTTGCTCTGTGATTGGGGGTTTATCCAAATTAATTATGGGACATTATCGTCTGCATCCCACAACAGACATTATGACCTATATAGACCGAGATTGGGGTAAAGGATTGGCTTTTGAACAGTTAGGTTTTAAGCAGGTTGATGCAACAGCACCTCAGTTTTTCAGATTGTCAGAAGATTTTCAAAGAAATAAAGCTTCATCATCTTTAATTAACGGAGATGTATTCAATGCTGGGAGCATCAAAATGATTTTAAAATTTGAAAATGACTACGTATAATTCAATTGTTATTTTAGGGGCCACTGCCACTGGTAAAACCAAACTTGCAGTGGAAATTGCGTCAAAGTTAAACGGCGAAATCATTAGCGTGGACAGTCGGCAGGTTTTTAAAGGTATGGACATTGGCACTGGCAAAGATCTAAATGAATACAAGAACAACGGAAAGGCAATTCCCTATCATTTGATCGACATACGGTTGGCAGGTGAAAAATATCATGTAGATTTTTTTAAAACTGATTGCTACATTGCATTCTCAGAAATCACTTCGAGAGGTAAACTGCCTATCATTTGTGGCGGTACCGGTATGTATTTACACAGTATTTTGGTAGATCAGCCTTTCACAGCAGTTCCAGTTGATGCGCTGTTGAGGCAAGAGTTGATTGAGTTAGACATAAACCCACTCAGACAAAAATTTTTAAATTTAAAGGATGATCGATTAAAACACACAGACTTATCTTCTAAAAAGAGGTTGATTAGGGCGATAGAAATTGCCATCTTTTTACAAAATCATCATTTACCCGAAGTTCAAAAAATCGATATTACCCCGATAATCTTTGGACTAAAAAGCGAATTGCTTCAAACCCGAGCCGCTATAAAGTCGCGTTTAGACATTCGTCTGCTTAATGGTTTAGTGGAAGAGGTTGAAGCGTTATTGGCAAATGGCATCCCGCTAGAAACACTTTACTTTTACGGGTTAGAGTATAAGTTCATCGCACAACATTTAAGTGGGATGCTAAATTTCGAGGAATTGCGATCTAAACTGTACACTTCCATTTGTCAGTATGCTAAAAGACAGAATACATTTTTTCGAAAGATGGAAAAGGCCGGCATAGTGATACATTGGTTAGATGCAGCATTGCCACCCAGTACGTTACACGATTTGGTACTTGAAAAATTTTATCATGGCAATATAATAAATCAATCGATTGATTAATAAAATCGATTTTTGGCACATAGTTTGCAAATGAGGTTGTAATCAATACACACACTTATATTACAATAATCATGAAAAAAACAGTTACAAAAATTTTAACTTCAGCTGCGTTTGCAGTTGCAGTATTGTTCACCACAAATGCAAATGCTCAGTCTAAGAACTTCGGGATTGGTTTAAATGCGGGAATCCCTACAGAAAATGGTGGTCAGTTTGCTATTGGAGGAGACCTTAGGTATCAATTTAATATTGATGAACAGTTGTCCATCCCAATTACTGCTGGATATACAAATCTTTCTTATAAGTATGACAGAAACGATGCAAATAGCGGTTATGTAAGTACAAGTAGTATTAAATCATATTTCGGATATATTCCAGTCAAAGTTGGCGCAAAATATTTCTTCGATAAATCCGGTTCTGGCATTTATGGTTTAGGAGAATTAGGTGCGGCTTTTGGCACTGATACAGGTAGCGGCACCTCTTTCGTGTATTCGCCTGCCATTGGTTATTCTTGGAACAATGGAATTGATTTGGCAGCTAAGTACGAAGGATTAGCTCGCGACAGTAGAACTAGCGGATATTTTGGTCTTCGTTTAGCCTACGGTTTCAAATTATAATCTCAAAAAAAAATTGGATTTCTAGCGCTTTTTATCTGTAGTCTAAACATAAAGTTAACATTATTAAAACCAAGTTTAGGTGCAATTCGTATATAGTTCGAAAATCCTTATTATTAATTATTTAATTAAACATTTATTATGAAAACATTTACTAAATTTTTTACAGTTGCTGCAGTAGCTGCGACATTTTTCACCGCATCTAATGTTAAAGCCCAAGAAACTATGACCATGCCTATGGACAATGGTATGGCTTTCAAAGTAGGTGTTGGCGTTTCTGGAGGTATATTCTCAGACAAATCTCAATTTAAAAATGCTTATGGTGCAGATTTAAGATTACAATGGGATTTGATGAAAAATGTAGCAATTACCGCTAGCGGTGGCTATACCAAATTGATGGGTAGAAACAATTCTATCGATGTAGATTTTATTCCAGCAATTGGTGGTGTAAAGGTGTTCGCGATTGACAGGTTCTATTTACAAGGAAACGCAGGTGCTGGCTTCGCAATCCAAACAGGCGCAAAAACCAATTTTATTTATGGTGGTGGTATTGGGTACGAATGGAAAAATGGATTTGAACTAGGTGCAAGATATGAAGGTTACACCAACGACAGTGGATCTTCTACTTATTTCCCTAAAACTGGTCAATATGCATTACGTTTAGGTTACAATTTAAAATTATAATTTTAAAGAAATAATTTATGAGGCCTCGCAATTTGCGGGGCTTTTTTTATTCTATTAAAAATTTAATCTGTATTTTGAGCAAAATATGATAAATGAAAGATAAAATATTTGCACTGGGATTGCTTACTTTCTTTTTTGCTTGCAATCAATCAGAAAAAAAACAAGCTGATGTACAGGATTCCTCTGAAAAGAATAGTGTGTCGTTGATTAACAATGTCGAAATGAAGGACGTTAAAAAGGCTTCTATTTTTAAGGCATACTTGGCTTTAAAAAATGCTTTGGTTCAAACAAACGTAACAGAGACTGCCAGAGCAGCAAAGAAATTGGAGCCTTTGTTACAAACTTATGAGGGTTGTGAGAAGAACGCGAAAATGGCTGGCGACATTGCAAAAAGTGATAATATTGAGGTTCAACGGGCCACATTTACCAATTTGAGCACCGATTTAATTGCGCTACTTAAAAACGCGGATCTTACGAACGGAACAATTTACGTGCAACATTGTCCAATGGCTAATAAAGGGGATGGTGGAGATTGGTTATCAGACAATAAGACGGTGAAAAATCCATATTATGGAGATAAGATGTTAAATTGTGGCGCTGTGGTTGAAGAAATTCACTCTAAATAATTCGTTCCTGTATAGTGCTTCAGTGGCAGCAAAAGTTGAGTAAAACTTTCGTTTCACTTACTTTTTAAGTAATTTTTTTTCTAATTTACAACGATTAAATCATAACACAAATATATGTCAGAAATTGCAGAAATAAAGGTTGATGGTAAACAAATAGAACTTCCAGTTATTACCGGAACGGAGGGTGAAAAAGCGATAGATATTTCGAAATTAAGAGGCTCAACTGGCGTAATTACATTGGATCCGGGATTTAAAAACACTGGGTCGACGGAGAGTAAAATTACCTTTTTAGATGGTGAAAAGGGAATCCTAAAATATCGGGGATATTCTATAGAGGAACTCGCTGCGAAAGCTAGTTTTGTAGAGGTTTCTTATCTGATTATTTATGGAGATCTTCCGACACAAACTCAATTAGAGGATTTTCAAAAACACATTAGTCAGCATACTTTGATTCACGAGGATATGAAGAAATTTTTTGATGGCTATCCATCTAAATCTCATCCAATGGGTCAATTGGGATCATTAATTTTCTCGTTATCAACGTTTTATCCTGAGTGTTTAGATCCAAATCAAAGTGAAGAGCAGCAAAATGAAACCATCATAAAGTTGTTGGCAAAATTTCCTACAATTGTTTCATTTATTTATAAAAAGTCTTTAGGTCATCCGCTTATTTATCCCAAAAATAAATATGATTACGTTACGAACTTCCTTTGGATGACTTTTGGCCAGCGTACCGAGGAGTACGAAGTAAATCCTGTGGTAGTCAATGCGATGAATAAATTACTTATTTTGCACGCAGATCACGAGCAGAATTGTTCTGCATCTACGGTACGCATAGTTGGCTCTTCTGAATGTAATTTATATGCTTCCATTGCCGCTGGGATTGCTGCACTCTGGGGTCCATTGCACGGAGGGGCAAATCAAGCGGTAATAGAAATGCTAGAATTGATTAGGGCCGACGGCGGAGATACTGAAAAATGGATTAACAAAGCGAAAGACAAAGACGATTCTTTCAAAATGATGGGTTTTGGCCATAGGGTTTATAAAAATTTTGATCCTAGAGCAAAAATCATTAAAAAGGCTTGTGATGACATCTTAGAAAACCTCGGTATAAACGATCCTATATTAGCGATTGCGAAAAAATTGGAAGCTGCCGCACTAACAGACCAGTATTTCATCGATCGGAAATTATATCCTAACGTAGATTTCTATTCAGGAATTATCTACAGAGCGCTTGGTTTTCCTTCGGAAATGTTTACGGTGTTGTTTGCGCTAGGCCGTTTACCAGGATGGATTGCCCAGTGGAAAGAAATGAAAGAGAATAAAGAGCCTATCGGCCGCCCACGCCAAGTTTATGTTGGTGAGATCTCTAGAGATTTCATTGAATTAAAAGACAGATAATTTTTAACTTAAAGAAAAGGCCTTTTGAAATTCAAAAGGCCTTTTCTTTTTTAAAGCCTAGAATCCGGATCAAAACTAATCTTTAGCTAAGGTGTATTATAGGTTTGAATATCCGGTTTTTCATGGTGTGAGCGGGCATTTACAGAAATAACAAGCTTAATGGTATTTGGCATCTTTATTTTCTTAATTACCAATAAATCATTTTAGAAATGCCATTTTTTAGGGGTCAATTTTCTAAATTTAAGGATCAATGGATTAAAAGTTAAAATATCAACACTATAAATTAAAAAAAAATGAAAGCGAGTGTAATATTTGTTACAGCTGCGATTTTGAGTTATTACACTCTGCAGCCTGAAAAACAAAAAGCGCCAGATCACATCATTATCGTGGTCGAAGAAAACCACGGTTACGACCAGGTTATTGGATCTAAAAATGCACCATACCTCAACCAACTTGCAAAGGAAGGCGCTCTTTTTACAGATGCGCATGGCGTAACACATCCGAGTCAGCCGAATTATCTCGCTTTATTTTCTGGAAGTACCCAAGGCGTTTTCAATGACGATTGCAATGAACAGATGACTTATCACACGCCAAATTTAGGAGCAGCACTATTAAAAACCGGTCATACGTTTAAGGGCTTCTCACAAGGAATTCCAGAAGTCGGATTTAAAGGTTGCTACTATCTCAAAAGCAAATTGACAAAAATGACTTTGTACGCCAGAAAACATTGTCCTTGGGTGAATTGGCAGGGGATAGGCCTAAACAATATTCCAGACTCGCTTAGTGTGTCGATGACCTCTTTTCCAAAAGATTTTAACAAACTGCCAACAGTATCTTTTGTGATACCGGATATGGATCATGACATGCATAATATTGGCGCTCCGGGAGATGCAGCAGCAATTTTTAGATCAGATAGCTGGTTGAAAGAAAACCTTAATGCGTATGCAAAATGGGCTAAACTGCACAATAGCTTGCTCATCGTTACTTTTGACGAGGACGATTTTAAAACGATTAATCATATTCCTACAATTATAGTTGGCGAAAACGTGATTCCGGGAAAATACGACCAGAAATTAAATCATTACAATGTGTTGCATACCATAGAATCATTCTATAAGCTACCTATGGAAGACAGTACAAAGGCTAATGTGATAACTGATGTTTGGGCAAAATGAGGAGGCAGCAATTTGCGCGTGCTGAAGAAATTCCCCAGGTCCTTTTTAAAGCTATATTATGAAGAGAGATGTTGATAAACCGAGTTTTAATTTTTTTTCATATCCAGTAGTGTTCTACATATTCCTTTGTTTTTGTATATTTTTGTAGCATGAATTTTTCGTCAAAATTGCTTGAAGATGCAGTTGGAGAGTTTGCTAAGCTGCCCGGAATCGGTCAGAAAACAGCTTTAAGACTTGTGCTTCATTTATTGAACAGAGACCAAATTGAAGTTGATCAATTCGGTAATGCCATAATCCATCTCAAACAAAACATTAAACAATGTGCAATTTGCAATAACATTTCGGATTTTGAGATTTGCGAAATTTGTACTTCTAAGAAGCGTGATCGAAGTTTGGTGTGTGTAGTAGAAGACACAAGAGACGTAATGGCTATTGAAAATACAGGTCAATATTTAGGTCTCTATCACGTCTTGGGGGGATTAATCTCGCCAATGGATGGCGTCGGACCAGCAGATTTGTTTATCGAAAGTTTAATACAGAGAGTAGGAGAAGCCGAGATTAAGGAAGTTATTTTGGCTTTAAGCCCAAATATGGAAGGTGATACGACACTCTTCTACTTATATAAAAAACTGAAAGATTTTGATTTGACCATTTCTACAATCGCGCGCGGCATCGCCTTTGGCGGCGAATTAGAATATACCGATGAAATTACACTCGGCAGATCTATTGTAACCAGAGTGCCTTACGAAAGTACATTGATGAACTAAATGGCAAAATTACTTACGCTCTTCTGTGTGCTTTCGGTAGCTAGCATGCTGGCCCACGGTCAGGTTAAAATTCATTCACACAATGATTATGCACATCAAAAGCCTTTTTTTGATGCGGTAAAGAACAAGGTTTTTTCTATTGAAGCCGATATTTTTGTTGTAGGCGACTCGTTATTTGTTGCGCACAGCAGATCTGAAATTAAACCCGGCAACTCTTTACAAAGAATGTATTTAGACCCTATAGCTGCTTTATCAAAAACAGACCAGTTTTACAGTTTTCAATTGATGATAGACGTAAAGGATAAATGGGAATTAGCTTATCCAAGGTTGTTAAAAGCGCTTAAGCCTTATGAGCATTCGTTTTTAAGGGGCCGCAAAAAAGTAAGTGTTTCCATTAGCGGCAATAGGCCGACTAAGAATACTTTTCATAACTATCCAGCATTCATTCACTTTGACGGCTTACCTAATATCGTTTATGCTGCAAGAGACCTAAAGAAAATTTCGATGCTGAGTGATAATTTTGAAACCTACTCTAAATGGAATGGGATAGGCGCAATTTCTGCGACCGATAAAGCTACATTAGGTTTGCTTATCGATAATGCGCATAAAATAGGGAAGCCTTTTCGATTTTGGGGTACACCTGATACGGCATCTTGTTGGAAATTATTGCATAGCCTAGGAGCCGATATCATCAATACGGACAAAGTATTTGAAGCGACCGCTTTTTTTAAAATACAAAACTAGTGTTGCGCAAATTACTATGCTAACTTGAATTATTGAGGACTTAAAATGAAATTAAAAGATAAAGTTATTGTTATTACGGGAGCATCCAGCGGGATTGGAAAAGCTTGCGCAGAGGAGTTTGCAAAGCGTGGTGCCAATTTAGTTCTGGCCGCGCGACAATACGTTACGCTCTGCAACATTACTGCAGATTTAGAAGCTAAGTATCAAATCAGGGCTATTGCCGTACAAACAGACGTGAGTATTGAGAGTGATTGTGAATTGTTAATTAAGCATGCTTTAGTTTCCTTTGGAAAAATCGATGTATTGGTTAACAACGCAGGACTTTCCATGCGTGCATTGTTTGCGGATTTAGATTTAGAAGTACTAAAGAAACTGATGGACGTTAATTTCTGGGGAACCGTATATTGTACAAAGTATGCGCTATCAGAAATCTTAAAAACAAAAGGAACGATAGTTGGTGTGTCTTCAATTGCGGGTTTTAGGGGATTGCCTGGTAGAACTGGATATTCGGCCTCTAAATTTGCAATGAATGGTTTTATGGAGTCGCTGCGCACGGAGTTGTTAAAAACTGGTGCACATGTCCTGATCGCTTGTCCGGGATTTACCACATCTAACATAAGATCTGCTGCTTTGGCTAAAGATGGAGACGCGCATGGAGAAACGAGCATGGACGAGGAAAAGATGATGACTTCTGAGGAAGTTGCGATTATTATTGCTAATGGAATTGAGCAAAATAAGCGTACTTTAATTATGACTGGGCAAGGAAAATTAGCGGTTTGGATGAATAAATTGTTTCCTGCGTTTGTAGATAGGAAAGTTTTTAATTTGTTCGCTAAAGAAAAAAATCCACTTATTAAAAACTAAAGATTTTTTTTTACGTAAGTATCGACACTTAAGTAAATCCTAAAAAAATGTATAAATTCTTGTGCTTGGTCTCTATCAGCTTTATTTCAATTGCTGTATTTGCGCAAGTGAAAAAAGTGAAAAACATAAACTACGCGGCAAACGGTAGCGAAGCAAATACCCTAAACATCTATTATAAAAACGACGGGATTAAAGACAAACCGGTGTTGGTATTTATTCATGGGGGTTCTTGGAGTGCTGGAAAAAAAGAAACATATTGGTGGTTGGGTAGAAACTTTGCCCGCAAAGGCGTTGTTGCCGTAATCATTAATTATCCTTTAGCACCGAATGTCCAATATGAAAGAATGGGAGACGATTGTGCCCTTGCTGTTAAATGGGTGAAGGAACACATAACGGCGTTTCAAGCAAGTCCTGATAAAATTTTTGTAATGGGTCATTCTGCCGGAGGCCATTTAGCAGAACTGATTAATGCTGATCCAAAATACTTTCAGCATGCAGGAATTAAGAATCCAATTAAAGGTGTTATTTTAGACGATCCTTTTGGATTGGACCTCCATCAATATTTAACAGAGAGTAAAAAAGATGATTTTTATTTCGACTTTATCCGAACATTTACAACAACACCAAGTGTGTGGACACTTGCATCGCCAATGCATTATGCAGATGATGTAAAAAACCCACATTTGCTTTTTTATGGTGGAAAAACCTATGAAGCAATAAGAATACAAACCCCAGTATTTTATGAGAAATTAAAAGCAAACGGGATAGATGTAACAATTAAACAAATTAAAGGTAAAAGTCACATTCCTATGATTAGTCAAATGATTTTTGGATGTAACGTTTTATACACAGATATCCTAGCGTTTATAGATCGCATCGCCACTTAAGACAATAAAAATTAAGTTTTTCTAAGGTTAAAATAATTCTTGGTGCGAAAACTTAACTTTGAAGGCAAACTTAGCCACCTACCTTCGCGTAGCATTCCCTACTTTCTGGGATACATGTGTCTTTTGAAATTTTGTTTACCGGCATAGCCAGCTAAGCGAAATATCGTAATATATATTAGTCGACAGGGATGATTTTGTTCAATTTGCTATGGTCCAAAATCATCTTTCCGGCTGCGTTGTGGAAATACATCTTTTCAAATTTCTTATTCATTTCTATCTGTTCGTCCTGATAGCTCGTTCTAGAATGTACAGTCTGTGAAAAAGTTTCATCAAACGCCTTTAACAACACAAACACCTCTACTTCTGCTAGTTGCAAATCTTGTATTGATTTTTGGTAGAATGGGCTGTCTTCTGTAATTGGATGAACTATAGTCCAGTTTAAGGAAAGTATGCTCACTTTATCTCGTTCTAGCGGCAGTGGATAAAACCGTCTGGAATTTTTTCCCTCAACGATCTCATTGTAAGAAAGCACCATTTGAACTTCTATGTCTATTAATTGATTTTTTCTAAGATTTACGAGCCGGCACATCAAACCAAGTGTGTTTTGATAAGGTGCAATAACCATAACGTTGCTAAAAGCAACCTTCGAAGTTGGCCGGCTAAAACGACCATAAAGCAATCCTGTTGCAAGTGCGAAGGCAAGAAGTCCCAACAAACTTTCCAGTGCGGCTAAAATACTTGTGATGAAACCTTGGGGAGAAATATGACCGTAGCCCACTGTAGAAATTGTTTGGGCCGAAAAAAAGAACGCATCGAAGAATTGGTCTACCCGTGTAGTGCCGTTAGCACCGTTTAAATTTTCTATCCCAGCCAGATTATATGCGAAGGCAAAAAGAACATTTACGATTAAATAAACCACGAGTATAATAAAGAAAAACCTTTTCCAACTCATCGTAACTAAACCAGTGTACGTGTCTCCAACTTTAAACCATGGCAGACCAACACGTTCTATATTTGCGCTACCGTCTTCGTTTAAAATACGTTCGTTTTTTATGACCGGATTTGAGCTGAAACCAAGGTCATCATGAAATTGTAGTTTTCTTTTAAAGAAAGCCATTTGTATTGAAAAGATTTGGAATTATAAAAAACTATATTAATATTTGCCTCATACAAACATGAGCAATAAAAACTTAAATAACAATTGGTGGTGGCATAACGAAATTCGTTAGGCAGATTCTATTGTTGTTTTTTTAAAATATTTTAAATACAAACGTAAAGGATTGCCGCAAAGCAGTCCTTTTTTTTATTGCCTTTTTTTTGGTAATAAGTTATGGATTGATCCATTATCAATCAAAATTTCGATAAATTGAAAATTAGTATTAGAGAAAAATATGAAGAAAATATTAAATCATTTGTTCGAAAATAAAAGTTTTAGTAGGGAAGGAGCGAAGGCCATTTTGGTTTCAATGGCGCATGGCGAATTTAACGCCTCTCAGATTGCTGCATTTCTTACTGCCTATGCCATGCGAAACATCACTGTGGATGAGTTGCAGGGTTTTAGAGATGCCATGTTAGACTTATGTTTACGAGTAGATTTAAATGGTTTTGAACTTATAGATCTTTGTGGAACTGGCGGGGATGGAAAAGACACGTTTAACATTTCTACGCTTGCATCTTTTGTAGTTGCAGGTGCAGGTTATAAGGTGGCTAAGCACGGTAATTATGGCGTATCTTCTGGATGTGGATCTTCAAACGTGATGGAATATTTAGGTTATTGTTTTACTAGTGACGAAAGGAAATTGCAACTCGATTTAGAAAAATCTGGCATCTGTTTTCTTCACGCGCCCTTGTTTAATCCGGCGATGAAAATTGTAGCACCAATTAGAAAGGAATTGGGTATTAAAACTTTTTTTAACATGTTGGGACCGATGGTAAATCCTTGTCAACCGAAATTTCAAATGGTTGGCGTGTTTAGTTTAGAGCTTGCTAGGTTATACGCCTATCTTTATCAGGATTTAGAGCGGCAGTATACCATCTTACATGCGCTAGAAGGTTATGATGAAATCTCTTTAACCTGTGACGTGAAAACATTTACCAATACTGGCGAAAGTATCTTATCACTGGCAGAAATGGGTTTTAGTAAGGTCTCGGAACGGGACATTAAGGGCGGCGACACCGTAGAATCTTCTGCTAAAATATTTATGGATGTTCTAAATGGTACCGGCACTACCGTACAAAATAATGTAGTGCTAAGTAACGCTGCGCTAGCCATCAGAACCATAAAACCAAATGAAAGTTTTGCAGATTGTTACTATGAAGCAGAAAATTCATTGTTAGGTAAAAAAGCGCTTAACAGTTTTAAAACATTACTTAACTAATGCAATCTGTCCTAAAAATTAAAGTTTGTGGTATGAAATATGCCTCAAATATTGCAGCATTAGCTGATCTGAAACCAGATTATTTAGGTTTTATTTTTTACGATAAATCGCCGCGCAACGTTTCAGATGTATCCTCCGAATTGATTAGATACATTCCAAAAGAGATTAAAACTGTGGGCGTTTTTGTAGATGAAAATTTGGAAAATGTAATGCGTAAAGTCGCTGACTTGGACTTGTCAGCTGTTCAATTACACGGTAGGGAATCTTCTGAATATTGTCTAGCGTTAAAAAATCATTTTTCATCGTTAGAAATTATCAAGGCTTTTGGTGTAGATAACGCCTTTGAATTTGCAATGTTAGAAAGTTATGAAGAAGCAGTTGATTTCTTTTTGTTTGATACAAAGACAAGCATGCATGGAGGATCTGGAAAGCAATTTGATTGGACTATACTGGAGCATTATAAACTCAACAAGCCTTACTTTTTAAGTGGAGGCATAGATAGCTGCCATGTACCTGATATTTTAAATGTGGATGACGAACGATTAGTGGCTGTAGATGTAAACAGCAAATTTGAAGTTGAACCTGGCTTAAAAAACATAGCTAAACTCGAAGAGTTTTTTACCTTAATAAGATAGTCTTCTCATATGGCTTTAGGGAGAAAAGACGAGCGTTAGTGCAATAAAAATCATAAAAAAAAGTTAGCCAGAAACACTGGTGTTTTAATTATTAATATGAAGTATCAAGTAAACGAAAAAGGATATTATGGCGATTTTGGAGGCGCATATATTCCCGAAATGCTTTATCCAAATGTAGAAGAACTTCGACAGAATTATTTAAAGATTATTGCCGACGTAGATTTTCAAAAAGAATTTCATCAATTGATGAAAGATTATGTTGGCAGACCCTCTCCTCTGTTTTTAGCTAAGCGCTATTCGGAGCGATACGGCGCGAATATTTTTTTAAAAAGAGAAGATCTAAATCATACAGGAGCCCATAAAATAAACAACACTGTCGGACAGATTTTATTGGCTGAGAAGCTCGGTAAAAAAAGAATTATTGCCGAAACCGGTGCGGGTCAACATGGCGTTGCTACCGCTACTGTTTGTGCGCTACGAAATTTGGAATGTGTAATTTACATGGGCAGTGTTGATATAGAAAGGCAAGCGCCAAACGTAGCTAGAATGAAAATGCTGGGCGCAACCGTTATTCCTGCTATTTCCGGAAGCAAAACCTTAAAAGATGCTACTAATGAGGCGATGCGAGACTGGATTAATAATCCGGTAGATACCCATTATATCATCGGCTCTGTGGTTGGTCCACATCCATATCCCGATATGGTAGCGATTTTTCAATCTATTATATCCGAGGAAACGAAAAAACAGCTTTTAGAACAAACAGGAAACGATAAACCTGACTATGTTTTGGCTTGTGTTGGAGGAGGAAGTAACGCAATGGGTATGTTTTACCATTTTATGGACGATGAAAACGTGAAGCTTATTGCGGTAGAGGCTGCAGGAAGAGGAGTGAGTAGTGGATTTTCTGCTGCGACAACATTTCTTGGCAAAGAAGGTGTGCTTCATGGCAGCAGAAGTATTTTAATGCAGACGCCTGATGGACAAGTGGTTGAACCACACTCTGTTTCGGCAGGGTTAGATTATCCTGGAATTGGACCGCAGCATGCACATTTATTTAAAACCGGACGAGGGAAATACGTGTCTATCACCGATGATGAAAGTTTAGAAGCAGGTTTGTTGTGCGCGCAGTTAGAAGGAATTATCCCTGCGATTGAAAGTGCCCATGCATTGGCCTACTTAGAAAAAATGGAGTTTAAAGGCAATGAAAATGTTGTTATTTGTCTCTCTGGGCGAGGCGATAAAGACTTGGACACGTACATTAACTATTTTAATTTGTAATTAGATTTGAGATTTGAGACGTTAGAAAGTTCTCACATCTCATATCTCACATCTCCCCACATGAATAGAATTAAACAACTTTTCGAAAAGAAAAAAAATATCCTATCAATCTACTATACTGCTGGCTATCCCAACACAGAAGATACCGTGCACATTGCCGAGTTGCTAGAGCAGTTTGGAGCTGATATGCTTGAGATTGGGTTTCCATACTCTGATCCCGTTGCAGATGGACCTGTCATCCAAGCTAGTAGTAAGCAGTCTCTAGATCAGGGTATGACTTTAGAGTTGCTTTTTACACAGCTTAAAGACCTACGCAAAACAGTAACTATTCCGGTATTACTTATGGGATATGTAAACCCAGTATTGCAGTTTGGTGTAGAACAGTTTTGTAAAGCTTGCGCTGATGTTGGCGTAAACGGCTGCATTGTTCCTGACTTACCAATAGTAGAATATGAGGAGTTTTACAGACAAGATTTTGAAAAATACAACTTGAGTAATATTTTCTTAATTACACCACAAACCGCAGACGAGAGAATTAGGAAAATTGATGGGTTATCGAATGGATTCATCTATCTGTTATCGTCATCGGCAACAACAGGGAAAAATTTAGAAGTTGGCGACGTTACAGAGAATTATTTCAAGCGAATTAAAGACATGCAACTAGCAAATAAAACAATGATTGGATTTGGAATAAGTGATAGAGAAACTTTTAATAAAGCTTGTAAATATGCAAACGGTGCCATTATCGGAACTGCTTTTGTTAAAGCAATTGCAGATGGAAATCTCGAAGAAAGTGTGTGCAACTTTATGAAAGAATTTACAGAAAAAGTTGAATATTAGTTCGCAAGCATACGTAAACTTGTCTTGATGTTAGATTCCTTGAATTTTAAAATATCTAAAACTTATTTTAAAATTAATGATGGGATTAAATAGAATAAACTTAAAGAGGCCGTCAAACTTCGCTGGACTTATTTGCCGATTAGAGTTTTTGTATTCTAATATTACGATAGAAGACTTCTGCACCTTCCGATTGGAGTAAAATTCTACCTTTTAAGATACTCATTTGATCCCCTTGGTTAACTAAAGTTCCGTTTACTAAAAACTGAAATTTACCGCTGTTCGAAATCACTTCCACCACATTCCACTCTCCGTGCTTTCGCTCTGCATCTTTCATTTTGGGAACGCGCTCGTAGTCTCTGGGCGTTGTTTTTTTGCCGTTAACAGAAACGGTTACTTGGTCAATTAACCATAAATCACCTACGTCGCCTTCCTGAATTTGGCACTCAATAGATTTTGGCCATATTTTATTGTTTGGCTCTACGTTAAAACAGATTCCTGCATCTCTCTTATCGTTTTCCCGTGGAGGATATTTATTGTTGCCCCACTTGAATTCGATAGAAAGGTGGAAATTTTTATATGCTATTTTGGTTGCAACATAGCCAAATTCCTCGCCAGATACGTGAAGCAAGCCATCCTCAATCTTAAAAACTTCATTCGGATCGTTGTTTACACCCTGTTCTTTTATGAAGGAAGTCCATCCTTTTAAATCTTTACCATTAAAAATGGTTTTCATGTTGTTATTCTGCGCATAAATGCATGAACATGACAAGAGAAATATCAGAATCATATAGGTCTTCATAATACAATATGATGTAAATCTCAACAACCTTTTCGGTAAGATTAAGTAGTTAATCTATTTATTGTCTCTGTGCCAAGGGTCTTACTTTGGAAGGTTCGGCAATATTAGCCGCCTCAAGTCCTTCCGGGGCCGGATCGTTGTTCACAAATTTTAATACTAGAAATCCAACGATTCCCGAAAATACTGATGCCACTAGGATCGCAAATTTTGCCTCCAAAATATATTCGACATCAGAAAAAGACAACAGCGCTATAAAAATTGACATGGTAAAGCCGATACCAGCCAACATACCGAGTCCTAAAATATGCTTCCAATTTGCCATGGAGGGTAGGTTTGCAAACTTTAACTTAACAGCCAACCAACTAAATAAGGAGACTCCAACGGTCTTACCAATGAATAATCCACCGATAATACCGAAACCAAGTGGCGAAAATAAACCGGTGATCATTTCTTTTTGGAAAGTTATATTTGTATTTGCAAGTGCAAAAATTGGCATAATGAGGTAATTCACCGGAATAGTAAGTGCATGTTCTAGGCATTCTAACGGAGATTCATCCGCGGTGGTATTTGTTGGGATTGTAAACGCCAACAAAACCCCCGCAACCGTAGCGTGAATACCTGAATGATGAATGAAGTACCATAAAAATACCCCGGGAATAAGGTAAAATACAAGTTTCTTTACGCCAAAATAGTTCATTAAACTAAGCAGTACCACAATTCCGCCGGCCATAAGCAAATACTCGAAATGAATCTGATTTGTGTAGAAAATGGCAATTACCAAAATAGCACCTAAATCATCTACAATTGCTAAAGCAGCTAAAAATATTTTTAAACTTGCTGGAACACTTTTTCCAAGCATCGCAATAATGGCTAAAGCAAACGCTATATCTGTCGCCATCGGTATTCCCCATCCAGAGGCTGTAATAGTACCCTCGTTAAATAAGAAATAGATCATTGCCGGAACAATCATTCCGCCTAGTGCAGCAAATATTGGCAAAGCCGCTTTTTTTGCAGATGATAATTCCCCCTCTATAAGCTCTCTTTTGATCTCTAGGCCGACCAATAGAAAGAATATAGCCATCAAAGCGTCGTTTATCCAGGCCAGAACACTGTAGTTAATTTGACCAAAACCAAGCTTCAGTTCTAAAAAATTGGCAAAGCTATCCTTTGAAGAGGTATTTGCAATAACCAAAGAAATGGCCACACAAATTAATAATATAAAGCCACCAACCTGCCCAGACTTAAAAAAACGTTTGAATACTTCTAAATTGATTATCCTCTCCATTGTCCGTAAAAATATAAAAATTTGTAGGAGTTGACCGTTGTAGTTTGTAAAATGTCCTAATTGGTATAAATTTAACTTTTTTTTGTTAGGCAGATTTATTGTGTAGCACTATTATAAATAGTGGTATTATCAACTTACAATGCGGCTCATAGAACAGGTATATCTAGTCGTTCTCCTCTAAAATACCTTTTCCTTGACGAATAATTTCTACAAAACCATTTGTAAAATCGACTATGGTAGATGGTTCATTGTCACCAAAACCACCATCGATTACCAAATCAACTAAATCTTCAAATTTTTCATGAATTAGTTCTGGATCTGTAGAATACTCAATCAATTCATCATCATCTCTAATAGATGTTGAAAGAATAGGGTTTCCCAATTCTCTTACAATACAGCGTGCGATCGCATTGTCTGGTACCCTAATTCCGACAGTTTTTTTCTTACTACTCAATAACTTTGGAACGTTGTTATTTGCATTAAAAATAAATGTAAATGGTCCAGGTAATGTTTTTTTAAGGATTCTAAAAGTGGTATTGTCTATAGGTTTAATGTAGTCAGAGATGTGACTTAAGTCGTAGCAAATAAAAGATAAGTTTGCTTTATCTGGCTTGACGCCACGGATTTTGCACACTTTCTCGATGGCTTTTTGGTTTGTGATGTCGCAACCTAACCCATAAATGGTGTCTGTTGGATAGATGATTACGCCGCCTCTTTTTAACACGTCTACCACTTGCTCTATTGCTTTGGGGTTTGGGTTTTCAGGATAAATTTTAATCAGCATGACAGAAAATAAGTGACATAAAAAACACAGGAAGTTAAGCTGCTTGGTTGCATTCGGTAAGATAATTCTTTTTTATAAAGTTTTGTGATTTAATACACTAAACATCGCTTCAGCTTTTAGTAGGCATTCATCATACTCTCTTTCCGCTTCGCTTAAAAATGTAATGGCGCTACCAACCTGCACAGAAAGATATTTGGCGGTCGAATTATATAGGATTGTCCTGATGACCACATTAAAATCGAAGTTATTATCCGGTGTAATGTAGCCTATCGATCCGGAAAAGATACCGCGTTTTGTGCTTTCATATTTTTCTATTAATTCCATTGCCCGCAATTTTGGAGCGCCAGTCATAGAACCCATTGGGAAAGTGTTTTTGAAAATATCGATAAAGTCTTTTTTTTCGTCAAAACTGCCAGTAACCGTAGAAATCATTTGGTGTACTTGCGGAAAACTGTAGACTGCAAAAAGCTCTTCAACCTCAATGCTTCCTTTTTTGCAGATTTTTGTTAAATCATTGCGAGTCAAATCTACAATCATTACGTTTTCCGCCTTTTCTTTAATGTTTGTTTGTAAGTCTGATATAGCTTTATTGTCTTCAATTATATTTTTATAGCGTCTGGCGGTGCCTTTTATAGGCTGTGCAATTAGTTTATCTATCCGTTTGCAAAGAAACCTTTCAGGCGAAGCCGATAAAATAAATTTGTCGTAGATTTTAAAATATCCTGAAAACGGATTTGGAGAAAGTTGGTTCAAACGGGTAAAACAGTCCGCTGGATTTATGCTTGCATTTTCTGCAAAAAACTCCTGACAAAAATTTATTTCGTAGATATTCCCCTTTATGATATGCTCCCGCAAATTTTCAACGGTTTCTATATACTTGTGCTTTGCCAATCTACATTCTAATTCAATCTGCTTCTCATAAATCTTTGGTGATGAACTGAGCTTATTGATGTCGTCAATTATTTTCTCATCGCCCAAAACTACGTCAAGTTGCCCATCCTTAAATACAATTAAGTATTTTGGAAGGAAGAAATATAGGGTTGGAAATTTTAGTCGATCTACATTGTTAGATTCAAGTTTTTCTACTTCATTCTTCAAATCATAGCTAAGCAACCCGAACAACCAATTGTTGTTTAAGTCATTGAATTCCTCCAGCTTTTTAAACGACTGGCAAGAACTATCGATACATTCTTTTTGAACGCCACAAGCAATGGCGAAATCAAATTCGCTGTATTGATCTTGATAACCATTCGAATCTAAAAAACAACAAACTTCAAACTGGTTAGCCCAAAGCAATGCCTTCTCTTTAAATACAGAAATGTTCATTGGATTTATCAAAACGATAAAAGGTTATTCATTTAAGTTTACATGTTTTAGATTTCTACTAAATTATAATGGCGGAAAAAGGAATAAAAAAATCTCGTTGGAATACAACGAGATTTACATCGATCTTTATATGAAACTATTTCAATTCTAAAGTTTGTGCTCTATCTGGCCCAACAGAAAGGTATTTAATTGGAACTTTCAGCTCGTTTTCTAAGAAAGAAATGTAACTATTTAGTGCTTCGGGTATTTCATTAATCTGAGTAATTTTCGTAATATCGGTTTTCCAACCTTTCACTTTCCTCAATACCGGAGTTGGCGCGATAGAAATAATATCGTAAGGCATATAATCTATTGTTTTTCCATCGTACTCATAATGCGTACACACATAAATATCGTCGAAACTATCCAATACATCGGCCTTCATCATAATCAACTCCGTTACGCCATTGAGCATAATGGCATATTTAAGTGCCGGTAAATCTATCCATCCGCATCTTCGAGCTCTGCCTGTTGTTGCGCCAAATTCATGGCCAATCTGCCTCAAGCTTTCACCCACTTCATCGTTTAATTCTGTAGGGAAGGGGCCGCCGCCAACGCGCGTACAATAAGCCTTAAAAATACCAAAAACATCCCCTATGTTATTTGGCGCAACACCTAAACCGGTACATGCGCCTGCTGCAGTGGTGTTGCTTGAAGTAACAAAAGGGTAAGAGCCAAAATCTACATCAAGTAAAGTTCCTTGTGCGCCTTCTGCCAATACATCCTTTCCCTCGTTCAAATATTGGTTAACAAAATGTTCACTATCTACGTGAGGAATGGTCTTTAGAAATTCGATCGCTTCGAAAAAAGCAGCTTCTCTATCTTTTAAATCATAGTCAAAATCAAAGTGCGATAGAATTTCACTGTGTTTTTCTACCAGTTTTTCATAACGCTCTTTAAAATCAGGAAGTGTAGTGTCTCCAACGCGCAAACCATTTCTTCCGGTTTTATCCATGTACGTTGGTCCGATCCCTTTTAGCGTCGATCCAATTTTATTTTTGCCCATTTTTGCTTCGTTGGCTGCATCCAACATTTGGTGAGTTGGCAAAATTAGATGCGCTTTGCGGGCAATTACCAGTTTTCCGTCAGCAACAGGATCGTGCCCTGCTTTTTTAAGGTTGTCCAGCTCTCTCTTTAAAATAATTGGATCTATAACTACGCCGTTACCGATTAAATTCATCGTCTTAGGATTGAATATTCCGGACGGGATGGTGTTCAATACGAATTTTTTACCCTCAAATTCTAACGTATGACCAGCATTTGGACCGCCCTGAAAGCGTGCAATAAGATCGTATTTCGGGCTTAAAACATCAACAATTTTTCCTTTTCCTTCATCGCCCCATTGTAGGCCTAGAAGTACATCGACTTTCTTCATTAATTTAAAAAATTATCTAAAATAGGTTTAGTGGATTAAGATTTGGCTTCCTCTGCGCTTCGTTTCACTTTTTGTGCCATGCTGCAATCAGAACAAAAACCATATAAATTGAGAGAGTGGTGTTTCACATCAAATTTTAATAGATCTCCTACCATGGTTTGAATTTGATGGATGCGTGGGTCGCAAAATTCCACTACTTTTCCGCACTCTATGCAAATTACGTGGTCGTGCTGTCGGTACCCGTAAGATTTTTCGAACTGCGCCATGTTTTTTCCAAACTGATGTTTGGTTACCAAATCACAGGAAACAAGTAATTCTAACGTATTGTAAACCGTAGCTCTACTCACTCGATATTTTTGGTTTTTCATGTGGATATAAAGTGTTTCCACATCAAAATGATCGTTTCTAGAATAAATTTCCTCTAAAATTGCAAAACGCTCAGGCGTTTTCCTGAGACTCTTATTTTCTAAATAAGCCTCAAATATTTTTCTAACAAGTTCGTTCGTTTTCTGTTCAGACATGCCTTTTTCCTTCAGATCAAAGGTAAGGAAATTGTTTGAGTTTAGACCGAAAGTTATCTGGTACAAATATAAATTAGGGAGAACACCTAAGCTTAAATACTTTTATAAATTCTTTCGGCTCATTTGGCGATATAACAATCCTTTTGCCATCGTTTAAGTAAAGGAGTATAAGTGTATCTTTTCGTGTAACAAACCAGGTCATTTTACCTATCGACGCGTTGACGAAATGCCCGGTAAAACAAAATAGCCCACCATTTCCAAAGGTTCTGATAGTCCCGGCGATACTGCTTATGCCAATTTGCTGTAAACTTTTTATGTTTTCCTTCTTTATGTGAACTTTGGAGAATATGCGCTCAACCAAAATCTCATTATCGGTAATCGTATAACGCAATGGCATAAGTAAAAGACAGATAATATAAATCCCAAAAACCAATGGCAATACAAAAAATACCGAATTGGCCGCTTCAAACCAGATAAATTGAGAGCCTATAATAAAGCTAAATAACAAAGTTATTGCAATGGTAATTATCCTAGCACCAATTCCTAAGGACGCTTTATAGCTTGTCCTATGAATTACCATTGTCCATAAACATTAATTTAAATTTTTAGATATTGAGTGTTTTTCCACTTGCTAGCGTTAACGACTGTAATGACATCCTTTTTGGCTTTTTTGCCAAAAAGATACAATTGAAGGCGTGTTAAAACGCCCGAATAATTTTGAAGCTTGTTTTTATCGAACAAAATTTAATCTTAAGCATCAAACCTTGTTACTGCGGTAATGCCCTTAATTTCCAAAATATTATTTATTAAACTTTCTAAATGTTCCGTATCGTTTACATAAACCATGATGGATCCCTCAAAAATTCCCTCGTTGCTATCTACGGTAATGGACCTAATATTTACATTAAAATCGGTTGAAATGACGCGAGTAATGTTGTTTATCAATCCCACTTCGTCGATGCCAAAAATCTGAAGACCAGTTAAAAAAGTAAGCTCTTGTTGTTTGTTCCACTTTGCCTTAACGATTCTGTAGCCATAATTGGCCATTAATTGAGCTGCATTAGGGCAATTTGTTCTATGGATCTTAATGCCTTCACTTACAGTTATAAATCCAAAAACATCGTCGCCGGGTATTGGATTGCAACAAGGAGATAGTTTGTAATCTATTTTTTGTAAATCTTCGCCAATCAGTAAGATATCAGATTCGGAGGACTTTATTTTCTTCTTTACGCCGTCTACCGATAAATTTTCGGGTCTTTCAGAACTGCGGTTTTCGATTTCTTTTTCAATGGAGAGGTACTCTTTAATGTCTTTAAGTTCTATTTTACTCTCTGCAACTTGAATAAACAGCTCTTGGGTAGAATTAAGTTTAAAGAAGTAACTGAGTTTTTGTAGATTATCGGTATTGTAGGTAATTTTCAAAGATTTCAGTTTTCTTTCTAAAATTTCTTTACCATTTTCAGCAATTTTTCGTTTTTCTTCTTTAAGAGATGATTTTATTTTAGATTTTGCCTTTGCAGTAACCACAATATTTAGCCAATCCTCTTTCGGTGTCTGCTTGCTAGAGGTAATAATTTCTACTTGATCTCCGTTTTGTAACTTATGAGAGAGGGGTACCAGCTTGTGGTTAACCTTCGCACCAATACAAGTTGCTCCAACATCGGTATGAATTTCAAAAGCGAAATCTAGGGCAGTGGCGCCAGATGGCAATTGTATAAGCGCTCCTTTTGGCGTAAAAATAAAAATTTCATCAGAAAAAAGGTTCATTTTAAAATCGTCCAGGAAATCAAAAGCATTTGCCTCTGGATTGCTCAGCATTTCCCGGACTTTTTGTATCCATTGGTCTAACCCATTGTCGTTTGATGATTCTTTGTATTTCCAATGTGCAGCAAAACCCTTCTCCGCAATTTCGTTCATGCGTCGAGTTCTAATCTGTACCTCAACCCATTGTCCTCTTGGGCCCATAACGGTGGTATGTAAACTTTCGTAACCGTTCCCTTTCGGTGATGAAACCCAATCTCTCAACCTATCGGGATTCGGGCGGTATAAATCGGTTACAATAGAATATGCTTTCCAACAATCTGCTTTTTCATTCTCTGGCTGACTGTCTAAAATTATGCGAATGGCAAAAAGATCATAGACTTCTTCAAAAGGTATGTTCTTCTTTTTCATTTTATTCCAAATAGAGTGAATGGATTTTGGCCTGCCATACATATCTGCTTTTAAACCCTGTTCGCCCATTATTTCAGAAATTGGCTCCACAAATCTTTTTATAAATAGCGCGCGTTCGGCTTTTTTTTCATTCAATTTTCTCGCCACAAACTTATAAGTATCTGGTTCCAAGTATTTCATTGAAAGATCTTCAAGTTCTGATTTAATGGCGTATAAACCGAGCCGGTGAGCCAACGGTGCATACAGATAGATTGTTTCTGAAGCAATTTTCAACTGCTTATGCGGTGGCATAAAATCCATCGTACGCATATTATGTAACCTATCAGCAAGTTTTATTAAAATTACCCTAACATCATCTGCCAAAGTAAGTAACATTTTTCTAAAATTTTCTGCTTGCAAAGAACTGTTTGTGTCAAAAACTCCCGCTATTTTAGTAAGGCCGTCTATAATTTTTGCGGTTTTTTTACCAAATTCTCTCTCTATGTCATCAAGCGTCATCTGCGTATCTTCCACCACATCGTGCAGCAGCGCGCAAACAATAGACGTAGTTCCTAATCCAATTTCTTCTGCAGCAATCTGGGCAACTGCAATTGGATGGTAGATATATGGCTCGCCAGATTTTCTCCGCATATCCTTATGACTTTCGAGTGCTAAATCAAACGCTTTTCTTAGTTCTTTTTTATCACCATGCTGGGTAGTAGGCTTACACGCCCTCAGCAACGCCCTATATCGCTTTAAAATTTCTTTCTTTTCTGCCTCTAGATCAATCAATAACTCCGTTTTCATTTGTTTTTTTTGCGTAAAAAATGCAGAAAATATTCTAATAATATTTATATTGGATTCATATTAAGCGAATGTATGAAATAAGCCCTAATTTTGCTGCAGTATAAATTTATGAATTTTAAAAAATTAATTTTTCTGTTTAGTGTAATCATTTCCGTTTTTGCCGCGCAAGCTCAGCAAACTGTTGATCCCATCTTTCCCGCAAAAGGCAAAAACGATAGTATCCGAGTTGCTTCTACAAATGACAACGGAATTATGATTCCTTGGATTTTGCTAAATGACGTAAACATTAATGCCAACAGGATCTTTAGAAGTGCCCAAGAGAAATTAGCTTTTGATAGATTGCGGTATAATGTTTTAAAAGTAATGCCGTATGCGCTATACGCAAAGAGGAGATATGAAAAATTAGAAAGTGATTTGTCTCATTCTCCAGAAAAGCGGGAGCAAAAGGTTTTGGTAAAAGCCTGTGATCAAGAGATTAAAAATATGTTTAATCGGGAGATAAAGGATTTGACAATTACGCAGGGTCAAATTCTAACGAAATTGATCGATCGAGAAGTTGGCAGAACTACTTTCGACATTGTTAAACAAACAAAAGGTGGATTTGCTGCGTTCTCCTACCAATTAATTGCTAGAGTAGTGGGACATAATTTAAAGGCAACTTATAATAAAGATGAAGATCGGGATATTGAAGCAATCATTCAATCTTCTGGATATTATCAATAAAAGAAAAGATGAATCAGACGCTTCCAAATATCTATTCCTTTAAGGTTAAACTCATCGACGGACAAGAAAAACCACTTTCTGCTTACAGAGATAAGGTGTTGCTAATTGTAAATACTGCATCAGAATGTGGATTTACCTGTCAATTTAAAGACTTGCAACAATTAAAAAAAGAAATTAACAACGACGATTTTGAGATACTGGCTTTTCCGAGTAATGATTTTGGGAAGCAAGAACCCTTGGATGGCATAGAGATTTTAAATTTCTGCGAACGAAACTATGGGGTTTCTTTTCCTGTATTTGAGAAGATTTTTGTACGGGGCGCTCATGCCCATCCACTTTATCAGTTTTTAATCAGCAAAAAACAAAACAATAAATTTAATGTGAAACCGAGGTGGAATTTCCACAAATACCTCATCAATAGAAAAGGGGAGTTGGAAGATTTTTTCTATCCTTTTACCACGCCACAAAACGGGAAGTTAAAAAAGAAAATCATCCGCCTGTTGGCGAAAAATACCGATAAAATTTAATGAAATTAGATATTTTAGTAATTGCGGTGCATCCAGACGATGCTGAGTTAGGCTGCTCTGGAACCATTTTAAAACACACCGCACTTGGGAAGAAAGTTGGTTTGATAGACCTTACACGTGGCGAACTTGGAACCAGAGGAACTGCAGAAACTAGGGAAGAAGAAGCCAGGGCGTCTACAGAAATTTTAGGTTTGCAAGTGCGCGAAAATCTTGGTTTTAAAGATGGCTTTTTTACCAACGATGAGCAACATAGATTAGAAGTTTTAAAGGTAATTAGAAAATATCAGCCAGAGATTATTATTGGTAACGCCCTAACAGATAGGCATCCTGATCATGGTAGGGCGGGGGATTTAGTTAATGACGCCATTTTTCTTTCTGGATTGCAGAAAATAGAAACCTTTCTTCACGGAGAGAAACAATCGCCGCATAGACCGCGTTTATTCCTGCAGTTTATTCAAGATACCTACATTAAGCCAGATATTATTGTTGATATTTCTGAATATATTGATAAAAAGGTTGACAGTATTAAGGCTTTTAAGACGCAATTCTATGTTCCAAGCGCAAGCATTGATGGTCCAGAAACTTACATTTCTTCACCAGAATTTTTCGACAGCGTTTTGGGTAGAGCAAGGGAATTTGGAAAGAGTATTGGCGCCAAATATGGAGAGGGTTTTACCTCGAGAAAATTACTGGGAGTGAACAGTCTTTTCGATCTGAAATAAACTTGACATGGTGGTTGGTAGTAGGTGTTGAGCGCAAATTTGTATATTTGCAAAGATGACTTCTTAGCTCAGCTGGTAGAGCAACAGACTCTTAATCTGTGGGTCCATGGTTCGAACCCCTGAGGGGTCACTAAAATAAAAAAGCCTTGTAAAATTTAATTTTTACAGGGGTTTTTTTTCTTTAAATTGTTTATGCAACCCAGGTTTAATACCATTAAGTATGGAAAAGGTGATTCTCGTACTTTAACGACATCTAACGTTAAAATGAGTCAAAGCTTAAGGTAAAATAGAGCATATTTAAAATTATCGAATTATATTAAGGCATGAAACCTAATGTCTTTTATATCAGCGTCTTATTTATTTCAACTTTATATTTTAGGTCGAATGCCCAAGAAAAAATAAATGTCGGATTCGAAAAGTTAGGCATCTCAGGCGGCGCAGTTGGATGGGACTTCACCCTCAATAATCGAAATACCTATCGAATAGGGTTAGATAGCGTCATAAAAAAAACTGGCAAATATTCGTTATGTATCGACGCCGCAAATGAACCTATCCATGCAAACGCGGTAAAAGGAAGCATTATCCATAAATTAAATGGCGACGTACTTTCCTTAGTTGGAGCCATCAAAACTGAAAATGTATTGGACGGCTTTGCTGGATTATGGATCCGAGTTGATAACGGGGAAGACCAATTGGCTATCGAAACCATGGAAAGTCAAAATTTGAACGGAACACACGATTGGAAAGAATATGTGGTGCAAATCCCTTATGATAAAACAAATGCGACGGGCATAAAATTTGGCACGTTACTTATCGGAAAAGGTAACGCGTGGTTTGATGATCTAAAACTTTATGTTGATGGAGTTCCTATAGACAAGGTAAAGCCAACGCCAATTGCATTAATAAGTGATAGTTTATTTGATCAAACATCTAAAATTGACACTATACTAAATACTACCAGGAACATTAAATATTTAACTGTTACAGGAAAGCTGTGGAGTTTCTTAAAATACCATCATCCTGCTGTAACTGCAGGGAATTTTAATTGGGATCAGAAATTATTCAAACTTATTCCTACTATATTGAAATTAGAGAATGACACATCTTTTAAAGTGATTGAAGGTTGGGTGGAGTCCTTAAGCAATGTTAAAGATACTTCGAAAATTAATAAAAAAAAGGCAGAAGTGTTTTTAGAGCCTGACTATGGAGATTTATTTACCACCGAATTGTTTCCCGAAATCATTAACTTTTCATATTTACTTATTAAAAATGCAAAAAAAAGCCCCATTTCTCAATGAGACTCTCTAATATGCTAATTTTTTACTCTATGCGTCAATTTTGGCATATTTTGCATTGCGCTCTATAAATTCTCTACGTGGTGCAACTTCATCGCCCATAAGCATGGAAAACGTATGATCGCATTCTGCAGCGTTTTCTATGGTTGCTTGCAACAAAGTACGCGTGGCCGGGTTAAGTGTGGTTTCCCAAAGTTGGTCCGCATTCATTTCCCCCAAACCTTTGTACCGCTGAATGTGGACACTTTCTTCCTTACCTGCACCTTTTAAACGTTGGACGGCAGCATCGCGTTCTTTATCGTTCCAGCAATATTCAAAATCTTTACCCTTTTTAACCTGATACAATGGTGGGGAAGCAATGTAAACATATCCAGCCTCTATCAAAGCACGCATATACCGATAAAAAAATGTTAAGATAAGTGTTGTAATGTGCGAGCCATCAATATCTGCATCCGTCATGATTACGATTTTGTGGTAGCGTAGTTTTGAGATATTCAAAACCTTGTTATCTTCTTCGGTACCAATGCTGACACCCAAGGCGGTAAACATATTTTTAATCTCATCATTCTCATAAATCTTATGCTCCATGGCTTTTTCCACATTCAAAATTTTACCTTTTAAAGGTAAAATGGCCTGAATGTTTCTATCGCGTCCTTGCTTAGCAGTTCCACCCGCCGAATCTCCCTCAACAAGGTAGATCTCACATTTTACCGGATCGCTGTCAGAACAATCTGCCAATTTTCCGGGCAATCCAGAACCGCCCATAACGCTTTTGCGCTGAACCATTTCTCTAGCTTTCCTGGCGGCTGCACGAGCAGTAGCCGCTAAGATCACTTTGCCGATAATCATTCTGGCTTCTTTTGGGTTTTCTTCCAAATAAGCACCAAGTGCCTCGCCTACAGCTATATCTACTGCGCCAGATACTTCACTATTTCCGAGTTTTGTCTTTGTCTGCCCCTCAAATTGTGGTTCTTGAACCTTAACAGAAACTACAGCGGTGAGACCTTCACGAAAGTCATCACCTGTGATTTCCATTTTTAGGTTTTTTAACAAACCAGACTTATCTGCATAAGATTTTAAAGTTCGTGTTAAACCTCTTCTAAAACCTGCAATGTGCGTTCCACCCTCATGTGTATTAATGTTATTTACATACGAATGCACATTTTCGGCATAACTGTCGTTGTATTGGAAAGCCAATTCTACGGGTACACCATTTTTTATGCCGTCTATGTAAATGGGCTCGGGTAAAAATGACGCACGAGTACCATCTAAAAATGTAACAAATTCTTTCAAACCTCCATCAGAATGGAAAATCTCTTTGGCAAATTCTCCTTTTTCATCCGGTTCACGTTCATCTGTGAGACTTAACGTAATGCCTTTATTTAAGAAAGCCAGCTCTCTTAACCTACCGGCCAGAGTATCATACTTATATTCTGTTGTTTGAGTAAAGATGCTGGCATCTGGTGTAAAGGTTACAATGGTACCGCGCTTATCAGTCACGCCGATTTCTTTCACATCGAAAAGTGGTTTGCCAATGCTATATTCCTGCAACCATATTTTTCCTTCACGATGCACTTCTGCGCGCAAGTGTGTTGAAAGCGCGTTGACGCAACTTACCCCAACACCGTGAAGACCTCCTGAAACTTTGTAGGTGTCTTTATCAAACTTACCACCAGCGTGTAAAACCGTCATTACGATTTCTAAAGCAGATTTATTTTCCTTTTTCGTAATTCCTGTCGGTATTCCACGACCATTATCTTCAACTCTTATGGAATTGTCTTTTAAAATGATTACATCAATTGTATCGGCATGACCCGCAAGCGCCTCATCTATAGAGTTATCTACAACTTCATAAACCAAATGGTGCAAACCCTTTACGCCTGTGTCTCCAATATACATCGAAGGGCGCTTTCGAACCGCTTCTAAACCTTCTAAAACCTGTATATTATCTGCCGAATAATTTGACTTTGATTCTTGTTCTTCGCTCATTTTTTAATTAAAAACTATAAGTATCAAAAATAAGCAAAATATGCCATTTTACCGAATGTGTTGGTAAGTTTTGACCTAATAAATACGTGAATTTAACCCATTGAAACCTTATTAGATGGGGAAAATTAAGATCGATCGAAATAGGTTTGAAATCGACATTTAAACCTCCTGAATTTTGATCGGTAGCCCTTAAAATTCCGCATTTTTCGGATATCTTGGGAAGGCAATTACGTCGCGTATATTAGTCATACCTGTAACAAAAAGCACTAAACGCTCAAAACCTAAGCCAAAGCCTGCATGCGGTGCTGTGCCGAACCTTCGGGTATCTAAATACCACCACAGTTCTTCTTCAGAAATATTCAATTCCCGCATCCTCTCTGTAAGCATTTCCAAGCGTTCTTCACGTTGAGATCCGCCGATCATTTCACCAATTCCCGGAAATAAGATGTCCATTGCTGCAACAGTTTTTCTTCCTTGTTCATCAGGTTCATTCTGTCGCATATAGAATGACTTGATGTCTGCTGGATAATCCGTTAGAATTACAGGTTTTTTAAAATGTTTTTCGACCAAGAACCTTTCATGCTCACTCTGCAAATCTGCGCCCCATTCATCTATCAAGTATTTAAACTGCTTTTTCTGATTTGGTTTAGAAGATCTTAAAATTGCAATCGCTTCCGTATAGGTAAGCCGCTCAAAGTCATTGTCCAGACAAAACTGAAGCTTATCCAATAGAGTGAGTTCTGATCGTTCGTTTTGGGGTTTTTGCTTCTCTTCTTCCAGCAAACGATTGTTTAGAAAAAATAGTTCCTCCCCACAGTGTTCTTTGGCATAGCTGATGACATACTTCATCATATCTTCCGCAAGTTGCATGTTGTCTTCCAGATCTGCAAAAGCAACTTCCGGTTCAATCATCCAAAACTCCGCAAGATGACGTGTGGTATTGCTATTTTCTGCCCGAAAAGTTGGCCCGAAGGTATAGATTTCCCCAAATGCCATTGCAGCAAGCTCTCCTTCTAATTGACCTGATACGGTTAAATTTGTCGCTCTACCGAAGAAATCTTCTGAGAAATCTACCGCTCCATCTGCACTACGGCGTGTTTTATCAAAATTCAACGTAGTAACTTTAAACATTTCACCCGCGCCTTCCGCATCACTTGCGGTAATAATTGGTGTATGCATCAACACAAATCCTTTGTCATTAAAAAATTTATTAATGGCGAAGGATAAGGCATGCCTTACTTTAAAAACTGCATTGAATGTATTTGTCCTGAAACGAAGGTGGGCAATTTCTCTTAAAAATTCTAAACTATGTTTTTTGGGTTGTAAAGGAAACTTTTCTGCGTTGCTATCGCCTAAAATCTCCAGTGCACTCACTTTAATTTCCACCGTTTGTCCTTTACCCAAAGAGGCGATCAAAGTTCCTGTCGCTGAAATTGCAGCACCTGTAGTGATTCGTTTTATTAAGCTTTCAGGGAAAAGATCAAGGGCGATAACCAGTTGAATGTTAGACAAACAAGACCCATCATTTAAAGCTATGAATTGGTTATTACGAAACGTTTTTACCCAGCCCATAACCGTAACTGTAGCGTTCAGGTCTTCACTAACTAATAAATCTTTAATCTTTCTTCTTTGCAACATTGTTTTTTATATTTTCGGACAAAAGTACAAATCAACAACGATAACCAGAAAAGAGATTAAAAAACTTATGTTAAATCTTCTCCTACTTAGAAGTTTTTAACAACAAAACTCCGTGCGGCGGAATACTTGATTTTGATATTGCAGTAAACTTCCCAATATCTTTTTGTCTCCATACATCTCTACAGTTTAATTCTTTAACGTCGTTCATCTGATCCAAATTTATAGGAATTGTCTGATAGTGATCTGAAAGATTAAAGACGCCAATCGCTTTTGTGCCATCGCTTAAATCTTTAATCCATATTTGATACGCTGGCGTTTTAATTACCTGCCTTGCAGCCAACCCAAGTTCATCCTGGTTGATGGCCAATACTTCATCATTTGTTAACAGATTAAGTGTAAAATTATCCAGCTGACCCATGTCGCATCCGATTAGTAATGGCGCGGCCTGCATAGCCCATAAGCTAATGTGTGTGTATTGTTCATCAGGAGTTAGACGCGTATTGTGCAAATTTGGACCCCAGCCCACTTTACCAACCACCAGCATATCTGGATCGTTAAAATGACCAGGCTCCGCGTCCTTCACCATATTTTCTTGATTAAAACCAATGCCAGACATGCTGCTCCAAGTATCCACAATGTCACCCGTTGTTCGCCAGCTATTTCCACCAACGCTTGCACCCCATTTCCATACATCGCCCCAACCGTATTGACAAAGACTAAATATAATGTCTCGGTTTGCCACATCTAGGGCTGTACGCATTAATTGATATGGTTTTTTTAATGTTGGTAAATCTGGATTCGGACCGGTTATGTCTGAATACGAACACCAATCGTATTTTAAATAGTCAATTCCCCAGTTTGCATAAGTCTTAGCGTCTTGCATTTCGTGCTGATAGCTTCCCAAGTAGCCACCACAGGTTTTTGGTCCGGGCGAAGAATAAATGCCAATTTTTAAGCCTAATGCATGAACGCTATCCGCCAATGCTTTCATATCTGGAAATTTTTCATTCGCGACTATTTCTCCATCCGATGCACGCGCTTCGGCTTCCCAACCATCATCTATGTTTATGTATCCCCAACCATGCCTACTCAATTTATCAGCCATTTGTTTGGCAGAAATCATTACTTTTTCCGAGCTCACGCTAAGTCCCCAAGCATTCCAACTATTCCAACCAAGTGTAGGTGTTAGGCCAATTAAGTTCCCCACTTTAATTTTTAAGGTTTTATCAACTGAACCAAGCTCGTTTTTAACGGATAATGTAACTGCATATTCACCATCCTTTGGGGTTACGCCTGAGATAATACCAGTTTCTTTATCCAAACTCAATCCTGCTGGCAAATTCGCCGCTTCGTAAATTAAAGGAAGTTTGCCCGTCGCAGGTATTTTAAATAAAAATGCATTACCAGCTTTCGCTCCATAAACGGAGGCACCATTTATTTTTGGCTGCAAGCTTACTTTTGGGGTTAAAATATAAGGAGTAAGTATAGTTGCCGTTAGTGTCTTTCCCGAAGTTAGTTCCTTAAAAGCATAAGTTAAGACGTAAGATTTTGCCATAGGCATATTTTCTTTGAACGTAAATTTAAAGGGTTTGCGTTGCGATGTCTGTACAGAAACAAGGCGTTCTGCGTATTTTTTATGGCTTTCAGGATCAGTAAAACTTATAGAAAGTTGACCTCTGTACGTTTTATTCGTCGTTGGAGCAACAGTTATGGTCTGCGAGAAATTATTGCTTCCCGTTAACACCATATCTCCACCTAAATCAATTTTCAGCTCATCTGTAACGTCTATCATACGAATGAAGAAGCCGCTCCCTGTAATCCCTCCCGCGCCGCCGCTATCGTATACACGCACAGCCAACAAATTTTCTTCATCCCAATATAGCGCAGGGTTGTTTGCCGCTATTTTGTAAATCCTTCTGCCATATAAACCGCGTTTTATATCGTCACCGCCGCCGTTGCCGTTTTTCCCAATTAATTGTCCGTTTAAGTAAACTTCATCTCCATCGTCTATATCTCCTAAACTCAACATTACACTGTCTTTTAAGAAGGCCTTCTGTTTCATTACAGATGGCAATCGAAAATGAATTCGATACCAGCCAAAACCATCGTAATTTGCATGTCCCTGCATTTCCCAACTTTCTCCAAGCGCTATGCTTTGCCAAGATGTGTCATCGAATGTTTTCATGTTATACGCACTACTGTCACCGGTTGTAAATTTCCAACCGGTTGAAAGGTTGACAACTTGTGCCTTGGCACAAACTACAAAGGCTGTGAGAATGATTAGAATAGAAAAGGTTTTTCTCATAATTTTTTTCTTAAAAGCGCCCCCAATGTAGTAAAAAAAATTAATTGTTAGCCTGCTTTTTAATCGAGTAATGACTGTGGTGTGGCTATAATTTATGCCTGATTAGTCTGTATAACCATTTTTGCCTGGATTATTTTTAAGCAATTGTTGATAAAATTTTGACAAGCTTAGATGCTATTTTTCCTATTTTTGGAATCGATTTTTACTTCCATCTGGAGAAATTACCCCATTTACCATGTACCTCATTTTTGATACCGAAACAACCGGATTGCCACGTAATTACAACGCTCCAATCTCTGATGTAGAGAATTGGCCTCGTTGTATCCAAATTGCATGGCAGTTGCATGATGAAATGGGTAGGTTGGTAGCGCATGAAAGTTATTTAGTAAAGCCCAAAGGTTTTAACATTCCTTACGATGCGGAAAGAATACACGGTATTTCTACCGAACTGGCAGAGGAAAGCGGAATCGTTATTGAAGAAGTTTTAGAGAAATTTCAGCGTATCCTATTAAAAACTAAGTTTATTGTTGGCCAGAATTTAGGGTTTGACGTAAACATTATGGGCGCCGAGTTTTTCCGCTTTGGCATAAACCAAAACTTAACTGAAATCCCTTTATTAGATACCTGTACAGAAATAACCGCGGGACTGTTAAAACTGCCTGGTGGTAGAGGTGGCAGATTTAAATTACCAACACTTACAGAACTTCATCAATACCTGTTTGGTGTTCCATTTAACGAGGCACATAATGCAACAGCAGATGTAGAGGCTACATCAAAATGCTTTTTTGAACTGATTAGGATTGGCAGCTTTTCAAAAGAGCAGTTATTGGTCGATGCGGAATATTTCCCTAAGTTTAAAGAGACAAATCCTGAGCAAATTAAAAGTTTTGGTGTTAAACACATCAATTTAAAAATCGCATCTGATGAAATTAGGAAACGTTTATACAAAAGCGAAGGCGCAGGTATTTCAAAAGAGGACATCGCCGAAAATAAACAAGAGTTGGTTTCGGCCGATTTTTCCCATCTTCATAACCATACACAGTTTTCTGTGCTACAAAGTACCATAAGCATCAGCGATTTGATTAATGCAGCGGCAGATTTGAAAATGCCAGCCGTTGCAATTACCGATCACGCAAACATGATGGGTGCTTTTCATTTTGTTGCACAAACAATAAACCACAATAAAGCAGTCGAAGAGAAAAATGCAGCTTTGATTGGAGACGGAAAAGAGCCGACAGAAAGTCCTTTGAAGCCGATTGTCGGCGTAGAATTCTTTGTTTGTGATGATCATTTAGATAGAAGTCATAAAGACGACGGCTATCAAATGGTATTTTTAGCCAAAAATAAAAAGGGCTACCATAACTTGGCCAAAATGTCTTCTATCGCCTATACCAAAGGCTTCTATTATGTCCCAAGAATAGACAGAAAAATCGTCGAAATCTATAAAGATGACATCATTGTTCTTTCTGGAAATTTATACGGCGAAATTTCTAGCAAGCTCTTAAATCTAGGCGAAAAACAGGCCGAGGATGCTTTACAATGGTGGAAGCAAACCTTTGAAGATGATTTTTATGTTGAATTGATGCGTCATCAACAAGAAGATGAAGATAGGATAAATAAAGACCTTATCGCGTTGGCAAAAAAACATCAGGTTAAATTAGTTGCCACCAACAATACGTACTACATCAATAAAAAAGATGCAAACGCACACGATATTTTACTTTGTGTAAAGGATGGGGAGAAGCAAGGTACACCAATAGGTAGGGGGCGTGGCTTTAGATTCGGACTTCCAAACCAAGAATATTATTTTAAATCGGCAGAAGAGATGAAAAATCTTTTTGCAGACTTACCTGAAGCAATTTTTAACATCAAAGAAATTGTAGACAAGATTGAAACTTATAAATTAGCTAGGGAAGTATTACTTCCAAAATTTGACATTCCAGAAGCATTTTTGGTTATTGATGATGCATCAGACGGTGGAAAAAGAGGAGAAAACAAATTTTTAAGTCATTTAACGTATGAAGGGGCAGCTAAGCGATACGATGCCATTACCCAAGAGATTAAAGATCGGTTAGATTTTGAATTGGCAACCATTGAAAAAACCGGTTACCCGGGATATTTTTTAATTGTGCAAGATTTCATCGCCGAAGCGCGCCGTAGAGATGTATCAGTTGGGCCGGGTCGTGGGTCTGCAGCAGGCTCTGTTGTGGCTTACTGCCTTGGAATTACAAACATAGATCCACTGAAATACGATCTACTATTTGAGCGTTTTTTGAATCCGGATCGTGTATCGATGCCCGATATCGATATTGATTTCGATGATGAGGGAAGAGGTCGGGTGATGGACTATGTAATTAATAAGTACGGTTCTAGTCAGGTAGCACAAATCATCACTTATGGTACTATGGCGGCAAAGTCTTCCATTAGAGATACAGCTAGAGTGTTAGATTTGCCTCTATTTGAGGCTGATAAGATTGCCAAGCTCATCCCAAACATGAAGCTTGCAAAAATTTTTACTTTAGATGAAAAACAACTAAAAGATGCCCTTAGAGCTGATGAATATGAAAAAGTTGTAGAGTTAAAATCACTGCTTCTCAAAAATGATTTAACCGCAGAAACCATTCAGCAAGCTCAAATTTTAGAGGGCTCATTAAGAAATACTGGTATTCATGCATGTGGCGTAATAATCACACCGAGTGACATTACCAATTTTGTACCTGTTGCAACAGCAAAAGATTCTGATTTATACGTTACCCAATTCGACAACTCGGTTGTAGAAAGCGCGGGTTTGTTAAAAATGGACTTTCTTGGCCTAAAGACGCTTACTTTAATTAAGGACACCGTTAAATTGGTTAAGAAGCGACATGACATTTTGTTAGATCCAGACGAATTTCCGATTGATGACTTGCTGACATATGAGCTTTTTCAGCGTGGAGAAACCATCGGTATTTTTCAGTACGAAAGTCCTGGGATGCAGAAATACATGAAAGAGTTGAAACCGACCGTTTTTGATGATTTGATTGCCATGAATGCGCTTTATAGACCGGGACCAATGGAATACATCCCGAGTTTTGTACGCAGGAAAAACGGTGAGGAACCTATAAAATATGATTTAGATGCTTGTGAAGAATTCTTAAAAGAAACTTATGGCATTACCGTTTATCAAGAGCAAGTGATGCTTTTATCACAAAAGCTCGCGGATTTTACTAAGGGTGAGGCCGATGTGTTGCGTAAAGCAATGGGTAAAAAACAAAAATCAGTTTTAGATAAGATGAAGCCAAAATTTATCGACCAAGCTGAACGGAAAGGCCATGCAAAAGATGCATTAGAGAAAATTTGGAAAGATTGGGAGGCGTTTGCTGCCTATGCCTTTAATAAATCCCACTCCACTTGTTATGCTTGGATCGCTTATCAAACCGCCTATTTAAAAGCCCATTATCCTGCAGAATATATGGCGGCAGTTCTGAGCAATAACATGAGCGACATAAAGCAAGTGGCATTTTTTATGGAGGAATGCCGACAAATGGGTGTTGTGGTTCTTGGACCGGATGTGAATGAAAGCGATCTTAAATTTTCAGTAAATGCAAAGGGGGAAGTCCGATTTGGAATGTCGGCGGTTAAAGGCGTTGGCGAGAAGGCTGTAGAAAGCATTGTAGATGAGCGGGTTAAAAATGGGAATTTTGCGAGTGTATATGATTTTGCAAAACGTTCTAATACTAGGGTTGTGAACAAAAAGGCCTACGAAAGTTTTGTTTACAGTGGTGCATTAGATGCCTTTGGAGGACATAGAGCTCAGTATTTTTACATCGGGCCCAACGATAAAATGAATGGTATAGAAAAAATAATTAAGTATGCGAATGATTTTCAAGCGAATGAAAGTACTTCGCAAGCTTCACTTTTTGGTGGCTCAAAGGCTGATATGATTCTCGAACCAAGTTTACCTGTTTCGCCAGAATGGGCACTGATAGACCGCCTAAAATATGAAAAAGATGCAATTGGAATTTTTCTATCTGGTCACCCATTAGATAACTACAAATTAGAACTTGAGTTATTTTGCACGCATAACGTAAAAAATCTCGCCACCATTAACAAAGTGCGTATGGGCGACAGCAATGAAGAAGTGTTGGCAGATTTTGAGCCCCTAAAGAATAGAGATATTTGTGTGGGTGGACTCGTAGTAGCCGCTTCGCAACGTGTTACTAAAAACGGAAAGCCTTTTGGCACCTTTGTTTTTGAAGACTTCAATGACAGTTGCGAGTTGGCACTTTTTGGAGAGGACTTTATTAAATTTAAATCATTTTTAACAGAAGGATATTTTCTGCAGATTAGAGGAAGGGTAGGTGAGCGCTTTGGAAAAGCTGGCGATTGGGAATTTAAGATAGGCTCTATTGCCTTACTTTCTGATTTGCGAGACAAATTGGCTAAATGCATTACCATTCAAGTTCCATTGGATAAGGTTGATGATCTACTAATGGAGGAAATCGAAATTTTAGTAGAAGACAACAGGGCGACGACAGAACATCAAAATTGTGCACTGAATTTTCTGGTATTCGACTTAGAAAAAAATATTAGGGTAGAACTGCCTTCAAAAAGCATCAAAATAAACCCCAACAATAAATTTTTAGAACAATTGAAGGAGTTACATGTTGTAAATTATAAGTTAAATTAAAACAATAATAAGGGATCTTCTTTATTGAAAACTTTAAAGATTAGACGCCGTCAAATATCGATAAAGGACGCTTAGCGATGCGCTCTCAAAAAAGTGTCAAATTGGCATAGAGGAAGGCTTGGCATTACTATTGAATTACTACATTTGGATAATAAAAGATAAATTATGGCAATAGAAATTACAGATGCAAACTTCGAGGAAGTTGTATTGAAATCAGATAAACCGGTATTGGTAGATTTTTGGGCAGAATGGTGCGGCCCTTGTCGCATGGTTGGTCCTGTGGTAGAAGAGTTGGCTAAAGACTTCGATGGTCAGGCCATTGTAGGTAAAGTTAACGTTGACAACAATCCGCAAATTTCAATGCAATTTGGAATCAGAAACATTCCTGCCTTATTGTTTTTTAAAGGTGGAGAAGTGGTAGATAAACAAGTTGGCGCAGTACCTAAATCAGTTTTAGCTGAAAAACTTAATAAACAGTTGGTTTAGTTTTAAATTAATTATTATAAAATTTACGCCCAGCTCGATGATCTTGCTGGGCTTTTTTTGATTGTCTTTTTATAAAAATACTATGAATTATTTACCGAAAAAGAAAATTAAAATCAGTGCCTTTTCAATACTCCTGCTGATGGGCGCCGGTTCTTTGAATGTTGCCTGTGCTCAAAATCCAGTGGAAACTAAACCCGCCACGGCAGATTTTAAACCTGCTTTCGATGGGCAGACACGTGCTAAAGGCGTTGTAACTAAAACTCCAATCAAGGTAGAAGTAATCAATAGTGCTTTGAAATCGCCTTGGGGATTATCTATTATGCCAGATGGAAGGTTTTTAATTTCTCAGAAGCAGGGGACAATGGTTATTTTAAGCGCAGATGGAACTGCTCAAAAGACGATAGAAGGTTTGCCTAAAGTGAATGCAGATGGTCAGGGAGGATTATTAGATGTGGCAATAGATCCAAAATTTGCTCAAAATAGGATGATTTACTGGACATTTTCAGAGCCACAGGATGATGAATCTGTGTTGTTAGCTGTTGCGAAGGGTAAATTGTCAGCTGACGAAACCGTTGTTGAGGATCAAAAGATTATTTATAGAGCAACGCCATCTTACAAAGGTAAGTTGCAATACGGTTCTAGAATTGTATTCGATAAAATCGGGAATTTATTTGTAAGTACGGGAGAACGTTCTGGTGCTGATATTCGTATGCAAGCACAATCCTTGGATTCTTCGTTGGGCAAGGTAATTCATATTACTCCTGATGGTAAAGCTGTGCCAAACGGTCCATTTGCCGGGATGGCAAATACTAGGTCAGAGATCTACGCCTATGGTTTTCGGAATCCTGATGGTTTTGCAATCAATCCACAAACTGGAGATTTATGGGAAGCGGAGTTTGGCCCCAAGGGAGGAGATGAGGTAAATATCATTAAACCAGGTAAAAACTATGGATGGCCAGTAATCACTTATGGAACAGAATATAGCGGCAAAATGGTTGGTGAAGGCATTACACAGAAAGCCGGAATGGAACAACCTATTTATTATTGGAATCCGAGTATTTCTCCAGGTTGTATGGCTTTCTACGACAGTAATAAAATTCCTGAATGGAAAGGAAACCTATTTATGGGCGCGCTTGGCGGTCAGCACATTGCCCGGCTAGTGATTAAAAACGATAAAGTAGTGGGAGAGGAGCGTTTATTAGTTGATCAAAACGAGCGCTTTAGAGATATGGCAGAGGGAAAAGATGGAGCACTCTATACTGTAACAGATGGCGGAAAATTGTATAAGATATCCAAAAAATAATTATCCTAAATAAAATTTAGCTCCTTGCAGAAATGTCAAGGAGTTTTTTTTGCGCAATTTTTACTCCCTTACGCTATTCCGAATTCGAAAAGTTAATTATTATTTTGTCAAAACAGAATCAAATTGCGAACTCAAAAATCTAGCTTCATCATTTATATAGCCACATTACATTTTTAAATCAACTGATTCAGCTACTAATTATCCCTTCCAAATATTATTTCTTCTGTCACTGTCTGGCAGTTTATGTTCTGGATCTGCAATGACAGACTCTACAGGTTGTGTAGTTGGAAGATGAACGGTGTGAGTGCCGCTCTGCATCCAAGTTTCTACAGGTAATTTCAAAACTGTTTTACTTCCATCTTTTAAAATTACTTCAAGCGTGACTGGCAAAGCCATCTGTTGCAAATTTGCCAAAGTAATGTCGACTCCTTTTGTAACATCCTTATCCGTATATACAACAGATTGAACCGCCACATCAAATTCCCAATTGTTATAAAACCATTCTTTCCAAAACCAGGAAAGATCTTCGCCGCCTTCACTTTCCATCATTCTAAAAAAATCATCAGGTGACGGATGTTTAAAAGCCCAACGTGCTATGTATTTTTTAAAAGCATAGTCAAACCGATCTTTTCCTAGTATTTCTTCGCGCAGCAGCACAAGACCAAATGCCGGCTTAAAGTAAACCAAAGGATGGCGGTATTTCTCAGTGAGCATATCTGCTCTTGCCATCATGTTGGGTGCATCTTTATCCTTTAATAATGGGATAATCTCATCTGCTGGATTTCCCTTGCCAGGCGCATATTCTCCATCTCTTTTTGGCGCATACTCGCCTTTGTTAAAATCATCTGCAGCATAAATGTCTATAAAAGTATTAAAACCTTCATCCATAAATGCATAGCGTCGTTCGTTGCTACCAACAATCATAGGAAACCAATTATGTCCAATTTCATGTGCCGTAACCCAATAAAGTTCATCGCCTTTGTCTTTCCATCCGTCAAATACAATTCCGGGATATTCCATTCCGCCTGCAATACCAGCTTCATTTATGGCGACAGGATAGGGATAAATAAACCATTTATCGGAAAAATACTCCATCGATTTCTTTAAATATTCTGTAGCCCTAGTCCACGCGTCGATCCCCGCACTTTCTACCGGATAAACCGACATCGCCAATGCTGTTTTGCCATTAGGTAAATTTACTTTTGCGGCGTCCCAGATATAGGCTTTTGAAGCGCCAAAAGCAACATCTCGGGTGTTTAACATTTTAAAATGCCAGTTTCTGGTTCCCTTCAGTTCCAATTTATTTTCGCTAATTACGTCCTGTGCCGAACGAATCATTACAGTTTTATCACTCTGCTTAGCGTTTGCGAAACGAGCTGATTGCTGAGTTGACAGCACTTCTTTTTCATTTTGTAAGTCCCCCGCTCCGGCAACAATCACCCCGTTAGGAACATTAACTGTATAGTCGAAATCGCCATATTCACAATAAAATTCGCCGCTTCCTAGAAATGGCAGTGTATCCCATCCGTGTAGATCGTCAAAGACACACATCCGTGGATACCATTGTGCTATTTCGTATATTTTTCCATTTTTAGTATCAAAAAAGTCGGTTCTTCCACCAAATGCACCGGGAATCACATAGCTGTAATCTATATGAATGTCTATCTTTTCTTTCGACGATAAAATTTCCGGTAAGCGAATCTGCATCCTAGTATCATTAACCACATAATCTGCCTTAAACTTTTTTCCTCTGTACGTCAGGTTGACTGTTGTAAATTGATAGCCATTTGTGTGGGTGTTTTCTGAAGCACTGAAATTTTTGGCTGCTTCTAAATAGAAGTTAGTACGTGCATCGGCACGGTACATATTTTGTCCTATTTCTAACCAAAGTGATGAAAGTCCATTTGGACTGTTATTTGTATAATGTATGGTTTCGATACCGGTTAGCGAGTTTTCTAGAGTATCAATAGCTGCACTAAGCTGATAATCTGCCCTATTCTGCCAGTACTCACTGCCCGGCGCTCCGTCCGCAGATCGAAACTCGTTCCCGTTCTTTGTATATGCATTTTGTGCAAACAGATTTAATGGATTGTAAATCGATTTCTCTTTAGTGATTTGCGCTGATATAGAGAAACAAATGCAGGTTAACGCCGATAAAACAGTGATTTTTTTGAATGTCATGTGATTTGGGTTTGCAAATCCAAGTCTTTTATTTAGTATAAAGGTTGATATTGCTCGCGCTAAAGTAGTTGAAATTTAGTAAAGTATTCTTCGAAAGTTCAAGATCTTAATTCAAAATATAAAGAATTTGATATAAAAATAAGATTTTGAATCCACCAGCATTTACTTGCAATTTCAGATAACCTTTGTTCTCGAAATTTAAATTTTATTGTTTAACATCGCACTTATGAAAAAACAACTTTTATTTTTTTTCTGCTCCTCCTTCCTGTTCGTAAATTTTTCGTTTGGCCAAGCTGCCGATTCTGTTAGACTGCAATTAATAATGGGCGAGAAATGGTGGGGCGGGTTAAGTTCGCAGGGCTATAAAATGCCTTATGATCTCAATTCGGATGAAAGTTATGACTTGTGGGGAAACAATTATGAAAACCAAGCAGAATCATTTTTGCTGTCTAACAAAGGCAGATATATTTGGAGTGAACAACCTATAAAATACATTTTTAAGGAAGGCGTACTTACGGTGACGACGAGAGTGGGTAAAATCACCGCAGGCAAGGTTGGTGTCAATTTAAGAGACGTTTATCAGTTTGCTGTTAAAAAAATATTCCCGCCCAGTGGAAAAATCCCGTCTGAAATGCTTTTTATCAGACCTCAATTCAATACTTGGATCGAACTACAATACAATCAAAACGAGGTCGATATCTTAAATTATGCAAAGCAAATAGTCGACAATGGATATGCTCCTGGGGTGTTGATGTTGGACGACACCTGGCAGGAAAATTATGGAGTTTGGGATTTTTCTCCACGACGGTTTAAAGATCCAAAGGCAATGATGGAAAAACTTCATACCATGGGTTTCAAGGTAATGTTATGGGTTTGTCCATTTATTAGTGCCGATTCAAAGGAGTTTCGAGCACTGGAAGAAAAGGGTTTACTCTTAAAAAATAGGGAAAAAGCTGTGCGCAATGGTGACGAAGACAAAAGTTATGCAGCAATAATTCGTTGGTGGAATGGCGCAAGCGCCTGTTTAGATTTAAGTAATCCGCAGGCAGAAAAATGGTTTAAAGGCAAACTAGACTACTTACAAACCGCTTACAATGTAGATGGTTTTAAATTTGATGCTGGCGATGCTAGGTTTTACAGCAATGTTTCCTCATTTATTCCAGGCGTTCCAAACGACCAGACTACCAATTTTGCGAAAATTGGTTTAGCTTATCCGCTAAACGAATATCGCGCATCTTGGAAAATGGCAGGCTTGCCTTTGGCTCAACGGCTCAGTGATAAGGGACATAGTTGGGCTGATTTACAAAAGTTAATCCCAGAAATAAGTTCACAGAGTTTGATGGGCTACGCATATACTTGCCCTGATTTAATAGGTGGAGGCCAATTTTCTTCCTTCACAGAAGGCGCTAAAATAGATGGAGAGTTAATTGTAAGATCGGCACAAGTTCATGCGCTAATGCCAATGATGCAGTTTTCTGTTGCCCCCTGGCGCGTCCTTTCAAAAAAGAATCAAAAATTGTGTTTAGAAGCGGCTAAGTTACATGAAAAAATGGGCCCCTTAATTTTAGAGTTGGCTAAAAATGCTTCAATAACTGGCGAACCGATCGTTAGTCCGATGGCTTTGGCATTTCCGGACAATGGATATGAAGAAATTAAAGATCAATTTATGCTCGGCAAAAATATTTTAGTAGCGCCTGCGGTAGAAAAACAGCATAGACGAAAGGTAATTTTACCTAAGGGCACGTGGAAAAGTGATAAAGGCGAGATTATTAAAGGTGATAAAACCATACAAATTGAGGTACCGCTCGATCGACTTCCTTACTTTTCGAAGGTAAAATAATAAAAAATTGTTGTAGGAGTTTTCCATCAATTGTGATCTTCCCAGCAAGATTAAAAAAAAGGAATTAGAAAAGTAAACTTTTAACTAGTTGTGGGCGCTATCAAATGTTCTAACAACCACTTTGTTTGAACTTGGCTTTACGCTTCTTAGATACGAGTAAATTGCGCCTAAATCGGTCTCTGTCATGCCAGAAAAAACCGTCCAAGGCATTACAGTGTTGTTTACTGTCATTCCTACTTTTGGAGATTTATAATCCTTATCCTCAAAAATCTTAAAACGTTTAATGAAATTTTCTTTACTCCATAAACCAATACCATTTTTTTCGTCACTTGTAATATTCGGTGCTCTTAAGGTGCCAGAGGGCAAGTTAAATTCCATTCCACCACCAAATTCGGTTCCCGCAATTACCTTACCTTTATCTGATTTACTGTGGCATTCTACACAACCCGCGGCGTTTACTAAGTAACCACCATATCTTACAGCATCTGTTGAAGCAGGGCGTTTTTGAAATGAAGCCGGTTTTGGAATCGTTTTAGTTATAAAGTTTACGGGAAAGTTAAGTTTGGTGGTAGGCACTTCTTTATTTATAGGAGCTAACGACCTAACGTAAGCTATAATACACAAAATATCCTCTTTATCCATTCTACCAAACCTTTCGTAGCCCATCAATGGAAAAAGTGCTCTTCCATCGCTTGTTTCTCCAGTGGTAACGGCTCTAAGAATTTCACCGTCAGTCCAGTTCGACAGTCCATGTGGAGTAATATTTGAAGCGAAAATTTTTCCCGGAAAACCCATTTTTTCATCGAACATTTCGCCACCACCACCTAGGCTTTTTGGAAGGATGGGGCCTGCATAGTTTGTCCAATCTCTGGTACTGTGACAGTCCATACAAGCAGTTACATGGTTAGCCAAGTATCTACCTCGCTCAAGTCTTTCGTTCGTACGCGCAATTTGTATTTGTTGCGCAGGCCCAGTGTTTGGCAGCGCAAAGTTAACGTAAGTTCCGGCGGCGATTACGGCTACTAAGACAAAAAGTAGCAAGAAACCAATTGTCTTTAGTATTTTCATCGACATTTAGATTTGGTTAAATAAACTTCCGAAGAAAAAATCGAATTTGCAACACAGAATTGAAAAATACTTAAAAGTAGGTATAACAAATAATTTTTAAGTCGTTGATAATTAAACATTTAAATTTTATTCATTCAGTTATATTGGCAAATTTAGCCAAAAGCATATATGGAATATAAGCACTTAAACTGCTCTAATATTTGTTGAACGAATACTTAGATTTAATGAAAGATGAGATAGGTTTCATCAAAGAAAGTTGCGCAATTAGGAAAACGATTTGGACAATCCCTTGGATAGCCTGAAAAAAATGTCATTTTATGTCTGGTGGAATTACCCCAAATTAGTCACTTTTAATGGAAACAAAGTATTACTCTTTCTGCTGAAACAATTTCAAGGTCCTCGTGTTCTAACAATGCAATTCTACGGCAGGTTTATTTAGGCCATTAGTGAAAAATATATATTTTTAACTCAATAAAATATTTTTCATTCTTTCCCGCAGATCCAGAAGCGATTAAAAGGGCATAATTAAGTCCCATTAATGCCTTACCAGTGGTTTATGAACCTGGTGAATAAAACTTAAGTTTTACCACTTACTATCAAAGCTCGTATGCATGGCAATTATATCTGTTATCGTCTAGTTTTCTGTTAGATTAAAAGACCGTTCGTTTTCGTCTACAATTACATTGCTAAAAATAAAAATAATGAATAAATTTTCAAAAATCGAATTTGCCATTTTAACTATGATCATCGCGATCATTTTTATTTCTGAGTATTATTACATAGTCCTCAAAGATCATGAACGAGCCATTTTCATCGGCTTGTGGCCGCCCACTATGATTGGTTTACTTATTTATTTTAATACTAAAAAGAAAGATTAATATGGAAAACTTAGACCTGATCATCCTCACAGTAATAGTGAGCGTATTGTATATTGGATTTGCGGTTGCACTTTTTTCTGTTCAGATAAAGCAGCAGCACTCAAAAAAGAAATGAACTGCCACTCACTCAATCGTATAAATTAACCCAAACACATGTATACACTTTCAATTTTTGCCCAGCTAATCATAGCTATTTCCATCGCGTACGTTTGGATTATTCGTTACGACAACCTCGTCGTGGAATTTAAAGAATACGGTCTCTCAAACTTGACTAGAAATTTTGTAGGAGCTACGAAAATAGCATTATCGACACTTTTAGTCGCTGGCATTTGGTACCCAAAACTGGTATTAATTCCTGCACTCTTAATGGCAGGTTTAATGTTGTGTGCTCAAGTAGCGCACATAAAGGTGAATCATCCACTATCTAAGTATATCCCGTCTTTTATATTGCTATTGCTTTCGTTATTCGCGGCATGGGTTCATTTTGGAACAACAAATTAAGATGTTGCTAAACTTTTTAACGCTGGTATCTGCTTTTTCATTTCTTTATTACGGATTGACTTTTTTCACTAAGTCGGGTATGAAAGAGGAATTTGAACGCTACAAATTGGAGAAATTCAGAAATTTGATTGGATGTTTACAGTTGCTTGGCGGCTTTGGATTATTGATTGGCTTGATATGGCAACCGGCTTTAAGCATTTCGTCAGGAGGCCTCGCTACGCTCATGTTAATTGGATTTGGTGTACGTATCAAAATGAAAGATGGGTTTTTAGAATCTCTGCCGTCTTTTGCTTTTATGATCATCAATGGCTACATCTGTTTTACTTCTATCGGACTGTAGTTGTTCAAAACAGGCGTAAATATTCCTTGAATTTACAGCTATAATACCCGTTTTTTTAGGATAAAAAATTCTTGTCATTTTATAAAAGTAGATCTGTGTATAATTATTTCTTTTTGAGATAGATACCTGTTGGGATATGAAACGTTTGGTATTTTAGAATAGCCAAATTTTTTTGATGGCGATTGAGATTTGATCCCATTTATTAAAAAGTATAGAATAGTTAGAATCGCAATAAAACAAAATAAGCCGCTCCAAAACTTGAAGCGGCTTTTAACGTGGGCCCACCTGGGCTCGAACCAGGGACCAAAAGATTATGAGTCTTCTACTCTAACCAGCTGAGCTATAGGCCCTGCAAAATTTACTTATTTTTGCGATTGCAATGTTACGAAATTACATGCGATAATTGAAAATATTTTTCACTTAAAACCAAAAAAAATCGCTTTAAACTCACCTTCAATGGATTAAAAAATAATTATTTTCAATTATTTAATGACAATCGGTAATTTTAAAAAGTAATTTTTTAAGAAAAAAAATTAGAGAATTCTTTCTTCATTTTTGATGTGGCTATTTCTATAGTCATAAAAAAAAATCTGTAGTCAGCACTAAATACTACAACTCAGTTTAATTTGTTAATCGATGGATATGATCCGACTTCGCTCACAGACAACAATATTCATCAATAAGGTTGCTCGTTCACAATCGTTCGTTTTTTTTTTTTACAGGCCTGTAAGCATTGATGACTTTTATCCATACCTTTCGGGCACACGTGACTAGTATGTTTTAAGAAAGTTACGACCGGAAATATTTAAACAAATTTCGGTTTGAATAATTAACTGGCTCACAAGATCGCATAAAACATCCAAAAAATAGTAGCTAATACGCGCGCGCTGTCGGCACTAAACAGACCGTAAGTTTAAGTATTTATATACTAAAAAAGGGCATCCGGCAAGCAACTTGCAGCCAGAAATGCCCTATATTATAATTATTTTTTTTTAATTAGGCTGCAAGCACTTTGCTAACCAAATCTGCAGCTTCTTTTAACGCAATCGCAGAATAAACTTTTAGGCCAGAATTATCTATCAATGCCTTAGCTTCCTCGGCATTCGTACCTTGTAGTCTACAAATAATAGGCACAGGGATGTCTCCAATTTCGTTGTAGGCATCTATAACTCCTTGCGCCACACGATCGCACCGGACAATGCCACCAAAAATATTTATTAGAATTGCTTTAACGTTTGGATCCTTTAAAATAATATTGAAGGCTGCTTTAACTGTTTGAGCATTTGCGGTTCCACCCACGTCTAAGAAATTTGCAGGCTCGCCACCGGCGAGTTTTATAATGTCCATTGTTGCCATCGCCAATCCCGCTCCATTAACCATGCAGCCAACATTTCCATCTAAATTAACGAAGTTTAGGTTGCTTGCGCTTGCTTCAACTTCCATCGGATCTTCTTCTGTAACATCTCTCATGGCCGCATAATCTGGATGCCGAAACAATGCGTTCTCATCTAGATTAACTTTTGCATCTACGGCAATCACCTGATCGTCGCTAGTTTTTAATACAGGATTAATTTCAAACATAGAAGAATCTGTCGCGTCGTATGCTTTGTACAAAGAGGTAATAAATTTCACCATGTCTTTGTGTGCAGCACCGGTAAGCCCTAAATTAAACGCGATTTTCCTAGACTGAAAACTTTGTAAACCAACTTTTGGGTCGATTTCTTCCTTAAAAATTAGATGTGGAGTGTGTTCGGCTACTTCTTCAATATCCATTCCCCCTTCTGTACTATACATTATAATGTTACGACCTTTTGCGCGGTCTAACAGTACACTCACATAAAATTCTTTGGTTGCTGAGGCTCCAGGATAATACACGTCTTGAGCAACCAAAATTTTGCTAACCAATTTTCCCTGAGGACCGGTTTGCGGCGTCACCAACTGCATGCCGATAATATCTGTCGCACGTTGTTTAACTTCATCCAAATTTTTAGCCAGCTTAACACCACCACCTTTTCCACGGCCACCAGCATGAATTTGCGCTTTTATCACAACCCAGTCAGAATTATAATCTATTTTAAGTTGCTTTGCAGCTTCAATTGCTTGTTCTGGTGTATCGGCAACTATTCCTTCTTGAATCTTTACGCCGAAACTTTTTAAAATTTGCTTACCCTGATATTCGTGAATGTTCATTTGCTAGAATTTGCTCAAATCTACAATTTCAAAGCCTCTTAACAAATAGATTTGCGGTTTATTTACTCAAAAAGATGGTCATTGTTGATTTTGATTTTTACCTACCTATGGTGGATTCAATAAAACGATATTGTTTTAGGGCATATTGATGAAGGAAATTTAGCGCTTACGAAACTATAACTTAACTTAAAAGCTTCCTCTAATAAAAAGCCCTATAAGAATCAATCCCACGAAAAGCAGCAATAATCTAGAAAAATATTCTCTGATGTACAAACCTGTCATTATCAAAAGCTCGTCATCCGAATTGCTTTTAATGAGCCCACTTCCGGTTCTTGCCTTATAAAATACCTGCTTATCGGTACCGTTATTCAAACTCCATTCAGAAATCCAATTCCTTCGATACAAAAATTTATATTCGTCTCCGTTTGTAAATTTAACCGTCGCATTTAAAGAAATAAGGTTAAAAGAAATTACCGCAAGTACCTGATTTCTATTGTCTACAAGCAAACTCTCTGCTTTACTAAAACCTTGTGTTTTAAAAAGATATATTCCTGTTTGCGTTGTGGCAATAGCCGAATTATGCCAAGACTCGAAATTAAGGGCATATTTCAGCATTCCTTGACTTACCACTTGGTATTTACTATCAAATGCGTCCTTATTCCAATTAAAGTCGTAATTCATTAAAATTCCTTCCGTTATATCGTTACGATCTTTGTATTGTTTTTTTGTTACATCGATTAAATGAAACGTATATCTATTTGACGTTTAAAAGATAATAATACCACATCCTGAGGAAAAAATTATTTCCGAGTCTTAAAAATTGGGTTTAAGTACGTATTTATTGTAGAACCTAAAAATATGCTCTGAAGCCTCTTCAGCAGTATCTACCAAACGAAATAGGTTTAAATCTTCTTCGTGTATGTTATGCTCTGTTTTTAGCATCACATTTTTGATCCAGTCTATTAAGCCTGTCCAATAATCTTTACCAACCAAAATAATAGGGAAGCGCGCAATTTTTCCTGTCTGAATTAGTGTAAGTGCCTCGAACAGCTCATCCATGGTTCCAAATCCTCCGGGTAATACCACAAAGCCTTGGCTATATTTCATAAACATAACCTTGCGGATAAAAAAATAATCAAATTCCAATAGTTTGTTATGGTCAATGTATTTATTGTGGAATTGTTCGAACGGAAGCTCTATATTAAGACCAACAGACTTTCCACCATTGGTATAGGCGCCTTTATTTCCTGCCTCCATAATTCCAGGACCACCACCGGTAATCACTCCGTAACCTCGTTCGGTAAGTAATTTACCGCATTGTTCTGCTATTTTATAGTATTGGTGAGTTTCTGGTGTACGTGCTGAACCGAAAATGGTCACACACGGACCAATTTTGGCTAGTTTTTCGAAGCCGTCTACAAACTCGGCCATTATTTTAAAAATTTGCCAAGAGTCAGTCACTTTTATCTCTTGCCAATCCTTATTTTCAAACGCACTTCTAATTTTTTCTTCACTCGTCATCTAATCGTGTTTAAATTTTAATATTTCGTCTGTTCCAAAGATCTTTTGCCTGTGAACCAAAGTAGTAAAAAGGTAATTAGTCCGTTTAAAACAATAAGTTCAAATCCCAGTGCATAGTTAAACCATTTTACAGAATGTGCAGCTAAAACATAACAAAAAATTGGAGATAACAAACAGATGTATGGTACTATACTGTCTTGAACAGCCCTTTTTGTTAACATTCCAAACATAAACAAACCCAACAAGGGTCCGTAAGTGTAGCCTGCAGCGGTAAAGATAGCATTAACCACAGAATCATCATTTATAATTTTGAAAACCAAAATTACAACGACCATTATTACAGAAAATCCAGCATGTACCCAATGTCTTTTAGTCACTAGCTTTGGGTCGTTTTGATTTTCGTTCTTATCAAAATGTAAAAAATCTAAACAAAACGACGTAGTTAAAGCGGTAAGCGCAGAATCTGTAGTTGCAAAAGTGGCGGCAGTAAGGCCAAGCATAAATATAATTCCGGGAATGATGTTCAGGTGCCTCAGCGCAATTTCCGGATATAGGTTGTCGGGAGTTTTTAGGGCAGTTACGTCTATTCCGTTTTTTGTAGCATATAAATAGAGTAAAGCACCGACGCTTAAAAAGAAAATATTCATTATCACAAATACTCCGGTAAACGTAAACATATTTTTTTGCGCCTCCTTAACCGTTTTCATGCTGAGGTTTTTTTGCATCAAATCTTGGTCTAGGCCTACCATAGCAACGGTAACAAAAATGCCGCCCAAAAATTGCTTAACAAAGTGTAATTTATTTCCCAGGAAGTTATCCCAGAAGAATATTTTAGAATAGCTGCTATTCTTAACCGCTTCAAAAGTTCCTGCAACGTCTAAATTTAAAGATTTAGCAATGAAAACGATGGATAAGATCACGGACATTAATAAGAAAACAGTCTGCAAAGTGTCTGTTATGATAATTGTTTTTAGCCCACCTTTATGGGTATAAGCCCAAATGAGAGTTAAACAAATAACTATCGTGATCCAAAAAGGAACATTCCACGAATCAAAAATAAATTTCTGCAATACAATGGCAACTAAGTAAAGCCTAAATGCCGATCCAACTGTTCTGGAAATTAAGAATATCATTGCGCCAGATTTATAACTGTATTTACCCAACCTCCGATCCAAATAAGTATAAATTGAAACGAGATTTAGTCTATAATAAAGCGGCAAAAGAAATGTTGCAACAATAATAAAACCCACGGCATTACCCAAAATAAACTGAAAATAGCCAAAATCACTCTTTCCAACGGCCCCCGGCACTGAAATAAATGTTACGCCGGATAGGGCGGTACCGATCATCCCAAATGCGACCAAATACCATTTAGAGTTTTTATTGGCAATGAAAAAGGAAGAATTATCAGAACTGTTTCTAGAGGTTAAATAGGATACTGCAATAAGGACAAAGAAGTAACCTATAAGAAAAGACAAAAGTACAAACGGACTCATAAAGTATGATTTTGCCGTTAAATGTAACAAAACGAATTCTAAAAAGATATTTTTAAAATTTTTGGTCGGTACTAATGTGGTTGTGAATAATCTGATCTTTACCGAAATAGAAAAATCAAAGAGTTGAATCAGTTTTCCCGGTGTTAAGGTTTACCTCACTTCCGCTTTAAAAGACGCATACCAAATAAAGGGGTGATCCAGACGGAAGCAATATTCAAATTTCATCGAATGTTAACGCAATCATATTGCTAATTCTATAACTTAATGCCGTTAATACTGAGATCTATCGAACATCTATACGTATTGACAATCATCAATAATGGTTTTTTAAGGGTCTAATTGCCTATTTACATCAATAAAGGCATTTGCTAATTTTTAATAAAACACGTATCTTTGCGCCACATATAATTTATTTTAAATCACTTTAATATTATTCAAGAATGTATTTAAGTTTAGAAAAGAAAGCCGAAATTTTTCAGACCCACGGCGAGGTAGCAACCAACACTGGTTCTGCGGAAGGTCAAGTTGCGTTGTTTACATACCGTATTGCGCATTTAACGGAGCATTTAAAGAAAAACCGCAAGGATTTTTCTACTCAGTTAGCGCTGCAAAAAATGGTAGGTAAGCGTCGTGGTATTTTAGCTTATCTTTACAAGAAAGATATAGAGCGCTACCGTGCCATCATCAAAGCTTTATCGCTGAGAGATATCATTAAGTCGGTGTAAATATCAAAAAAAATTAAAGCCATTCTACTTTAGAATGGCTTTTTAGCTACAAGAAACAAATCAAAATAAACAAGGCATGTCGAAAGAGGAAAATGTGCCACAACCTTAATTAAATGAATGTAATTAAAAAATCGTTAGACTTAGGAGACGGTAGAACGATAGAAATCGAAACCGGAAAGTTAGCTAAACAAGCTGATGGCTCGGTAGTTGTAAAAATGGGCAATACCATGTTGCTAGCAACAGTCGTGTCTTCAATTGGTTCAAAACCGGGAACTGATTTTTTACCGTTATCGGTAGATTATCAAGAAAAGTATGCTGCTACAGGCAGAATTCCTGGAGGTTTTTTACGTAGAGAAGCAAGATTATCTGATTATGAGGTATTGATCTCTCGTTTGGTAGATAGGGCTTTGCGTCCGATGTTTCCTAGCGATTACCACTCTGACACGCAGGTGATGATTTCTTTAATTTCTGCCGATACTAACATTATGCCAGATTGTTTGGCAGGTTTGGCCGCTTCGGCAGCATTAGCTGTTTCCGACATTCCTTTCAACGGTCCGATTTCTGAAGTTAGGGTTGCAAAAATCGATGGAAAATTGGTGATAAATCCTTATGCAAGCGATTTAGAGCGTGCGACTTTAGAATTTATTGTGGCAGGTTCTGCTAACGATATAGGCATGGTTGAAGGAGAATGTGACGAGATTCAAGAAGAGGAAATGATCGAGGCGATGAAATTTGCCCACGATGCAATTAAAAAACAGTGTGCTTTACAAGCAGAATTAACCGAAGCTACGGGCAAAACGGTTAAGCGCGAATACAATCACGAAGATCACGATTGTGATTTAAAAGCAAAGGTTTACGCAGATACGTATGATAAAGTTTATGCAGTTGCTAAGTCTGGTTTAGGAAAAGACGAACGTTCTGCAGGATTTACTGCCATTATTAACGAGTTTTTTGAAGCGATGCCAGAAGGTACGCCAGATTTAACAAAGGCAATGGCGAAACATTATTTCCATGATGTACAATATGATGCAGTTCGAACTCTATTGTTAGACGAAGGCATTAGATTGGATGGTCGGGCTACAAATGAAATAAGACCTATCTGGAGTGAAGTTGGTTATTTACCTGCTGCACACGGATCGGCTGTTTTTACCCGTGGAGAAACACAGTCGTTAACTTCTGTTACTTTAGGTAGCAAAAGCGATGAGCAAATGATTGATGGTGCTTTTTTTAACGGTTACAACAAATTTCTGCTTCACTATAATTTCCCAGGTTTTTCTACAGGAGAAGTTAGACCAAACCGCGGTGCGGGACGTAGAGAAATTGGACATGGTAATTTGGCCATGCGTTCTTTGAAGAAAGTATTGCCAAAGGGAGATGAAAACCCTTATACCATTCGTATTGTTTCTGATATCTTAGAATCAAATGGTTCTTCTTCTATGGCAACTGTTTGCGCAGGTACTTTGGCATTGATGGATGCAGGCATCAAAATTAAAGCACCAGTTTCTGGCATCGCCATGGGTATGATTTCTGATGAGAAGACAGGTAAATACGCTATTCTGTCTGATATTTTGGGCGATGAAGATCATTTAGGGGATATGGATTTTAAGGTAACCGGTACCGAGAATGGTATAGTTGCTTGTCAAATGGACTTAAAAATTAACGGTTTATCTTACGAGGTTTTAGGAAAAGCACTTCATCAAGCTAAAGAAGGCAGGTTGCACATTCTTGGCGAAATGAAGAAAACAATAAGTTCTCCTAATGAAGATTATAAGCCACACGCACCGAGAATTGTATCCCTTACAATCGACAAAGAATTTATCGGAGCAATTATAGGCCCTGGAGGTAAAATTATCCAAGAAATGCAACGTGAAACCGGAGCAACTGTTTCTATTGAAGAGGTGGACAATAAAGGTATTGTGGAGATTTTTGCGGATAATAAAGCAGCAATTGATGCAGTTGTAACAAGAATTAGAAACATTGTTGCTAAACCAGAGATTGGCGAGATTTACCAAGGTAAAGTGAAGTCTATTATGCCTTTTGGTGCATTTGTAGAAGTTATGCCAGGTAAAGACGGTTTACTGCACATTTCCGAAATTTCATGGGATCGTTTAGAAACTATGGATGGCGTGTTTAAGGAAGGTGATAAAATCGAAGTTAAATTATTAGATGTTGACAAGCAGGGTAAAATGAAACTTTCGAGAAAAGTTTTATTGCCAAGACCAGAAAAGCCAGCTACACCACAAGCTTAAACCATTAAATCTCCGTCGGAGAATTTAAATATTTTTAACCCTTTCAGTAAAAACTGAAAGGGTTTTTTATGGCTTTTTGTGTTGTTTAACAATGATTTTGTAACTTGCGTAGCTAGCCGAAATAAAAGGAGAAATGCAACGTTAAGCGCCCACGGCAGATTATGCTAGGGCGAAGTTAGACTTATAAAACAGGATGAAAATTAGGTTACTGAACCAAACTAAATCGCAATCACCAACGGACCTGAAGAGAGATATTTAAATTACATTAAAAATAAGATAATAATAAATGCAACACCTGATAGCTCCTTCCTTACTGTCTGCAGATTTCGGCAATTTACAGCAAGACTTAGAAATGATAAATGAAAGCGATGCTGATTGGTTTCATTTTGACGTAATGGATGGGGTATTTGTACCAAATATATCTTTTGGTTTCCCCATTTTAAAGGTGGTTAAGAAATATGCAAAAAAACCAATCGATGTACATCTGATGATTGCAAACGCAGACAATTATATAGAAGAATTTGCGAATGCCGGTGCAGATTCAATCACCGTGCACTATGAAGCATGCGCGCACTTACATAGAACTGTTGAGGTCATAAAGAATGCAGGTTGCAGAGCTAGCGTAGCCCTAAATCCGCACACGCCTGTAAATCTACTCCAAGACATTATTGGAGAGCTAGATATGGTACTAATTATGTCCGTAAATCCTGGATTTGGTGGTCAAAGATTCATTCAGAATACCTATAAAAAAGTGAGCGATTTAAAAGCTTTAATGAAGGGAACTAATGAACGTTTGGTTATTGAAGTTGATGGCGGTATTGGTTTGGAAAACATGGCTCCTCTGCTTAGCGCAGGCGTAAATGCATTTGTGTCTGGCAATTCGATCTTTGCGTCCCAAAATCCCACCGAAACGATTGCTAAAATGAAGAATTTTTCTGGAAATACACAGCGCATTTAAACTCATCTCTTTCAGCTTTCTACTAGAAATTAAAGTCGTTAATGCTGGATCTCGCAGAATGAATTAAATTAAAAATTTTAAATATGCGCAGAGCAACGCTATTTGTTCTTTTCTTAACTTTGTCATTCGGGTTGGCAAATGCACAGATCGCGGTCAGAATTTCCGGACTTGTGGTTGATTCTAGTGGACACCCACTTTCCCAAGTTACTGTTACTATGCTTGGCCAGTTCTCTTCTTCTGTCACCGACAACCAAGGTAATTTCTCTGTTCATTCTACTAAAAAGAATTTTAGCATCAAATTTTCCCTTCTTGGTTACAATCCAAAAACAGTAAACTTTACTCAAAATACATTGTCAAATATAGTTGTAAATACAACTTTGTCCGTTAATGTAAGTGAGCTAGAGCAGGTTAACATCACTGATAAGAGAAATCAGTTAACTAATGCATCTATTATAAATATCTCTGACGTTGGAGCAATTCCGCTATTGTCAGGCAATTTTGAGAGTATGTTAAAAACCTTGCCAGGTGTTTCTACAAACAATGAATTAAGCGCACAATACAGCGTTCGCGGAGGCAACTTTGATGAAAACTTAGTTTACCTGAACGGCATAGAAATAAATCGTCCTATATTGGTTAGGAATGGGCAGCAAGAAGGATTAAGTTTTATAAACTCAGATCTGGTTAGCAATGCAAAATTCTCTGCAGGTGGTTTTGAATCTAAATATGGCGACAAATTATCTTCAGTTTTGGATGTAAAATATGACAAGCCGGATAGCGATCAATTTCTACTAGGTTTGAGCTTTTTAAATAGCGCCATTTCTAACAAAATGAGATTTAAGAACAGTTTTTTGCTTGTAGGCTTGCGTTATAAAAATAATGCTAGCGTACTATTAAGAAATGAAGAAAAAGGAAATTATAAACCAAATTTTGGAGATGGACAATTCCTCTATCAGTACGACTTTTCTCCCAAATTTAATCTTGCAATTTTTACAACCTTGAATCTTGGGAGATTTCAATTAAATCCTATAAGTAAAGAGACAACTTTTAGCACATTAGGAACTAAATTTAGACTCGCAGTAGATTATGATGGAAAAGAAATAGATGACTATAAAACTTTGGGAACAGCTTTAACAGCGACTTACTCTCCCCAGTCTAATTTGGCTATTAAATTTATTAATAGTTTTTTTAAGACCTTGGAGCGAGAGAATTATAATATTTTGGGTAGTTATTATTTAAATAACGACGAAGAAACTCCCCCGTCAGACGGATCTATAAAACCACTGAGTTATAGGGGAATTTACTTCGATTTTGCAAATAATAACTTAAGTACTTCCGTATTCAGCTCGGAAATTAAAGTGGACCAAAATTTTGGCAGTCATGTATTCTCTTGGGGAATAGGCGCACAAACTAGCAATTCGAAAGATAGATTAAATGAGTTTAATTATGTGGATTCTACAAACAGCACAGCGAAGCCAAAAGTCGAAAATGTGGTTAACGCAACTAACAACTTAATGTTGAATAATCTAAATGGTTATATTCAAGACAGTTATGCAATTTCTAATTTCACAGATTTACAGCTTGGTGTAAGGGGAAGTTACAATTCGTTAAGTCAACAGTTTTTAATTAGCCCAAGGTTGTTGTTAGCCTATCGTCCTAGTGGGGAAAATAAGATTTTAAGATTTAGCGCCGGGGTATTTCAACAACCGCCATCATATCGAACGATAAGGGACGTAAATGGGACTTTAAACCTTCATCAAAGAGCGCAGCGCTCTTACAATCTCTCGTTAGGATATGAATACGCGTTCGATGCGCTTGGCACCCGCCTAAAATTTGTTTCAGAAAGCTATTTCAAATATTCAGATCAACTTATCCCTTATAAAATAGACAACTTGCAAATTAAGTATTTAGCAAATAAAGTGTCTAAGGGTGTGGCTTACGGCACTGATTTTAGCATAGGAGGTGAGTTTGTTAAAGACATGATTTCTTATTTTAGACTTTCACTCATGCATGCGAATGAAAATTTAAGGAGCGACCAAAATGATCTAAATGGTAAGCCAGTATATCTCGGATACATTAAACGGCCGACAGACCAAAGGGTGAATTTTTCTGTTTTCTTTCAGGATAAACTTTTAACTAACCCAAGTTATAAAGTTCATGTAAATGCGGTCTACGGATCCAGATTACCAATTGGTCCACCGCAGGGTTCTAAATATTTAGATAATTTTTTCATTCCTGCCTACAGACGGGTGGACATTGGCTTTTCAAAAGATTTTTTAGATGAAGCTTCTAAAGAAAAACCAAAATTTTTATCTAAAAACTTCAGTTCGGTCATTTTGTTTTGTGAAATTTTCAACCTATTAAATATTGATAACACAGTTTCTTACCTTTGGTTAAAAGATGCAAAGGGCACGCAGTACGCAATCCCAAATTTTTTAACAGACAGGCAAATTAATATTAAGTTAATTGTTCGATTTAGGGACAAAAGCAATACAACTCGATAGCTTTTGCCAAAACGATAATAATTTGAGGTATTCTCGCTAAATTTTTGTAAAAAATTAATTTTTTACCAACGGATTAATTTCTAGGAACTAATCAAAAAAATTACCTTTGCGGCATAAACTTTATAGAAAATGACACATAATTTTGGAGCAGGACCTTGCATTTTGCCGCAAGAAGTTTTTAAACAGGCGGCGAGTGCCGTGTTAGATTTCACTGATGGGTTGTCGGTTCTAGAAATCTCTCATCGCTCGGCAGAATTCGAAGCTGTTATTGAGGAAGCAGGCAAGTTGATAAAAGAGTTAATGAATGTACCGGACGGTTATTCTATACTTTTCTTGCAAGGTGGTGCAAGTTTACAATTTGCCATGGTCCCTCTAAATTTATTGGGAGATGGGCAGACTGCATCTTACTTGGATACTGGCGTTTGGTCTAGCAAGGCAATTAAAGAAGCAAAAATAATTGGTAATGTACATGTAGTAGCCTCTTCCAAGGACGAGAATTATAACTTTATACCAAAGGATTTTGAAATCCCATCAGATAGCGCATACGTTCATTTCACCTCTAATAATACCATATATGGAACAGAGTTTGTAAGATTTCCTGACACTGAGGTGCCTTTAGTGTGTGATATGTCGTCTGATATTTTGAGCAGTGTAATTGATGTATCGAAATTCGGAATTATCTACGCTGGCGCTCAAAAAAACATTGGTCCTGCTGGGTTAACAATTGCTATTGTGAAGAATGATTTATTAGGCAAAATAGATAGAAAAATTCCTTCTATGCTAAATTATAAAGCGCATGCAGACGCAGATTCTATGTACAACACACCCCCTGTTTTTTCAATTTATGTGGCCATGTTAAATTTAAGGTGGTTGAAAGCAAAAGGCGGAGTTGCGGAAATAGAGAAAGAAAACAAGCAAAAATCTGAAGCACTTTATAGAGAAATCGATAGAAATCCCTTATTTAAAGGAACTTGTACCATAGAAGACAGAAGCAGAATGAATGTATGTTTCGTTATGGATAATCCAGAATTAGAAAAACCATTTCTTAAATACGCAGAATCTGAAGGAATTGTTGGAATAAAGGGGCATAGGAGTGTAGGTGGTTTTAGAGCTTCCCTGTACAATGCATTGCCCATTACAAGTGTGCATGCTTTAATTGATGCAATGCAGGAGTTTGAAGAGAAATATCCTACAAAACAATAAATTATTAGATAATATTTAGGCGCCTAACTTTAAGTTCATGATTAAAATATTGGCCAATGATGGCATAGACCCGATAGGGCAGGAGTTGTTAGAGAAAGCAGGGTTTTCAGTGGATACAGAAACAATTCCTCAAGAAAAACTAGCTATGGCATTGTTAAACTACGATGCAATAACTGTTAGAAGTGCGACCAAGATTAGAAAAGATTTAATTGATGCTTGTCCGAATATAAAATTAATTGGCCGCGGCGGTGTTGGTATGGATAATATTGATGTGGATTATGCGCGAAGTAAAGGTATTAATGTGGTTAACACGCCTGCTGCGTCTTCTTTGTCTGTAGCAGAATTGGTTTTTTCTCATCTTTTTACGGGAATCAGGTTTTTGCAAGATGCAAATAGAAAAATGCCAACAGAGGGTGCCACCCACTTTAATGCGTTAAAAAAAGCGTACGCAAAAGGAACCGAATTGAGTGGGAAAACCATTGGTATCATTGGATTTGGTAGAATAGGACGCGCCACTGCAAAAGTTGCCCTTGGTTTGGGCATGAATGTAATTGCATACGATTTACATCCGATAGAAACAGAAATAGAATTGAATTTTCAGGGAGGAAAGTCCATAAAAATTCCGATCAAAACTATTTCCTTAGAGGAGGTTATTCGCCAGTCAGACTTTATCAGTTTACATACACCATTCGCTTCAAAACCTATTTTAGGTAAAGACGAGTTTGAAAAAATGAAAAAGGGTGTTGGTGTTGTGAATTGTTCTAGAGGAGGAACCATTGACGAAGAAGCATTAATTGCTGCAATTGACAATGGAACGGTTGCATTCGCTGGATTGGACGTTTTTAACAATGAACCAACTCCATTGGCAGGTATTTTAACCCATTCGAAAATCTCTCTAACGCCACACATTGGTGCTTCTACAAATGAGGCTCAAGAAAGAATTGGAACCGAGTTGGCTACACTAATTATAGAACATTTTAAAAAATAGGATACTATTTTAATTAGATTTTAGGCCAGCTTCATTGCTGGCCTTTTTGTTTTCAAATTTCATTATCCCAAATGTTAATCCCGCACCTATAATTATTCCTAGCGCCGTCATCCAAATCCCGCTCATAGAAGTCGTATTAATTGACAATTGATCTTGAAGTTTCTTTTGCTGGTCCTGTAGTTTTTTTACGGTGTGCATGTAGCCGATCATTCTCCCCTCGTATTCGCCCGCCTCACTAACCTTTTGTTGATTTTGCAAATCTTTATACTCCATCAGCGATTTTATTTCTCTAAATATTTGGTTATCATCTAATACCACTGTTCTTAAAATATCATTTGATTTTCGAAGGTCTTTTTTAGTTTGAAGACCAAAAATTCCAGAACGCTCTTTTAAACTCTCATCATACTGCCCAAATTTCAAACTTCTTTGATTAAGAAGGCTATTTATTTTTACCCTCTGAGTTTTATAAGACGAGGAGTCATTTTGACTGTATGTTTGCTTTGAGACCAATAAAATAAAGGCAATTAATAATATTTTTCTCACCATCGTATTTGTTGTTTTTCCGAATTATAAATATGGGATTTTTTTTAACAAAGACTCATAAATCAGACATTTTGTCTATATAAACATTTTATATCAGTCAAAATGACGTGATTTAATGATAATTTTGCATTGGTATATAAGTTGATTACTAATCTTCAAAAAACAACAATAAAAAATTATCGATATGACTCTTGCAAATTTTAATCAAAAAGCGCGCGCTAATGCGCCTTATTTTAACAACGGTTTAGAATCATTGTTCAATGATTTAGAGACGAAAAATAGTATAAAAGATAAAGTTCCTTCGGTTAATATCAGCGAAAAAGATGGATGCTTTTTGCTGGACTTGGCGGCACCAGGATTGAGAAAGGAAGATTTTCTAATTAAACTCAAGAAGAATATTTTGACGGTGACTTTTGATGGAAAAGAAGAAAAGAGGAGCGATGATCAGAAGTTTAGCCGAAAAGAATTTTGTTTTAATAGCTTTTCTAGATCATTTAACTTACCCGAAAATGCAGATGTTGATAAAATTTCAGCTGCTTATCTTGATGGCATCTTGACGATAAAAATCGGCAAGCAAGATGAGAAGTTAATACAAAAGGAAATAGCTGTTTCATAATAAATTTTTCATAATGGTTTAAGTTTAGGTTTGGTTTAATAAGAGCGGTGCCGGATGGCACCGCTCTTATTTTTGTGATTCTAAAACACCTCTTAAAATCATTTTGCTTACTTTTGCGCCATGATACCACGCGAGATTTTAGATACCAAGCGCAAAGCATTAAAAATAAATTTAGATCTTAACATTTACGGAACTTTTGCAGAAATTGGTGCGGGGCAAGAAGTGTCTAGAAATTTTTTTAACGCAGGTGCGGCCTCTGGAACAGTAGCAAAAAGTATGTCGGCTTATGATATGGCCTTTAGCGACGCCATTTACGGAGCGGAAGAATCTGGTAGATACGTAAGTCAAAACCGCGTACTTCGCATGTTAGACCATGAATTTGGACTTTTAATAGAGCGTCTTTCTGGAGAAAAATACGAAAGTCGGACTTTTTTTGCATTCGCAAACACAGTAACCACCTTAAATTATAAGCGTACGAATGAGCCACACGGATGGGTAGGGATTCGGTTTCAGACAGAACCCGCGGGTGCGCCCAACGAAATATTTTTTCACATAAGGCTGTTGGATACCGATGTAAATATGCAACAAACCGTACTGGGAATAGTCGGAGTAAATTTAATTTATGCGGCATACTACTATTCAAATGATCCTAAGACGATGGTTGAATCGCTTGCCGATAATTTAAATATCGGATCCGTTGAAATTGATTTAATATCTGTAAAAGGCCCAAAATTTGGTGTCGTTAATAATATTTTACTAAATCTTTATCTCATTGCAAAAGACTTTTCTGCTGCTGCCATATTTGACATGGATGCGCATCCGCGCCAAGCGAAAGATCTGTTGTATAAAAAAGACATCATGATTTTAAGAACAAAGTTTGGACAGAAATCAAATCCAAACTTTAATCTTTTTAATAAGGCTACCGAGCAGTTTATTAAAACTAATGATGTGGAGGATGGCAACCTTAGTTTGATGATAGAGATTTTGCTCACCAACTTACTCACAGATCAGAAAGAAGGCACGGAAGAATTAGATTTAGAATTGGTGGCTAAGAGAACACTTGATATGTGTAACACAGGAAATTTGGTTATTGTATCGAACTTTGCGAGACAAAATAGGTTGGCCATGTATTTGGAAAAATGCAAGCCTCATAGCGTCGGTATTGCGACAAATATTAACAACTTAAAATTTGTATTTAATTCGAAAAACTTCGGAGACAATTATTCGGGAAAGTTATTAAGCTATGTAAACGACATGTTTAGCAAAAATGTAAGGTTGTTTGCCTATCCATTTTTAGATAAAAAAACCAATACCGTCATCACCACTAAAAACATGCCTGTTTCAGACGATGCAAAGCCTTTATTTGATTTTTTAATTATGAACCATTACATTACTGATGTAAAAGATTACAAAGAAGATGAAGTAAACACCGTTTAATTATAGGTTACGCCAGCAAGACCACCTGTTCAGTTTACGGTTATTTTAGAGATGGTATAACCACTTAAAACTAGAAAACTTCAAAATTTAAGCGCTTCAACAACCTAAAATTTTATAAAAAAGCTAAAAAGAGAAAGGGATTTATATCCATAAATCCCTTTCTTTAAAACCAAACAAACTAATCTATATAAGATTATATAAACTGAATACCTTAAGAACCCTAAAGCGCAATAAAAGTTTTAAAACATTTAAATAATTTCAATAAATAATTTTCACGGCTCAATGTTTGGCTCGGCTCGTCATCTTTGTAGTACAGTAAATTAATAATCATGTTTATTTGATTTTTTTAGGGATATTTGCCATTTACATTAATTGAAATAGGTGTCTTTAGAAAAATTAAAACTCAGTAAACCGTTAAACGCGGCCATGTTAGATCTTGGATTTTTAACGCCAAAAGAAATTCAATCAAAAACAATTTCAAGAATGTTGGGTGGGCAAGACGTAGTTGGCATTGCACCTTTGGGTGCAGGTAAAACCACTGCATACTTACTTGCAACATTAATGAAATTGAAATATGCTTTCGAAGAGGCTCCGCGAGCTTTAATATTGGTTCCCGATACAGATCATATGGAAGAAGTATTGAATCAGTTCCACCTGCTTAATCGCAATAAAACGATTCGCATTTTAGGTATTGATCACAACGACACTCTCGCAAATCAAATGAATTTAATTACAGATGGTGTAGATATTATCGTTGCGGTGCCGGATAGGGCGCGAGCACTTTATCTTAAGTTAGCTTTAAACACCAATAAAATACAGTTCTTCATTGTGGATGACGCTCAACTGATGATTAAAAAGGGTTTCCAGCTGCCAATTACAGAGCTTGCAAATAGTGCCTATAAATCTCAACACCTACTTTTTACCGAGGTATTACATAATAAAATTGAGAAAATGATGGCGCCGTTTATGAAAATGCCTGCCATTATAGAAATAGATGAAATTGAAGAAAAAGAAATATTGACGCATCCCATGTCACTTTATAAATTGCCGGACTTTAAGAATAAATTAGCATTTGCTTCTTTTTTACTTAATGATGAAGACGTTTTTGATAAAGTTGTATTATTTGTAGAAACAAAACTTACTGCTCAGAAAGTTTTTGATGCATTGCATAAAAAAGAGTATTCTACTGTCGCAATTTACAAACCACTGTTGAATGCGGATTACGGTTTTGATGATGTGGAAGAGTTTAAGAACAATAACGAGTCCCGTATTTTAATTGTGGCGCAAGAACGTTTAGAAAACTTAGATACTTCTGGTATTCCATTTGTAATCCATCTAGAAGTGCCCGAGAAAATAGAATTATTTACCAATAGGGTAGTTAAAACCGAAGAAGGAGAAAGCAATTTTATAACATTTGCTAACGATATAGAACTTGCAAATATTAAACGAATAGAGCAAGCACTAGGTAAAAAGATGGAACTGTTAGAAATTCCCCAAGATTTTTCTTTCTTGAATTTAAGAAAAACGAAAGCTAAGGTTAAGGTTTCGGAAGTTGGCGATGAAGAAAATACAGCTCATCAAGAAAAAAAAGCTAAAAATACGAAGACTTACAATTATAGTGCGGGCCAGAAAGCCAAGATGACTTTTAAAAATAAAAAGGGCTAAAATTATTGATTAATACAATTTGAACTTGAAAAAATTAAACTAATTTTTACGTTCCCCTGCGGGTAAATATGTAGGTGTTTTGGGTTTGGTTTTTTCGCCAACATTCGTTAGTCAAAACCTAGCTTAATTAAAAGAGTCGGGTTAGTATTGCTATTTATTTTTTAATTTTTCTATAATCTTTAAAAGCGCTTTTCTATTTTTGGCTTCGTGATAAAATTTAGGTAATCTTTCCAGAAGTGTGAAGTGCGTTCGGTTTGAATGTGCTCTCAATTCAGCCGAAATATATTGCTCTAAATGGAGTAGATGTTGTTGGTTAAAGGCCCAGAATATTTCATTTTTAAAAGAAGCTAAATACCATAAATTTACTTCAAAATAAAGATTTGAAGCGGTTTTAAAATTTGCGTTGATGCGATATGTATTTATCTCTGTACTGCTATTTTTATTATAGTTACAAGATGCGCAGAACAAACGAGCTTGCTTTTCCTCATAATTTACGTAGGCGAACGCTTTCTTACAACATTTAGGGCAAACGACGGCTACTTGCTTTTGGAAATCTATTAAGCGTAAATTCAGATCATTAAAACGGGTTTGCTTCATTTTTAATAAATAATAAATCGACAGTTAAAAGCTTAACCGTCTATAATCAAAATGATTTAAATATTTTCATCTGTGTATACCGATTTGAAAAGATCTTAAAATTAAAAATTAGGTACCTCTATAATTTCAGTTTGATAAATAATGCTAATTACTAAAAAAGTCACCTGCATCATCGGAAATCTTATTGTTTTTTTCCTTGACTTTCTACTACAGCTTTATCAGTTTTCTTTAGACATAGTTTCTTTGTAATATGCGTTGAGGTGTAATTCACATAATATATCATCTGGTTTTTTTAAAAAAATTATGCACTAAAATGATTTTATCTTTTGCGTCAACCGGCCAAATCATTTCAATATTATCGCCTTTAGATGGATCCAGATGAGCTTGTATGCTGCGCCGGATTTCTGACTATCATCTTCAAATCTTAACAGGACACTAAACTGCTGTGAACTTAGGGTAGTTTCTTTTGGATTTTTCAGCCACTTGACATCAATTCTTAAAATTTTATCTACTAAATTAGTTAACAGTAATTTGTCATCACAATTTCTTACCAATCCGCCCCTGTATCCACCGATCAATTGAATTGTTCCTCTAGTTTCAGTCTTACCGCTCATATCTAGCGGATTTAGAACAAGCATTGCTTTCAAATCCTTCATATCTTCACTGCTACCCCAATTCTTCTAAAAAACCTCTTTAACTTTTCTGATGCTTGAAGATTACAAAATATTATTACCGCTAAAATACTAGGGTTTTAGAAATTATTCATTTAATGTTGTAGTTAATTTTATTTTTTTAATCGCAACTAATGTCAACCAATATCTGATAACGTTTTCCATTTGCCTCCTCATAACCTTTGTTATCCAACGGAAACCATAAGTTGAATTGGTCCTGTTTATCTTTAAGGAAAAATCGTGTAGCATTTTTTTCAGTGATACTATTGTCATCAGTTTTAGCTTCTAAATCCATATTTTTGTATAGTTCAAAAAGCGTATTTATTAGTTTGTTTAATACGTATGGTTTATTAAGTAAATCACCTGCTTGTGAATAAAATTTACTACCACAGGTTACATACCCGTTAGCATCAAACTGTATTTTTGTTGAGACTTTTCCATTAGGATAAAAAAGCGTTTCAGATGCGTTATTAGCTTGTTCAATAGGTAGTCTTTTAAACATTAATTGATTGTTAGAATAAAAGTGGTCTTCACTACCATCTAAAAATCTGGTTTCCATTTTCGATCCATTTTCAAAAAATTTTTGATACCCTTTTTGTGGTTTCCTTTCACCGTTCTCATATAAGTCAATAGATTTGAGTTTTCCATTTTCATAAAATTTTGAGCACTTTCCATTCTTTTTTCCATCAACATAAAAACTACTTTCTTTTATTTTTCCATTTTCGTAATACCAATTTTTAATAGTCCAATTGCCTTCAAAACCTAGCTTTCCGTTTGGGTAATAATTCTTCTCACTTACTTTTTTGCCCCAATTATTATACTCTGTTACTACTTTACCTCCATTTTTGTTATAACGTGAATACATTACAGGGGTTAAAGTATTGGCAGGTTTAACAAAATTTTGAATTTCTTCATTTAAATTTCCCTGTACTTCATCGTAATTTATTAAATAATTCTCGTTGAGTTCAGTGAAATTTTCCATTTCAGATACTATTTTATTGTTTTCATAAGTTGTAAGGTTATTTAAATAGTCGTTTGCACAGTCCCCTTCAAATACTATTTTCTCATTTTCATCTTTGTAAGCAAATGTACCATTGCAACTTATTGGTCGTAAAGGCAATAGAAAATTTGGTTTATTTAAGGAGTAATTAATCTGAAAAAAAACTTTCTTAGATTTTGGATCCAAATATTGTATTTGGGTTGTCGTTTCAGTTATCTTATTTCTAGCAACATAAAAATCTGCTTTGTCCTTATCGCCTATCTGGACGCCGCCCGATATAAATATATATTTGCCAGAAGGTGGTTTCGCAAAAGTAGTAATATATTGATAAATATTTTTAGCGTAAACGTCTTTGGATAAGGCAGTGGTTGATATAATCTTTTTCTGATTATCTAAATAAATTATAAATGGCTCGCGAGTTGTCCCATAAAAACTATTAAATTCATATAAGTTACCTAAATAGAAAGGTATCTCCAACCATTTAGGGTGTTTTTTTTCAATGGAAGCTCTAAGAGTTTTACTTTCTAGGCCGTTTTTTGGAAATGACTTTGATGCGGGATTGAAATAGTTATTCAAATTAATAATAACTAAGTTAATCTCGTTCATGTTGGAGAGTTTTACCAAACTATCTAATCTTTGTAAATGATAATTTTGAAGTTCATCGCTATTGCTCCAAGTTACTATAACAGAAGGTTTATTCTGCAATTTTGCAATTGCATCGAAGAGCTTAACTTCCTGATTATTGGAGGTATTTATAACTTTGATTTCCTTGTTAATAGGTAAGTCTATATTATACATAGGCAATACCAACGTTGGATATCTATTGTTAAAGGTCTGAACTTGTGCGTAAGCCTTTGTTAACAGGGCTAGAAAACCAATTAAACAGAATGAGAGCGCTTTAATTTTTAAATTTTTCATTAGATTAATATTGAGTCATAACCTATTTTAGGATATTAGTTAGAGATATTCGCTTTTTATCATCCAAATAAAATGGGTCTAACTATTTTTTTTCGAAACCAATATCGTCTGGGCCTAAAAAATGCCCATCTCGTTCCGTATTCATATCAAAATTATACACAAATAAAAAAAGCAGCAATACCTAAAGGTGGTGATTTAAAGTTTTTTTTATTTCTAGAAGTTTGAATATAGCCTCTTGCTTGGTAAAGGAGATTTTAAAATATGACCGGATAAAAAAAGGTTTTAAATTGCCAAAAAACACGACAATTAACCATATTATAGTTTTAAGCAAGGATTTAAAACAAAATTTTCTAATGTTTTTCAGCCGAGATATTTCCCTAAAACAGGTTATTTTTCTAAACTGAAAACAGAAGAAGCCTATCTAATACCTTTAGGTCAGAGCACCTTATAAGTAGCCGCAACTTCCAATCGTTATATGCATAATGTAGAATCTCCCCGATAAAATATAATTACAAATGTACTTACTCGTTATTGACAGAGCTGGATAATAAAATTTTTAAAAGGATGTTTTAAGGGACCATAATTGTAAATTATCAACGCACCAAACTAAATTTTGAGCATGTTTTTCAAAATATTTTCTACAAAAAAAAAGGTTCCGATTTTCATCGGAACCTGCTACATAATTTATTTAATTACTAGTAGATTGTAAACTCTACACGACGGTTTTGTTGGCGACCTTCTGCAGTTTTGTTTGTTGCAATCGGTTGATCTGGTCCGTAACCTGTAGCTTCAATTCTTGATGCGTTGGCACCTTGAGAAACTAAATAAGCTTTAACAGATTCTGCTCTATCTTTAGAAAGACGTAAGTTTAATTCTCTAGAACCTGTAATGTCTGTGTGACCAGCCAATTTTAAACTAAAGTCTTTTTCCATCAATAAGGCAGCTACTCTATTTAGCGTAGTGTAAGATTTTGAACGAATTGTAGATTTACCTAAATCGAATTCAAGGTTTTTAATAGCTTCATCAACAACCCTACGATCGGCCTCTGTTACAACAACTTTTGTTTCCTTGATGATTTGTGGTTTTGGAGCGGCCAAAGGACATCCTGATCCGTCTACAACTATACCAGCGGGAGTGCCAGGACATTTGTCAAATTTGTTAGCTACACCATCATTATCATCATCACCCAGGTCTTTAGCATATTGGGCTCTATCGCGTGCTGCGTTCTCTTCCGCAGAAGACAATGCTCTACGCAACTCCGAACTTTCTGCGGCAGATTTTTTACGCAAATCTGCGATGGCGCTGTAATTTTGCAATTGAGGTTTATCTGCGCTTCCTAAGGCAAATTCTACACCTCCGTGTCCATAAGAAAATTCATATTTACCAATACTAGCTGGAGATTTAACAAAGTTGACATCATAACCAAAATCTAGATTGACACCCTTAGCAACGCCGATTTTAAATCCGACACCAGTAGGTATAAAAAATCCCTCTCTGCCATTAAAGTCGCCGGTAATACCGGTTACATTGGTGCTAAAATCGGACGACATATAACCAGCACCAGCTTTTACGTAAGGAATTAGATAAGCATTCTCATTTCTTCCGCTAAAATTGGCCACATTTAACACAGCAGTTAATGCGCCAGACCATTGAATATTTTGTTCAGTTTCTCCAGGAGTTGCAGCTGTTTTAATTTTTCCTCGCAAAAAATCCGCTTGAATTCCCAAGGATGGAAGAATTTGCTTTTTTACAAATGCTCCGTAACCAATGCTGTTAAACTCTTCCGCTCTAACACTACTGCTACCAAATATGGTATTGTAACTTAATATACCTCCGTGCGCTCCAACACTCCAAGTGCGGAACTCTTGTGGTGAAAATCTGCCTGAAGTCGGGGTGGAATCCTGGGCAAACACTTGTGAAGATAAGCCTAAAAGCGCTATCAACATCGTCGATTTTGTAAGGGTAAGTTTCATTTCTATATCTATTTAAGGCAGCAATTTGCGCTGTCAAGGTCCGTATGCTAAAAAACCTTGCCAATATTCTGCAATCACTCAATTTCTACTTTAAATAGCAGCCGATTTGACAATAATAGCGTTTGCCGGGCGGAAAAGGACTATTGTTAACTAAAATGTGTATATTATTTGGTACATCCGGTTTACCTTGGACATAATAAATAACCTTTAACATTTTTACGAATGTGATGAAGGCGCCGCATTACATTAAAGTGAGTTTTGATACCATATCCCACAACACAATTCCGGCAGAAATCGAAATATTGAAAGAGTGCTTGGTTCCAAATTGTGGTATTTCTATACAATCTTCAATGTTGTCCATCACTGCCTCGCTAACCCCATCTACCTCATTGCCAAAAATTAACGCATATTTTCCGTTTATTTCTGGATGAAATAAGTTCAACATTGTACTGCCTGAAGCCTGTTCGATGGCTAAAATTTTATAATTATTGCCTTTTAAGAATTCAATTGCCTGCAAAGTAGAAGGGAAGTACTGCCAGTTTACAGATTTTGTAGCTCCTAATGCAGCCTTTTCAATTTCACGATGGGGAGGCTGCGCAGTTATTCCGCAAAGTAAAATTTCCTCGATTGAAAAAGCGTCTGATGTTCTAAATATAGATCCGACATTATGCATGCTTCTCACATTATCTAAAACCACTACAATTGGAAGTTTGGCCTGATCTTTAAAACTAGCCACATCAGGTCTATTTAAGTCGCCTAACTTTAATTTTTTCATTTAGAAGTCAAATGGAACTACGTAGTTTAATTAAAGTATTCTTGGTCCATTTCCAATATGACTTACATAAACATCTGTAGAATATCCGATACGGTCTTTGTAGAAATCAGCTAACTTTATTGTAAAATCATGTTCGAAACCTTTTTCTAAAAGTGCAATTGCGCAACCTCCAAATCCTGCACCAGTCATTCTTGCGCCGATTACATGGTCATATCCGCTGCAAAATTCGACAACAGTATCTAATTCTTTACCACTCACTTCATACAAATCTCTCAAAGAATCATGAGAAGCGTACATTAATCGTCCAAATTCCTCTAAATAACCTGCATTTAATGCTTTTGCTGCAAGAGAAACTCTATCATTTTCTTTAACAACATGGGTTGCCCTATTTAAAATGGTTTGATCGGTAATCAAATGATTGTGCAAGAGAAATTTTTCTGCCGTTAGCTCGCACAAGTTATTTAACGTAATCTCTTGGTTTAACAATTTTAATGCTGTCTGGCATTCATCTACTCGTTGATTATATTTTGAATCTGCAAGTTCTCTAGGTTTATTCGTATTTATAATGGCTAGCACATAGTTGCCTAGATTTATATCTACCATCTTATTTTTCAACGTATCGCAATCTAACAGAATCGCTTTATTTTCCTCTCCAAAAGTTACGGCAAACTGATCCATAATACCAGAATTTACCCCAATAAAATTATTTTCTACCCTTTTTGCAATCTTCACCAAGTCTAACTTTTCATATCCCAATTTGAAAAATTCATTCAGTGCAAAAGCGGTGGCAATCTCTATCGAGGCTGAAGAAGAGAGCCCTGATCCAATTGGAATATTTCCATGATAAAGAAAATCTACGCCATCGATCTGTCTTCCATCTTTCAAAAATTCGTTTATCACACCGAGCGGATAGTTAAACCAACGGCCACCATCTTTTTCGTGCAGCACATTACTTTCAACTTCGGCTTGAGCTTCAAAATTTAAACTTTTAAATCTACACTTGCCTGAATTATTTGGAGCAATCGCAACCCATGTGCCTAGCGTTATAGCACATGGCAGCACTAACCCCCCATTATAATCTATATGTTCTCCAATTAGATTCACACGCCCAGGTGTAAAATATATTGCTGATGCATCGGTACTATATTGCTCTTTAAATTTTTCTATTAGTGTATTTTTCATTTGGTTAAATGAGATGAAAACAAGTTTAAATAGTATTTTTGTCGCTTGACATTAAGATTGCTAAGTTACAATTTATGACAGTAAACCAAATACCAACAGGTAAATTTATTGATGGCGAAGAGATTATAGCCGTAGAATTAAAGAATAAAAAAGGCACCTATGTTAAGATTTTTAATTATGGAACCATCATAAGTCATTTTGAAGTTATAAATGGAAGTGGAGCAAAACAAGACATTGTTTTGGGTTTTGATGATGTTTCAGGATATTTTGATAAAGATTATTTAGCCAATGGCGCTTATTTTGGTTCTGTTATTGGAAGATATGCGAACAGAATTAAAGATGGAAAATTTAATGTGAACGGCATAGTTTATGAAGTGTCAAAAAATGCTGATGGAAATATGCTGCACGGTGGGGTGGAGGGCTTTGACAAAAAACTATGGGAGATTACCCAAACAGAGTCTGAAACTAAGGCGTCTGTCACGTTCGAATATGAAAGTGAAGATGGAGAGGAGGGATTTCCGGGGAACTTGTGGGTAAGCCTAAATGTGGAACTTACTGAAAATAACGAGTTGATTTTAAGTTACGAAGCTAAGACAGACCAAACGACACCCATAAACTTAACACATCACGATTATTTTAATTTGTCGACAAATGTCGGAAGCATTGCTAAACATGTTCAACAAATTTTTGCATCAAAATACTTAGAGCAAGACGATACATTTGCCGCAACTGGGAACCTTGCAGAAGTAAAAGGCACTCCGTTTGATTTTTTATCGCTGAAGGAGATCGGGGCAAATTGGAATAATGCGCTGGGTTACGACCATACTTTTGTTTTAGATAAGGTGTACGGCGATCTAACTTTGGCAAGTAAAACTGTAGAGAGGGACAGTGGCTTAATGTTAAGCGTGTACACAACAGAACCTGTTGTTCATTTTTACACAGCAAAGTATTTAGACGTAAAAAAGGCTAAACTTGGAAAAAATTATAGTGCTTTCGATGCATTTTGTATAGAGACCCAGCATCATCCGAATGCAGTTAATGTTCCAAATTTTCCGTCAACTGTGTTAGCGCCTGAATCGCTTTATAGCCAAACAACCATTTATAAAGTCAGCCAAACTCATTGAATTTTTTGCCACCAAATAAAATTAATTAAAATACTTTGGGCTATTATACAATATTTAGCCGCGCAAACTGTTAGTTATTTTCGATGTTTAAAACCCTTCTATTATTTTTTTGTGTTATTTTTTTATTTAGTGGTTGCTCCTCTGTTTATATGCCAAATGTGCCAAATACGCCAATGTTGAGTAAACAGGGAGAATTTAGTGGAGGCGCACACACTTCTTTAAAAGGAAATGCGAGTGTTAATGGCGCCTATGCTGTATCAGATCACATCGGTATTTTAATTAGCGGTTCTACGATGAATAACAGTAGAAGAGCAAAAGATTTTAACCATAGATTGATTGAAGTTGGAGGTGGATATTTTACAACATTCGGTGATGAAAACAAGCGTATTTTAGAAATATATGCAGGAGTAGGGAAGGGCAGTAGCGACATTACATATAGAAAATATACCGATGAGGTGCTAACGAGCAGCGAAGTTCAAAAAGTAGCTTATAGAAAATCTTTCTTGCAAGTAAATTACAGCAGTAAAAAATCGGGCACATTAAAGTTGCTTGGAGCGAAATTCCCGCTCAGCTATGGTACTGCCTTAAGGGTAAGCCAAATAACAATGGATAGATTTTTTATAAATGGCCTTGTACAACCAAAGGAAGACAACGTATTTTTCGAACCAATTTTTTTCACCAGAATGGCTCTGAACAGTACACTTCAGTTGCAATATACAACCAGTAGCAATATTGGTTTGAAAAGCCGGGATTATTTAACTGCAGGAAATTCGATCTTTACAATTGGGCTAATTTTTAACGTTGGGGGGAAGAACCCATAACGTTTAGGGCTTTTGTCTTATTTTGAAAGCGTAAGAACAGTAATATAGAGGCGGTCAATAAGCCAAAGGTTAAGCCGTACCAAATGCCATTTACGCCTAATTGAAAATGAAATCCCAGTAAGTAGCCGATGGGCATCCCCACTACCCAATATGCAAAAAAAGTAATCAATGTTGGAATGTTAACATCACCCAAACCTCTCAAAACCCCTAATCCAATTACTTGTGTGCCGTCGAAAAGCTGGAAAAATCCTGCAATAATTAATAGGTGCCCAGCTATATTTATCACAGCAGTATCATTACTGATTATGTAAGGCAATTGCTTGTTAAACAGGACGAAAATAAGTGCTGTGCAGCACATAAAAGCAATAATGATGTGATAACTTCCTATGGCTGAATGCCTTAAATCTACAAATCGTCTTTTGCCAAAATTATTTCCCGTCTTGATGGTGGCTGCCGAAGCGACACCACTTGCAATCATATATGTCATAGCGGCAAGGCTCATTGCAATTTGATGAGCTGCCTGCTCAACATCTCCAATTGAGCCAATTAACAATGCTGCACCACTAAAGGCACTAATTTCAAATGTATACTGTAAAGCAACCGGCGCCCCAATCTTTATAATTTTCTTTACCCTTAATTTATTTACAAACCTAAATTTAAAACCAAGTAAATATGTTTTAAAGTGCTTTGAGCGAAGTACATATATACTCATAGTCACCGCCATTAAAATCCGATCTATTAGCGTACTAAGACCCACACCGGAAACACCCATTGGCTTAATCCCCAACATGCCCTTTACGAAAATTATTCCTAAAATAATATTGATTACGTTGCCCCAAATAGAAATAAACATCGCCTGTTTGGTAAAGCCAAGCCCTTCTGCAAATTGTTTAAACGTTTGAAAAAACAATAATGGGATGATAGATAACGATAAAAAGTTTAAATAGGGCTTGGCATAAAGAACAACTGACGGGGTCTGATTTAAATGATCGATTATGGCAAAAACGCCAAATCGAACGGATGCGTAGAGAAAAATGCCTATAATTAAATTAATAAGTAAGCTGTTTGCCAACAATTTCCCACAATCCTTGCGCCTTAAACGCCCACTTTCTTGTGCAATTAACGGCGTTAAACCATAAGAAATTCCTAAGCCAAGAACTAGTATTAAGATGAATATACTATTTACTAAAGACACCGCCGCAAGCTGTTCCGTATTTGTAAAATGTCCCACAATTACACTATCTGCAACCTGAACCAACGTATGACCAAGTTGAGAACCGACAATTGGTAAGGCCAAGTGTAAATTTTCTTTATAATAGGGCTTATATTTTAGATAGATTTTTTTTAGCATACTGGCTCGAAATTACTTTGAGTTTACTAAGTTTTAAAATTAATTTACGGCCGTAAAATATTCTTCTTTTTCTAATCCGTTGGCTTTTATCACGTTAGCAACGATAAGATTTACTAAAATTTTTTGCGCTTTCTTGTGTGAGCATCGCAGAAGTTTACTAAACTCTTTAAGCGTAATTTTCCCGTGATCAACTAAAAAACCCATCAACTTTTTTTCGTTATCTGAGTAGGAGATATGAACTCCACTTATTTTTTGGGACTGTTTTAACACTTCTAGCGAAACCTTGCTTGCAAGCAGCGATTTATCTGCAACCCTAATAAATGCCCAATATTTTTGTTGTTCATCCATTGCGTAGTGTGGTTTCTCCTTACTCTCTAAAACGGTTGCTATTAATACTAGTTTTTCATCTACATAAATCTCTTCAAAACTACAGGCTATAATGGGTTTGCAAAATTTACCGGCTGCCGTTAAAATCATATATTTTTCTTCATCCTCTGCCTTAACGCCTGCAATTGTGCCGTTGTCTGAAACGCCTATCAGTAAACTACCTCCCTTATTATTGGCAAATGCCACCAACGTTTTTGCAATTTTAGGAGAACTGCTAATCGTTTTTTTAAAGTCGATTGTATCATTTTCTCCTTCAAGTATCAATTTTTTTATGTTCATAGGTTGAAGGATATTAAATGGATACTTTTTGACTTTCTCCGGCAAACTTATTGCGTAAATATACTTCATTCATCACCGATGCACATAAAACTCCATCTTTATCGAATAGTAAAATTGGATAACTTTTTACAAATTTTCCCGTTGTCTTTAAACTGTTTTCTGCATCTGTGATCATCTCTTCTGTAATCTTTAACGTAAAATACAATGCAGTTGTGCCCGGTTTTAAATATTGAATAGATGCACTCTTGAGCCAAACGCGAACTTTAAATCCTCTACGCTGCATCAGTTGATCAAACAAAACCGCGTAAAAAGGATCAGTTGCGGAAAAAATAGAGCCTCCAAAAATAGAGCCGTTGTAGTTTCTATTTAATAAGCTATTGCTGATCTTTACATCCACGCCTAAAAATCCACGATGAAATTTTATAATCCATATCCGCTGAAACAGTAGTGGAGGGTATAAATTCAATGCCCATCTTAAAGTCTTTTCTGAAACAATCATCTAAATAAAAGCTGCTAATTGACACGTTTATGCATATTGGTATAAAGATATAGGATGTAAAAATACTATAATGTAAAAATTAGCTTAATTATGAAATAAAAAATAAAACTTAAAGTCCTATTCAAACGTATATACTACAAAACAAAAACATAATTTAAAAAACTCAAGAAATGAAAAAGAAATTTTTAAATGTTGCGATGGGTGTGGCGGTTGTTGCCATGGCTGCTGCATGTAACTCTCAGAAAAAGGATGCTAGCACAATGGATAGCAACACAATGAGTTCTACTACCATGACAGACACAACTAAAATGGCGTCTACCGAACAAGGTGTTGAAGTTGGTGGAGCAATGATGGTTCCATCTAAAAACATTGTTGAAAATGCAGTAAATTCTAAGGATCACACAACATTAGTTGCCGCCGTTAAGGCTGCAGGTTTGGTTGAAACTTTGAGCGGTACAGGTCCATTTACAGTATTTGCACCAACTAACGAAGCTTTTGATAAAATTCCAAAAGCCACTTTAGAGGGATTAATGAAACCAGCGATGAAAGCTGATTTGACAAAAATTTTGACTTACCACGTAGTTTCTGGCGCACTTAAAGCAGCAGATTTGAAAGATGGTATGGAGTTAACAACTGTACAAGGTGAGAAACTTAAGGTTTCTGTAAAAGACGGTAAAGTGATGATTAATGGAGCTACTGTAACTATCCCAGACATTATGGATAGCAATGGTGTAACACACGTAATCGACCAAGTATTGATGCCAAAATAAGGTAATTCAAATTGGTTAAAAGCCTCTTTTCGTTTAATCGAAAAGAGGCTTTTTATTTTTATAAAAAATTACTAGTTTGGGCTCCGTTAACTGACAACCAAATGCGCGATAAAGCCAAGCAAAATCGAAATGTTATTTTTTTAGTGATTGTGGCAGCACTAGGCTATTTTGTAGATATTTATGACCTAGTTTTATTTTCTGTTGTTAGGGTACAAAGTTTAACGAGCATAGGAGTTAGTGCGGCGAATTTAAGATCGGAAGGCATCCACATTATCAATTATCAAATGTTCGGCCTCCTTTTAGGCGGGATTTTGTGGGGTATTTTAGGAGATAGATTAGGTCGTATAAAAGTGCTGTTTGGATCTATTTTATTATACTCTCTGGCCAACATTGCAAATGGATTCGCCACCACAGTAGAGAGTTACTCCTGGATACGCTTTTTTGCAGGGGTTGGATTAGCAGGAGAATTGGGTGCCGGCATAACCCTTGTGGCTGAACGATGGACAAAAATAAAAGAGGTTACGGCACTATGATTGTCGCAGGCGTTGGGTTATTCGGCGCGGCGGTAGCTGCTACGGTTGCTGAAAATTTTACTTGGCAAACTTCATATTTTGTTGGCGGATGTATGGGCCTTGTTCTATTAGTGCTTAGATTGGGAACATTCGAATCAGGAATGTTTAAAGACATTATCAAAAATGAGCACGTAAAAAAAGGAGACATTTTCATGCTTTTCTCTGATAAGAAAAGATTTTTAAAATATTTGTATTGTATTCTTATCGGCGTCCCGTTATGGTTTGTAGTTGGTGTGTTAATCACTCTATGTCGAGAATTTGGAATGGAACTTGGCGCAAAAGAAACACTAGATGCGGGTAAAGGCATTATGTTTACGTATTTTGGCATTGCAATCGGTGATGTAGTGACTGGCTTCCTTGCCCAAATTCTGAAATCTAGAAAAAAAACAGTTTTTATCTTCCACATTATTAGTGTGATAAGTGTGGTTGTGTACCTTAATAGTTACGGGTTAACTTCCAATACGTTCATTTGGCTTTGTTTATTTATGGGTTTTTCTGTGGGTTATTGGGCTACATTTGTAACCATTGCAGCAGAACAGTTTGGTACCAACATCCGTGCAACTGTAACAACCACTGCACCGAATTTTGTTAGAGGAGCGCTTATTCCTATTAATTTGCTTTTTGTTTTTCTAGCTCAAAAATATAGCAACATTACCGCTGCCTATATTGTAATGGGATTGCTTACCGCAATAGCCATGTTTGCTTTAAGTAAATTGAAAGAGAGCTTTAATAAAGACTTAGATTATTTGGAGATAAGTTAATTTATCGACCTGTCAATTTATTGTATAATAGAAAGAAAACTTAACTTAACACCTCAAATTGGGCTAGGTTTGTACAAAATGTGGATGAATGGATGATTTTAAAGATAAGGTTGCAGAAAAATACAAAGCGATACAAAACGAGATTTGTAATGCGCTTGAATTGGCAGATGGAGATGGGATTTTTAAAGATGAGAATTGGGAAAGGGAGGGTGGTGGCGGAGGCTGCACGAGAATCATGCAAAATGGTAAAGTAATAGAAAAAGGCGGAGTTAATTTTTCTGCAGTTCATGGCACTTTACCTGAAGCTATGAAAAAAGCATTTGGGGTCACTCAAGATGAATTTTTTGCAACAGGCGTTTCGATCGTTATCCACCCAAAAAGTCCGATGGTACCAATTATTCATATGAACATTAGGTATTTTGAGTTAGATGACAATATGCGTTGGTTTGGAGGTGGAATCGACCTAACACCGCATTATATTGTAGAGAAACAAGCAAAATATTTTCACCAACAACTAAAGTCAACTTGTGATCTTTTTCACCATGATTTTTATCCAAAATTTAAAAAACAGGCTGACGACTATTTTTTCATCAAACATAGAAACGAAACTAGAGGTATTGGGGGAATATTTTATGATAGATTGAAACCAGAAAATACAGCTCTTTCTTGGGAAGAGATTTTAGAATTTTCCGTATCCGTCGGAAAAACTTTCGCACCCGTTTACACGGAACTTATTAATCTTAATAAGAGCACTGAATTTACGGAGGCGCAAAAAAACTGGCAATTCCAACGGAGAAGTCGTTATGTAGAATTTAATTTGGTATATGATTCAGGCACAAAATTTGGATTGGAAACCAATGGCAGAATTGAATCAATTTTAATGAGTCTGCCGCCTCAGGCAAATTGGATTTACAATTTCGAACCAAAGAGGGATTCTGAAGAATATAAAACTTTACAGCTTTTAAAAAAGGGAATTGATTGGGCATAACTTCTATATTTTAGTCAACCCAATTTGATGATACTATTTGTCTTATAATTAATATTATGTTAAGTTGATTGTTTAATACTTGTATTTTCAAATAGGTCGAATCACTTTTATGTTATATACAGCTACTGAATTGGGATGATACCTTATCGCTCTAAATTGTTATGGTTCAAAATTCCCGCAATTTTGCTTTAAGTGCCTGAACTTTGTCTAGTTCGTTTTTTCTGGTGTAAATATCAATGAGCAGTTGGACACATTTTTTATTGTTTGGATCTATCTCATTCGCATGTTCCAAGGCAATTTCTGCTCGGTTAATAAAAGACTTATATTTTTCGCTTTTATCTTGATCGTTACTGGTTAGTTCATTATTTCCTAATTCTATAAATGCAAGTCCAAGTTGATACATTGCATCAAAATAATTTGGATCTTTTTCTAAGGCCTGATTGTATGAGAGGATGGCCTTTGATTTGCTCCCTGCAGACTGCTGTAAATAGCCAGTCAGATAATACAATAATTTATCTCCCTGTTTTGCTTGTATCTGGCCATCAATAAGAACAAGGGCTTTCGGATAATCCTCATTATCTATCAGTAGATTGATGTAATCATTCGTTAAAACACTATTTTGAGGGTTAAGTGTTAATCCTGTCTCTAACGTGGTTACCGCAGTTTTATCGTCGAATTTGGCAGCGTAAATCTGCGCCATTTTTTGATAAACGGCTGGATTTTTAATCCCATTTTCTGCAGCTCGTTTAAAATAAGTCATTGCATCGTCGTACATCTGTAAATTTATGGCGCAAATCGCCGTATTTAAAGCGAGTGTGGTATCGGCAGGAAAATGATCACTAACTTCCTTTAAATTGGTTAAAGCAGATTTAAAATCGTTGTCAACAAAGTACTGATTGCCTATGTCTTGCTTCTTGATTAACAAATTATGGTCAGAAGCTCTTATTAACCCAGAATTATCATCATATCGATCTAATTTTTTTGCTTGTTTAACAGCATCAACTGCGGTGTTGTAAAAATTTTGCGATGCGTTTCCATCTGTTTCAATAATTGAAGCATATGAATTTAAGTAAGATTTGATTGCCCAAGTTTCTGCCCAATCTTTGGTTTTTTTATCTTTTTCAGCAGATTCGATTGCTTTAAGTCCCTCCTTAATGGGATCAAGTTGTTTCTTTCTATCGTCTTTATTTACGATTGATAGCTGTAATTTACCCACCGCATTCCTTGCAATTAGTATTTGAGTCTTTTGTGCAAACGCATTTACAGAAATAAAAATGATTATGGATAAAAAAACTGTTGCAATTTTTCTCATGAAGGCCTAACGTTAAACTTAATTTTTGTAAAAATATACAAAAAAAAAGAGCCCAAAAATTAATTAGAGCTCTTTTTTACAATTCCAAATTTTTATTACTGCTTAGCTGCGCCAGCTTCCTCTATTTTTTTCTTGGTAGCTTCGTAGTTTTTTGTATCATTTTTAAAGAAATAAATGGTTTTTAAACCATCTAAAGCCGAAAGATTTTTTGGATCCAACTCAGTGGCCTTCAAATAAAATGGCATCGCCTTGTCAACTAAACCATCGCGTTCTGCCTTAGCCTTTGTGTATTCTGCTTTTTTCTTTATTTGATCTATATTCCCAAGGTCAGTTTGTTTTTTATACGCTTGTTGCAAGTATACATTCCCTAGGGCTGCTTGATAAAGCGCGTTTTTTGGATCTTTTTCAACCAACTTTAACAGAGAAGATTCAGCTTTGTCTATTTCTCCTTTCCTAATATAAATATCTGCTTCGGTTGTAATAAATCCTATATTATCAGGAAATTTCGCCTTTGCATCCGCTACTGTGGCCAACGCGGCAACAGTATCCTTCTGATTTTTAAGCTGAATATTTAATATGTCATTGTAAATGCCTTCACTCTGAGGATTATTCATCGCTAACAAACGCTTAGAAAGCTCTATCGCTTTAGGATAATTATCTAATGCCTTAGCCATAATACTGGCGTTTAGAACAGATGAGGTGTCATTCGGATTTATTTCTTGGGCTCTGTAGAACTTATCAAACGCCCGTTGAAAATCCTTTTTGTTGTAAGCTATAATTGCAGCATTCGTAGTGGCAATTGATACATTCTTTTCGCTATCGGAAATAAGCGTTTTTAATTCTCCTTTTGTATCTAATTTCTTTGCTTGTACAATGGCATCTTCGGCAAGTTTCAAGTTTGCGTCCGCGTTTGCGTTATCCAAAGTATCTGATATTGCGATGGAAGATGTTATCAATGCCTTGTAAGTCCAAGCCTCAGGAGATTCTTTCGTTTTCTCATTTTCAGTAGCTGTAACTGCGTGTGCTAGTGCTTCCTTAAGCGAAGCTAATTTTCTATCAAGCGGCAAATTTCGACCAACCGCTTGGAACACATCGTAACCTTTTTTCGCATCGGAGATTTCCCCCTTTTGGGCAAAAGCAAAACTCACGACAATAGCAAAACAGATGCTTAAAATTAATTTTCTCATAGTGTTATTCTGTTGTTTATTTGTTTAATTATTCTTCAGCATTTTTGTCCTCTTCAATATTGTCTTCATCATCGCCATCTGCATCTTCAGTAGGTGTTTCGAGCACATCTACATCAGCTGCCGCAATTGCGTCAGAATCAGTTTCTGCATCTTCTTCATGATCTATCTTTGTAACGGAAGCAATTTCATCCTCACCTTTTAACGTAATCAACCGAACGCCTTGTGTTGCTCTACCCATTACCCTCAAGTCTGCAACAGCAATTCGGATAACAATCCCCGATTTGTTGATAATCATCAAATCCTCTTGATTCGTTACGCCTTTTATGGCAACTAGTGATCCAGTTTTTTCAGTAATGTTTATCGTTTTTACACCTTTTCCACCCCTATTTGTCACTCGATAATCATCTATGTCGGTACGTTTTCCGTAACCTTTTTCTGATACCACCAAAACTGTCGTCTCCGAATCATTAACAGCAATCATGCCAATAACCTCATCTTGCTCACTGGCCAACCTCACTCCTCTTACGCCTGTGGCAGTCCTGCCCATGGGTCTAACAGTACTTTCGTTAAATCTAATGGCTCTTCCAGATTTCAGTGCCATAACAATTTCGCTTTCTCCCGTAGTTAAGCAAGCTTCTAATAACATATCGTCCTCATTTATATTTATGGCGTTTATACCATTAACACGCGGACGGGAATAGGCCTCTAAAGAAGTCTTTTTAATAACTCCTTTCTTAGTACACATAATAATAAAGTTATTTTCTAAATAGTCTTTATCCTTCAGATTTTTTACTTTTATATAAGCCTTAATATTTTCTTCTTTCGGTATTTGAATGATGTTTTGAATTGCTCTTCCCTTACTAGTTCGAGATCCTTCAGGAATTTCATAAACCCTTAGCCAGAAACATCGACCAGCTTCTGTAAAGAACAGCATATAATTATGATTGGAGGCGATAAGCATGTGCTCTATAAAGTCCTCATTTCTAGAAGTACTGCCTTTAGCACCCTTTCCACCCCTACCCTGTGCCCTAAATTCTGTTGCAGGCGTACGCTTTACATAACCCTCACGAGAAATCGTGATGACCACTTCTTCGTCTTCGATAAAATCCTCCATGCTCATGTCTTCAGCAGAATGAATAATAGAAGTTCTTCGTGCATCGCCATATTTCTCTCTGATCTCTAATAGCTCACCCTTTATAATCTCCATTCTCAAGCCTTCGTCGCTTAAAATAGATTTTAAATATTCGATGGTTTTCATCAGTTCTGCATACTCTTCTTTAATCTTATCACGCTCTAATCCGGTTAAACGACGCAAAGTCATATCCAAAATGGCCCTAGCTTGGATGTCACTCAACGCAAACTGGGCGATCAAGCCAACTCTTGCATCTTCTGGTGTATTAGATGCCCTAATTAATTTAATAACCTCATCAATATGATCTAGAGCAATTAAATATCCTTCTAAAATGTGTGCACGCTTTTGGGCTTCGGCAAGCTCATATTTGGTACGGCGTGTAACCACCTCATGCCTGTGCTCTACAAAATGAAAAATTAAATCTTTTAGATTGAGCATTTGCGGCCTGCCCTTTACTAAAGCAATATTATTTACGCTGAATGAAGTTTGCAGCGCAGTATATTTGTATAAATTATTTAATACAATCGCAGCATTCGCATCGCGTTTTATCTCATAAACTATCCTAATGCCATCTTTATTCGATTCATCTTTTATGTTGGAAATGCCTTCGAGCTTTTTGTCACCTACCAACTCTGCGGTACGCTCAATCATCTGCGCCTTATTTACTTGATAAGGTATCTCTGTAACAATAATAACTTCTCTATCTTTTACATTTTCGATCTCGGCCTTTCCGCGCATTACAATGCGGCCTCTTCCAGTCTCAAAAGCTTCTTTAACACCGGTATATCCGTAAATAATCCCTCCTGTTGGAAAATCTGGTGCCTTCACAAACTTCATCAACTCCTCTATCGTAATGTCTCTATTGTCGATAAAGTTAACGGTCGCGTCTATCACTTCAGTTAGATTGTGCGGAGCCATATTTGTGGCCATACCCACTGCAATACCTGAGGCTCCATTCACTAATAAATTTGGGATCTTGGCTGGCAGCACCGTAGGCTCCTGCAGTGTATCATCAAAGTTAAATTGGTAATCTACGGTCTCTTTGTTAATATCGGCGAGCATTTCTTCTGCAATTTTTGAAAAACGTGCTTCGGTATAACGCATTGCCGCAGGCGAATCGCCATCTATGTGCCCAAAGTTTCCCTGGCCATCTACCATCGGGTAACGTAAGCTCCAATCTTGGGCCATACGTACCATGGTAAAATAGACAGAAGCATCGCCATGTGGATGATACTTTCCTAAAACCTCACCTACAATCCGGGCAGATTTTTTATGCGGTTTAGAACTGCTTAATCCTAAATCAAGCATGCCATATAATACTCGGCGATGTACAGGTTTTAAGCCATCTCTTACATCGGGCAAAGCCCTAGATACAATAACCGACATTGAGTAATCTATGTAAGCAGATTTCATCTGCTCCTCAATATTGATTTGAATTATTTTGTCGTTCTGTGGATTTTCTAAATCTTCTGCCATAAATATTTTTATCGTTATTAAAAAACGATTTTAAAAAGCTAATAGTTTAACCTTGCGAATTTAACAAAAATCTACTTAAATATGCCATTGTTGATAAGTTTTGAGTGGTCAAAAAGTTGGTCTACTAACCGATTTTGGTCCTTATGTTCTCATAAAAGCAAGAATTAATCAATACTTTTACTATCTTATTTTTGCACATGCCGTCAAAACAAAAATCTGCCTTAAGCTTTATTTTCATCACCGTTTTGGTAGATTGTATTGGCTTTGGAGTGATCATACCCATCATTCCCAAATTAATAGAAACCTTAATTCACGGCGATTTGAATGCCGCCTCGAAATACGGCGGTTGGTTGTTGTTTTCTTACGCAGTTATGCAATTTTTCTTTGCACCTTTTTTTGGCGCTCTAAGCGATAAATTTGGGCGACGACCAGTGTTACTTATCTCTTTATTTGGCATGGGCTTAGACTATTTATTTTTGGCCTTTGCTCCTACCATTTTTTGGCTTTTTATAGGTCGGATTGTTTCCGGGATTACCGGTGCAAGTATTACTACCGCTTCGGCCTATATTGCAGATGTTTCTACACCCGAAAAGCGGGCTCAAAATTTCGGCTTAATTGGCGCAGCTTTTGGATTGGGATTTATCATCGGCCCAGTAATTAGCGGCTTAACGGTGGGGTACGGATTAAGGGTTCCATTTATGATTGCCGCCAGTCTATCTTTATTAAATTGGTTGTATGGGTATTTTATCCTCCCAGAAAGCTTGACAAAGGAGAATCGACGCCCATTTGAGTGGAAACGCGCAAACCCATGGGGAGCACTAAAGAAAGTGAGCCGATATAAAGCACTTATCGGACTGCTTTTTTCGATTTTACTGTTGTACATCGCTGCACAAGCTACCCAATCCACCTGGACTTATTACACCATGCAGAAGTTTAAATGGGACGAAAAGTTAGTGGCTTATTCGCTGGGTTTTGTGGGACTAACAGTAGCAATTGTACAAGGAGGATTGATTAGAATTATTATTCCCAAACTTGGAAACAAAAAGTCCATCTTTATCGGTATGGTATTGTATGCGATAGCTTTTATGCTATTTGCACTTGCCAACCAGGGGTGGATGATGTTTGCGTTTATGATTCCTTATGCGCTCGCAGGAATTAGCGGCCCAGCGCTGCAAGGACTTATTTCAAACCAAATTGCAGCAAATGAGCAAGGCGAACTTCAAGGCATTATGGCTGGTTTGATGAGTGTATCGTCTATTATCGGGCCTATACTTATGACAGGACTCTTTGCTTATTTTACATCCAAAACCACGTCCATTTATTTGCCCGGAGCGCCATTTATAATGGCATGCATTCTTACCTGTATCGCTTTGGTAATCTGTTACCGATCGCTAAAGAAACACCATTAAATTTTTTAGAAGCAATTTCAATTAAACATTAGTCATCTGTCTTAACTATAACTTCATTATTTGTTTAGCAACTTACCCCTTACCTATTTTATTTATTTGGGTGGTAGCTCCTTTCGTAGCTGTACTTTGCGCAAAAAAAAACCACGCTAAATGCCGTAATTACATTTCCCAAAAACTAGTCTTTAAATTAAAAAAATAGCGCAAATACGTGGCGCGAAAAACAAAGCACAGTATTGCTTTTACCTAAGATGATGGCGTTTCCCCGCATGTTAAAGACCTAACTCTCCAAGATTTCCTTTATTTTATAATAGTCCAACTGCTCGTCTGGCTGGATAAGAAGCCCTCTTATACCAGCACCTTCCCCTGCTTCCACATCTCTAGGCTTATCGCCAATCATAATGGATTGATTGGGATCGATTTCGAACATGTCAATGGCATCCAATAGCATTTTAGAGCCAGGCTTTCTGCACTGGCAAGGGGCACTAACGGTTGGATGATGTGGACAATAATAAACCGCTGTGATCTCGGCGCCTTTTTTTAAGAACGCATTCCTCAGCATTTGGTGCATAATTGCGAGCTCTTCTTCGGAATACCTCTTTAAAGCAATTCCCCCTTGGTTGGTGATGACAATAAGTAGGTAGCCTTCATCGAAAAACCGTTTTAAGATGGGTATCTGAAACTCCAATACTTGGAAATCCTCCACCCTGCAGATGTAGTCATATATCTCGTGGTTTAAAACCCCATCGCGGTCTAGAAAAATGGCTTTATTCATAGTGTTCTTATCAGCAGCGCACTTAACTTGCTTTGCTTAGGATTAGTGGTTGCAAAAATGGCTAAAAAAAACCTGAAACAAAAAAGAAGATTTCCGCTACCTTTTAGAGCATTCTAAAATCAATATCGCTAGAAATCAAACAGGTAACCGTTCTATGGAAATTAAATTTGCAAGGAAGGCGCTACAACCCTATATTTGCAGCAAATCAAAGGAAAATATTTTCCTTAATCTTGATTCCGTAGCTCAGCTGGTAGAGCATTACACTTTTAATGTAGTGGTCCTGGGTTCGAATCCCAGCGGGATCACTTGATGGGATAGACTAGAAAAATCTAGTTCTATCCCATTTTTGTTTCTACACAACTCTTTGTTTATCAATGCAATAAGTGCAACTCCAGGATTGGTTTTAGTGGTTCGATAAGTACAGTTATCAAATACCAATTTTTGCGGATAAATGGCGTTCACAAATTTTCTTTGAAAAGAAACTGGTTGTTTTGAGTATTCTGTTACAATTTTTAAAGAGGCTTCAATCATGTGTTTTACCGTCTCAGGCACATTTGTACGATCGGTAACCAATTCCATGAGGTCATTTTCAAGGTTTTTTATCTTTTCTTCATTCTCAAACTTCATTAGCCTGTAGTCCCCTGCTTCCAATTCTTCATTTAGAAGCAGCTCTCTAAGCTTAGTTGTTCTTTTATTTAGCACAGCAATCTGCGACAATATCTGCTTCCTTAAATCATTCTTTCCAGACATTCTTTCTTTGTAGTAATAGTGGATAAAACTAACATAAACGTCCTCCATTCCCGCTAGGGGCTTATATTTTTCAATATCCTTTATAAATGCCTTGTTTAGCATTGTGGCACTTATCCGATAACCACAGATTGAATTGCAGTGATAATAGAAATAATATTTAGTTCTGCCCTTTGAAGGACTTCCAGTTAAGGTTTTATTACACCTAGGGCAGGCTAGGAAGCCACGTAAAGGCAGTTCGTCCAACGATGCAATGCTTGTTGAATGGACCGGCTTTTTTTGTGTTATAACTTCCTGTACCCTGTTGAATAGGCTTTCCGAAATCAATGGATTATGTTGCCCTTGAACAAAATAACCTTCTTCATCCTTATTCTTAGGGACATATATTTTACCACAGTAAACAGGATTTTTCAATGCTGACCAAAAGTTATTGCGACTGGTTTTTAATCCCTGTTTATTCACAGTTCGCAACATTTCAGCTTGGCTATATCCTCCTTCAGCCAGCTTTTCAAATGCCCAGCGCATAATTTTTGCTTCTGGTTCATACAATGCGATGTATTTACGTCCGTCTTCCGTAATCTTGTTTGCATATCCTTTAGGTGCGACACCCATAAAACGCCCTTCTTTTTTCGCCCTACGCATACCATTGATCACGTTTATAGCCCTTCGATCATTATCTACTTCAGGTGTAGCTAAATAAATAGCCAGCATAATCTTACTTTCTGGAATTGACATATCCAAAGGCTGCTCTATGGCTTGTGGTTCTATCCCTAGTTTTTTAAGGGTGGAAATCATTTGATAAGCATCACTCGTATTTCTGCTAAACCTGTCCCATTTGGTAAAGAGGATAATATCTGTCTGATTGCCTTTCTGCTTTTTAATCCTAATGAGCAGCTTTTTCCACTCTGGTCGATTGAATGTTTTGGCAGAATGGTCTTCATAGATAACCTGTCCAATTTTTAAATTATGGTAGTCGCAATACTTTCTTAACCGTTCGTCCTGATCCCTTTGTGAGTAGCCTTTATCTGATTGCTCATCTGTACTTACCCGTATATATAAATCTGCTATCTTCATATTATTTCATGTATTCTTCTACCACTAATTTAGCGATTTTATCCATAAATTCCAAGATTTCACGTACTTGTTCTCGGTTAAAAACCAGTCCTTTACGCTTAAAAACCTCCAGTGCTTCATCAATAGAAATGATACCTTTAAAATCTTTTACTTTACTCATAGGCGATACTTGAAATACAAGTATCAGCTTATTCAAAATTAGTAATACTCTAGTAGGGAGTTTTGATATTTTCAAAGCAGCCAATTTTTTTTTGATTCTTATGTACTAGACAAAAATAATTAATCTATATATGTTGCCTACTGATATGCTTAACTTTATAAAACATTAACACCCTTACATAGCCCAACGGATGGGACAACCAAAAAAACAAAACGAGCAGATGCTTTTGGACGGATTACAACCAAAAAATGATAAATATGTTTGCGGTGACCACATTGAAGATACTTCAATTCAAGAATTCATAAATAAATATAGTAAAGAAGGAACTTGCAGCTATTGCGGTGCCGAAACTCAGGTTGCATTTGTAAAGGATGTAATTTATTTCATCAAGGCAGGTATTTTCGCTTTCTATGGAAATCCTGATGATGAAGGTGTTGGCTATGATTCGAGCGATGGAGGTTATATTGGTGCTTCGATTTTTGATACAGACGACATGTTTGAAGACGCAAACCTAAACGTTAATGTTAATCAATTGTATAAGGATATATATCATGCTTTTGGTCTTAATAATTGGTGCGAACAAGACCCATACGCTGACCGCGAAAACGTTGACCTTAATTTTAAATGGGAAAATTTTAAAATGGCGGTTAAAAGTGAATCTCCTTATGTCTTTCAAAAGCCAAAAGAACTTGATGCAGATTTCAATGAATTACCAGTTGAAGAAATACTGAACGATATTGGTCTTAGGATTGATGCCCTTAATCTGTTCAAGTGGCTGGAGCCAGGCACGTCATTTTACAGATGTCGCCAACATACCATTTTAGAAACCTTAAATACCGCAAGCCAACTAACATCTCCCCCCGATCAATTTGCAACGCTTCCGAACCGAATGAGTCCTGCCGGTATCTCCATGTTCTATTGCGCATTTGAAAAATGGACATGCCATTTGGAAACTGTAAATCACTCAGATACTGCAAAGGAACTTGTTACTACAGGAGTGTTCCAAAACAAGGAGCGTCTTTACTTATTAGACTTGACTAACTTGCCTGATTTACCTAGCAAGTTTGACACACAAAGAAGAAAACATTTTTATTCCATTTTGTTTCTTCATCAGTTCGTTAGCGATCTTAGCCGACCTATTAACAGAGACGCACCCAAGGATTTTGACTATCTCCCTACTCAGATTATTACAGATTACTTCAGGTACACATATGCAGAGTACACGGGTGCATGTATAGATGGGATTTTGTACCCAAGTTCCAGAACAGGAAATACTAATGCCTGTGTATTATTCTATGATCATAAACAATCGCTCAATGCGCTTGAATTTGTTAATGGTATGTTGGTTGTTGAACATACATAAGACAATATTTGATGCCAACTAAGAAATTTATGCGATTCAATATGGCAAAAATAGCAGATTTTGATCATGACTCTTGTGAACCAGATTACAAAGAAAGAATCTAAACAATCAAAGGTAAAATAATCACACATTTTGCGATGTTCGAACAGAATATCGAAGCTTTATTGGTTGCTGAATTTTCTGCAGATGGTGCAGCGTAACACTATGTAGTCAGTCTTTTATATTCCACAGAATATGCAGTAGCTTGTGCGGGATCTTTTTCCAAGGTTACATTCTCATCATTGCGAAACTCGGCATTGTCACTCCAATTGTATGACCCTGTTACTACAAGCTGATTATCTATAACGCAAAACTTATTATGCATCAATCCGCCTCTTTTGCCGCGCTTTATCATATCGTGGGGCAGCTGTGTGATGTCAACACCATGCTTTTTATTGATGCCATCATCAAATATCGCAACCCTGACATCTACGCCCTCAGCGTGTTTTTCTACTAACTTTTTAAATAGCGTATCATTAGTAAACCATGCCATAACTACTCTGATAGAAACCTTCGCACCATCCAATGCCGTTAAAATTTTATTCTGTATATCCTGAAAATGTGCCTCATTGACCACTGCTGTACTTTTGTCAATAACTCCGCCTTGTATGATAAAAATATCCTCCTTCAAAACAACGCTGAATTTTTCAGGGTTTAAGGCCTTATTCAAGCCTTCCAAGTTTTGTTCTGATTTTTCTAGATTATTAAAAACCTCGGCAAGCAAATCCCTTAGTTCATTTTTTCCTGATAGTGCTTTTAACCTATTGACAACATATTCTGTTCTTGATGGCCTTTGGCCATTTCTTTTTCCAATATTCGGTAGCCCTAAATCATCATAGACATCTCTAAATCCATAATTATTAAATAATTTAATTAGTTCACGTCCAGTTCGTGATCCAGTTACATAGTCTTTAAGTTCTTCAGTTGCAAAAGGTGAAATTGTCATAAGTGCCTGTTAGAAATAATTGATTATCAAAGCTAAGTATTTAACAGCTTTTAAATCGACTTGCTTTACAATAATCAGCCCAAAAACCAACACCCCTATCACTTCAATTACGGAAAACCATTGCGTATTTCTGTAGTACTTTACGGAATCTTTCTGACGGAATTAGGCAAAGCTCATCAATTATCGTTGTAGTAACTTCAGGAAAAAAGCGGGCACCCGTTGTAAATTCAGAGTTATCAATAGAAAACAATTCTAATGCTGTTCCATTAGGCAAACGGAAAAACAAATAATGACCGAGTGCCCAGCTTTCGTTAGCACCTTTGTAATTAAGGTGAAAAGTATTGTATTGATATTTGGCTTCCGATTCACCTTCCAATCCAGGCTCCCATTGTTCCAGATCATCCCAAAAACCACTTCCACCCAAATAATCATAATTATCTTTATAGGGTTCAAATAATGCGATCTGCCCAGTTGAAGATAAGGTAATCAATCTCTTATATAGTGCTGCTAAAATTGCAGGATCAAAATCGCCATAATAGTCGTTCCTGTCTTCTAAATACTCGAATTGCTTATATAAGCTGATAAAAAGAAAGCCTATATCATTCAATGTTAGCCTTTCAGGATCAATTTTTCCAGCAATCGCTGATATCAACTCATAACTTGGTGTAATGTGGTAGGCTTGAAAGTGCCGTTTTGCATCCAGCAACAACAGTTCATATTTGTTCGCAGAAAAATGTTGCTCAATTAAATCAGGAAATCGTATAAGTTGTACTTTCAATTCCTGACCTTCGATAACTACAATTTTATAATGTTTTTGAGCGCGAATCTGCTCCAGCCAAACACGTGCATTATTGCTAAGATAAGATGATACCAAAATAACCAAATAATTCGGTTGTTCGGCATCTGCCCAGGCAATTTTGGAGTTTAATTGTTCTGGAGGCACTCCATTTGTATAATGTTTGCATTCAAAAAACCAGCGGGTAACTTGTGGTGCTAATGGGGTTTCCAAATGTAAGGCTCCTTCTATGTCACGCCCATTATCGGCTCCACCTTGTCGCCAAGTTAACTGGCGATATCCTAATTTCAACAAAAGATCAAAACATAATCGTTCAAATTCGACAGGATTGAGTTGTTCAAATTGAACATCGTTTGCAGTATAAATCATATTGTATTTTTAATGGTAATTGCCAGTAAACTTAATCAAGTCATTAAAAAAGTCTTCTTCATGTTGGCCATAAATCTCCCCCTACTGAATTCTCCCAGATTATATTTTAAACGTTTTCTTCTCTCGGCTCTGTTCAGCCCAGGGTATTGATCCTTTGTCTGGCCTATCAAACGTTTAAAAGTTTTATGCTTGTTTATTGCCGTGCGTTTGTAGTTATTTTCTATGTAGTGTTCAAATATTCCTTTGCAGTGCAAATAGATATACTTATCCCTAGTTTTGTTATAAACTAACCTTTCCAGCGCCTTATCCCAACTTTGTTCAGTCAACAGGCTATCATAAAATTCACCAAAATCTTCCATTAGATCTCCCGCTTTAATTTTCTCTTTTGGCCCAATATATCCCCAATAAGGAGCAGGAATCCCGACATCAATCATTTCCCATATACTGCTGCCCCAGCACGTGGCTAATGTTACGATTAATTGATTTTTAGTTTTAATATTTATTAATCTACAATAATCCTGCAGTTCCTTCCAGAGAACATGATCACCATTTTTTAAGCCAAGGCCATGTTCTGATCCATGGATTTCAAAATGTAAAATTGGAAGCAAATCATCATAAAGAACATTATTACAAATGATATCTAGCACTTCGACTAGTTCTTTTTTAGATGAAGGATTATAAAAATACTTGCCATGCCCATTCTGGTCACAGCGCCTTGCTATAATGTCATCGTACAAAATAGTACCTGTTTGTTTTTCTTCATCAGCTAGCGATTGAATAACCACTATTCCATTGTAATTTATCCTAAAGGCTGGAGCGTCGTCTTTCATTAATTTAAGATTAACAACAAAATGCAAATAAAAATAAAGTTGTAATAAACGAAGCTATATAAATAACATAAAAACATGTGGTTATCACAAGAACTCTAAAGTCAGTTAGGAATGGCTTTTTTCCGTTCATCGCTTCCAAGTATTTTTCCTTTTTTGTACCAGAAAACTTTGAATAGGTTTCAGCAATAAATTCAAAGGCGTTTGCAGTATCTTTTTGAGCAAACAGAACAGATTTGTTATACTGATCAATAACACTGTCATATAATCTTTTCTTACCTACTTCGTCTGCTTGCTCATAAAGGGGAATCAAATTGGAGAGATCGTCCTCAAATCCTTGGTGAACTATTTGGAGAAGCTGCAGAAAAGTTTCGTTCCCTTCTAAATAGGTTTCTGTATCCATAGTCTGATCTCTGGAAAGTGAAATATCAATGCCGCGATTTGTATGGTTTAGTAGAACAAAATAATATAAAAATGAACCTCTGTAAGCGATGCCTCCAGTGACAGAAACGGAAAGAAGCAATAGGATTGCACGTAAGTATTCTGGTTGTAATGCACTTTTAACATTAGCTATGTTGTTTGCAATTACAGAGATACCACCTATTGCGACTCCAATTACCCAAAGTGTTACACTATCGGACTTTTCAAAAACATACTTCAACAGTTCAATATTCTGCTTATTTGATTCTTTAAAAATGTCTCTGATTAAATCGAACGGTCTTTGCATGGATAATAGTTTAATATTCGAAGATATGAAATCCAAAGCTTTACTTGACTCTATTTGAATTACCACTACTATTTCTCCCTACTAGAGTATTCTCCCTCTCCACCTTCCCCACCTTTGGCTTAACAAAAATTTAAGCCATGAAAGAACAACAACTAGAAGTACTTCAAGAACGCAGTGCCAACATCCGAAAAATTGGAACACCAAATGTAAAAGGTCGAAAATACAAGGGTAATCCTCACATGAAGTTGAAAAAGGTAAAGACCGAACCGAGGCAAAAAATCCGGCAATTGCTACGATCATCCATCCCACTAGAAGACCTACAAGCTTTAAAAAATATCCAGCAAACTTCCGCCCTACATAAATAGATCAATCAAATTTAATCTCACCATTTAACAGAGGTTCAACAGCATCTTCGAGGGTGGCTTTTTTGGCAAATGTGGGTTCGCAGCAAGATGGATTTTTGTAGACAAAAACATCTTGCCATCCTTACGGCTGGGGCAATCACTCGGAACTCGTGATGCCTTACAATTTTAGAATAAGCGCCAATGTCAAGACCTAAAAAAGCAGAACAAGAACAATTTCGACACTTGATCAGAGTGCGTGTAAATGATGCGGTTTATGATCGATTGAGCAAGCTACAAAAACAATCAGATTGCCGTAGCATTTGCGAAATGGCAAGAAAGGTTCTATCAGGAGAGCGTATTAACTTATTTCACAGAGAAGCATCTTTAAACGGGCCAATGGAAGAGTTGGCATTGATCAGAAAAGAATTGAAAGCAATCGGCATAAACATCAATCAACAGACCCATCATTTCCATATTAGTGAAAATTCCAATGAAAGAGCATTCTTTGTTAGTAAGACGGCTACTTTGTACAAAGGTGTAGATATCAAGGTTGACCACTTGCTCCTTATCGTAACCAAACTTGCAGAAAAATGGTTGCCAAAATAGAAAGCGGAAAAAGTATCAGAGGCATACTGCATTATAACGAGGATAAAGTAAAGCTTGGCGAAGCTAAACTTGTCATGGCTAGTGGCTTTGCAGGTGATATTGAAAAAATGAATCTAGTACAAAAGTTAAAAAGATTCGAGCACCTAACCATGTTGAATGCAGCCGTCAAGACAAACGCACTTCATATTTCCCTGAATTTCGCTTCTTCGGACAAATTAGAAAGTCAGAAATTACAACAGGTTGCCGCTGATTACATGGAGCGTATCGGATTTGGTGACCAGCCATTTTTGGTGTATAGGCACTATGATGCCAATCACCCACACATCCATATTGCCACCACAAATATCCAGCGGAACGGTGAACGAATTGACATTCACGGTATCGGTTACAAGTTATCCGAACCTGCAAGAAAAGAGCTGGAAATTAAATACGGCCTAATTAAAGCTGAAGGACGGGAAATGCAGCCGAAAAGAGGGATAAGACCTGCTATATATGGAGCAAAACCCACAAAACAAAGCATTAGCAATATCGTTACTGGCGTTATGCGGCAATACCGTTATACAACATTTGCAGAATATAAAGCCATACTGGACCATTTCAATATCAAAGCAGACCGCGGCGCAGAACATACACAGATGTTCGATAAAAGAGGATTAATTTATGCCATAATGGATAATAATGGCAAATCAATTGGAATCCCAGTAAAAGCCAGCCAGATCTATTGTAAACCTACGATGGGTGAATTGGATAAACAATACAAACGGAACTTAGAAAAACGCAAGCCTTTTAAAACATCGTTAAAAAACGAAATAGACAAATTATTTTTCAAATACGGGAACTTTACCAAGGAATTGCTGACAAAGGAACTAGCAAAGTCAAACATCAGTGTAACATTCCGAACAAGCGACCAAGGGCAGCTTTATGGCATAACCTTTATAGACCACCAAAACAAAACCGTATTTAATGGCAGTGACCTGGGTAAATCCTATAGTGCAAAAGCATTGTCTGAGCGATTTGAAAAAGCGGAATTGAACCCTCAAAAACTGGAAACCACAAAACCTGTTTTTCAGCATCAAAAGGATAATCCGTCTAAAATCTATTTAAAAGTTCCTGAACCAATAAATTTCTTGGGCATTGCATTGGCTAAATCACGATCCGAAAGTGGCATAGCTGTGCCTAAAAGAAGAAAGAAACGGAAAAAAGGAAAAATTATTGAGCAAAACCAGCAGTTCACATTATAATTCACATACCAATAACATTAAATAATAGTTATTATGAATACCGGAGAAGATACACAAGGACTACGCAAGATCATCGATTTTAGTCGCCTAATTAGTGTTTTTATATTGGCGATACATTTTTATCTTACCTGCTACGGCGCATTCAAGCATTGGGGACTTACAGCTGATATTACAGACCGCATACTTGCAAACCTAACCAAGATTAGCTGGTTCAATGGCATGCTCAAACCCAAGCTTGGAGCCTTTTTATTTTTGATTGTTTCTCTGATTGGCGCCAAAGGCAAAAAGGATGAAAAAATCAATAGCCAGAGCATAGTCGCCTACTTTATAACTGGGTTGATTTGCTACAGCATCGCCTTTCTTTCGCTTTACTTGAATACTGGCTACAGTATAATTTCAGCCTTGTATATCGGACTTACTATAATAGGTTATTTATTAATCTTGACAGGTGGTACAAGGCTTTCAAGATTGCTTAAGCTCAATCTAAACAAGGATATTTTCAATACCGAAAATGAAACATTTCCGCAGGAAGAGCGGCTATTAGAAAATGAACACTCGATAAACTTACCCACCAAATACAAACTCAAGGGGAAAATACGAGATGGCTGGATCAATTGTGTAAATCCCTACAGAAGTATTTTAGTATCAGGTTCTGCGGGATCTGGCAAAACTTATTTTGTGATTAGACATATTATAGATCAGCATCTGCGAAAAGGGTTTTCTATGTTTTTATACGATTTTAAATTTGATGACTTAACCAGAATGGCCTATAATAAACTCCTTAGATATCACAAAAATTATAAGGTAAAACCAAAGTTCTATGTTATTGACTTAGAAAATCCAAAACACCGGTGTAATCCGATTGACCCCCTAGATATGACTGATATTACGGATGCTACTGAAGCCAGTCGAACGATTATGCTTGGACTGAATAAGGAATGGCTGAAAAAAAGCGGTGACTTCTTTGTAGAAAGTCCGATTAACTTCTTAACGGCAGTCATCTGGTATTTGCGCAAATATCAGGATGGTAAATATTGCACCCTACCTCACGTAATAGAACTAATGATGACGGAATACGACCATCTGTTTGCGATTTTAGAAACCGAACCGGAAATAAGAGTTTTAATCAACCCATTTATTTCGGCATGGCAACAGGGAGCAAAAGCACAATTGGAAGGTCAGATTGCAAGTGCGAAGATCGGACTGGCTAGACTATCATCCCCACAACTTTACTATGTACTTTCTGGTAATGATTTTACTTTGGATATTAATGACCCGAAAGCACCAAAAATTGTTTGCATGGGCAATAATCCACAAAAAATAGAAACCTATGGTGCAGTTTTATCCTTGTACGTTAGCAGATTATTAAAGTTGGTTAACAAAAAAGATAGGATGAAATCTAGTCTGATTTTTGATGAGTTTCCGACACTAGTAGCCACTGGGATTATTTCAACAATCAGTACAGGAAGAAGCAATCTAGTTTCCTGTACAATGGGCATCCAGTCAATCGAACAGGTAAAAAAGGAATATGGTTCAGAATTTGCCGAGATCATAGCTGGAATATCTGGTAATATCATTAGTGGTCAGGTTACGGGTAATAGTGCTAAAAAGCTATCTGAAACCTTTGGTAAGATTATGCAGGACAGGGAAAGCGTAAGTATAAACAGTAGCGATACTTCTATTTCTAAATCTACACAAATGGAGTCTGCTATTCCTGCATCCAAGATTGCTACATTATCATCCGGGGAATTTGTAGGCATTGTAGCAGATAGTCCGCATGAAAAAATCAGACTCAAAATGTTTCATGGTGAGATTCAGAATAATCATGAGGCAATTATCCAAGAGGAAGCCTCTTATGTGCCTTTACCAGTAATTAGAAAAATAACACCGATGGATCTGCGAGAGAATTACAATAGAATAAAAAAAGATGTGGTGACTATTGTAGCGGATGAATTAAACAAATTGGAAAAAATCGAAAAAGACAAAAACACTAAAGCAGAGAAAGATAGAAAAAGAAACATCCAACCAAGTAGACCAAGAAAATCAACACCAAAACGGGTTAACAAGACGCCCTTAATTAAAAAAATGGATCAAGATCAAACTGTTTCATTGTAACCTTTTGTAGGAACTATAGCGTTCGTTTTCATTTTCTAAATACTAAAATAAATGACTGCTCGTTATTATTGTTCGGTTTAAATTGCATTTTCTGCCTCCGTATGGCATTAAAAACCAAATGTTTAATCAATATGATAAAAGTCGGACACGATAAAAAGGAACTCGTTGTAAGTATTTTAGTCGAATCTTTTGAATCAAATCTAAGTGTAAATTACATAGCTGGTGCCAATAATGGAAAATCAAAAAGGATTAAATCGTTAATGGAATATTCCTTTGAAATCTGCCGCCTATTTGGAGACGTCTACATGTCAGATGACGGTTCTGGCTGTGCTCTTGTTTTATATCCCGATAAAAAGAAAACAACCCTTAAATTAATTATGCTGGATATTTTTCTGTTATTTAAATGTATTGGGCTCCTTAATATCCGTAAAGCTATTTCAAGGGAACAAAATATAAAAAAAATTCAGCCGAAGGAGCCGATGACCTACCTTTGGTTTCTTGGCGTAAATCCTTCATCACAGCATTTGGGTATAGGTAGCAAACTTTTACAAGAAGTAATATTAGATTCTGAAGAAAGGAGTTTACCTATCTACCTTGAAACCTCTACAGTTAACAATCTATCTTGGTATAAGCAATTTAGCTTTCAAATTTATGATCAGCTCGAATTTACATATAGCTTGTATTTTCTAAAACGTAATGTATTCAAATAACAAAGGAAGCCGATGCTTGTATTTAATTCAGAGATGCACATTGTTACATTAATTTTTGTAATACTGGAATTAGTAATGTTTGGCATACAATTAGGTTATTACCTTAACAAGCCATCTGATAAACCTCGTTTTTGGTATTTGATCCTTCTCTTTTTACTCTTAATATACAACATCACTGGCGGACTTTTCCCCGATCCAGATATAAAATGTATTCCGTTAAGTTTACAAAACATCATAGCTTATGGTAGCGGTTTTTTAATGGCTTCCTATTTTCCATTTTATTTTTACAAAGCTTTTCAATTAAGATTACTACGTTTCCATGCCATTTATGGCGTTCCACTTTTTTTAATGCTCCCATACATCTTATTTTTTGTGATATACTATGCTTTTACAAGGGATATGGAGAAGGCAATCACATACGGGTTAATTATTCCTTTTATTTATTCAATTGTAATTTTGTGGGCAATATTAAGAGCTATAAAATTACATCTGAAGGAATCTCAAGGTGGACTTATCACAACCAAGACTGAAGTAATCGCAGTTTACTGCGCAGTATTACCATGGGTTTTAATGACAGCCTTTGCCTATTTTCACGTCACACAATGGATTGAAGTTTTAACAACCAACCTAGGTTTTATTTTGATTTCAGTAATTTTTATAGCACATTCGGTGAAACGCTCACGAATACAAATTGAAGAGTTAAAAAAATTGGACATAAGGATAATTTCAGAGGAAGTTTTTGTAACTAACATTAACAACTATGGTTTTTCTACTCGTGAAATTGAAGTAATCCGATTGATTCGTCAGGGATATAGCAAACAGGAAATAGGAGAAAAACTTTTCATTGCGACCTCCACCGTATCCAGACACGTACAGAACATCCATGATAAAGCTGATGTTAGAAGTAGACTTGAGCTTATGCGAAAATTGGAGTTGGAAGCAGCTTCCTAAAAAAATGTAATAATTGGTTGCTTGGGGCTGCGCTATTCTAGTTCAGCTCATTTTTGTGTCAAAAATCCAGTAAGTCTTTGGGACTAAGATCTAAGCCGACCGATAAAGATACTATAGTGGTTAATGCCAGATCGACCTGTCCTGTAGAAATACGTTGTACCTGACTATATTCAAGACCTGCACGATTGGCAAGTTGTCTCAACGATGGCTTGGTGTTGTTGCGAATACCATAATCCTGAAGCAGCACCAAAAGATGCTGCCCGAATTTCAGTTTTGTTTCCTCTTTCCAATCCATCCCCGAAACTGCCACATATTGGAATAAGTATTGACGTATGAACATACGTCAATACAAAAATTATTTTTAAATCCACCATTTTCATCATCATTATTTTCTAAGAATAATCGATTTATATAGGGTCTGAGCAATCTTTTTCAAAGAATACTTTTAAAAATGTATATAGAATGAGTTGTTTTATGTAGTTGATTTTAGCGTTTATGACACACATTTGTCTCAGGCATTTCTAAAAAATGGGAATCAACTTAAACCAAATATCCAGAGGCTTATGAAAATAAATTTTACTAATTCCTTTCCCAATGTGACCTAATTATTGCCAGTTAACAGGCAGGGAAGATTTATTTAATTATACCTAACTATGCGCAAAAACACATTTAAAATGCTATTCCGTGACCTGAAAAACAGGTTAAAATTGATTAGTGGTCGTGAAAAAAGCCTAATTGAAAAGTTCAATGAAGTAATTGGTTTAATCGCAGTTTTCCACAAGGAATTGAACGATCAAATGCGAAAAATTCCATTTAAGGATAAATTTGACGAAATCTACTATCACAAGTTTGAGAAGCCAGATTACATGGCCCTCAAGATTTATTATACTTTACTCTTTAAATTCCAGTGCAGCTTGCCTGTTGCCGTTCCAGAACTGAGAAAATCTTGCTATTTAGAAAAATTAAAGGAGCTTGATAACTGGTTCCGTGATCATCGTTTTTTATATGACTATTACCGTATGGGTTACACTGATCTGGATGAAGTATTATTTATCAGGGGTGCTGAAGTAACCCTACCCTATCTACAGGATATTCCCGAATTGGATAAGTCAATATCAACCGCTGGCGATTATATTTTTTCCATGTTTATTGCGCACGAAGAACTACAGGAGTATCTATTGACCGAGTTGTTGAAACTTGATCAACGTAATCCAGAATTTTCATCAATTACCAGTCCTAAAAAATATTTGGACTGGACTGGCGAGATCATAAATCTGGTAGAGCTTGGTTATGCGATTTGGCTATCTGGCCAATTGGGTTCAGGCAAAACCGGTTTGCAGGAAATTTTTAAATGGCTGGAAGCAAGTTTCGGCTTAGAGATTGGTATTCCTGCCAACCGCTTTCGGGAAATTAAGCGGAGAAAGAGGTTGAGCCGTACCCGATTTATAGATTTTTGTAAAACCGGGCTATTGAATTATATGGAAGAAGATGATACTTTTCATCCAGATGATGAAAAAGATAAACCTAAATTTAATTGACCATCAATGGGTTAAGAGATATAATTCTCTAATAGAGATATCTCCGTTTGCATCCTTTGAACCTTTGCTTTTGTAATTCCTGTCGTAATGTAGCGGCAGGACAAAAGCAAAAAATTATGATTTTAAAATCGTTTTCGTGGCAACATTTCATCCTTGCCACACTGGTTCTCGGGGTCATCTGGTATGTAGGTATTTGGTTGTATTATCACAGAAAGGGAAAAAGCCCACTAGATGGTGAAAATTCTTCGACACCCTTCCCGCACAGATGGCAACAGCACGTCGATGAACTAAGCTCGTCTGATGACTTAATCGGTCAGCCAACTTTGGAGCCTGGTGTACAGGTAGTCGAAGCAGCAGACTTTAGTTTTGCGGACAAATCTGATACTGTCAAACTCGCTGACAAAGTACGTCAACTTGGCTTGGTTCCAGATGTGTTACAGGAAATAAAAGCGATTTGTGCAATACTAGAGGAGAAGGATGGAAACAAAGAGGATTTCTTTGCCATGTTTGAAATGGTTAAAGTCAAGTATCCTCAAATTATCAATTATCCAGCCACTAAAGAGTTAAATCAGTTTATCCGTGAGCATGTGCCTTTCCACCTATCAGCCGAAGAGTTAGAAGGTTTATGGAATTAGATAAACTTCATTTAAAGACAATTAACCCATTCATTCATCTTTTCAAATTATTTAATGACTAAGAATCAATTCAAATTCAATGGCAGCGGATTAAGTAAACGCCGTGTAATCTTCGGAAAATTTCTGCTGATGCTAACGGTTGTACTCTGCTGTAATATATTATACAGCTCCATTGTTTGGGCGCAGGATGGCGTGGCTGGAATAAACGAAGCCACCAATAAAGTAAAGAGCTACTTTGATGCAGGCTGTAATCTCATGTATGCCATTGGTGCAGTTCTGGGCGTAATCGGCGCTATTAAGGTATTTCAAAAATGGAATGCAGGTGAGCCTGATACGAGCAAAGTGGCAGCTGCATGGTTTGGTTCCTGCATCTTTTTGGTAATAGTTGCTACCGTATTGCGATCCTTCTTTGGAATATAACGTGAATTAAGAAAACAGGCTGGCGGACGGTAAAGTCTGCACAAGAATGGCACAGCTGTTCCGTCAACCTGTTTTTTAAACAAAAAATCTACTACTATGAGTTTAATCTATCAAATCAATAAAGGTATCGGCAAACCCATCATTTTTAAGGGATTGCAGGGACAATACATTGCCTGGTTAGCCATCGGGCTTGTTGCATTGTTAATTGGGTTTACCATCTGCTACATTTCAGGGCTAACACTTTTTATACTTCTGCCGCTAGTACTGGCATTGGGCTTAGGACTCTTTATTACCGTTAGCCACTTATCCAAAAAATACGGCGTACATGGCCTCGGTAAGTTTATAGCAAAACGCGGATTGCCCAAATACCTAAAATTCAAATCCAGAAAAGTATTTACAGGTTTGCGAATAGAGCATACCAATTTAGAAAGGCAGGTTCGCTCATGATGGACATCGAAAAAATACTACCTATATGGAAAGTTGAACACGATTGCCTAGTATCCATGTCAGGCGACCTTACCGTCTGTTTTAGAGTGGACCTACCAGAAACAGGCACAATGGCAGGTACTCATTTTGATACCGCACAACAGGCATTTGTAAAAGCAATTAGGGTATTACCAGCTGGCGTAGTGTTCCATAAGGCTGATTATTTTTTTAAAGCGACTGTTAAGCCTGATTTTGAAAAGGCATCAGATAGTCTACTGTCCTTTGCCTCCGAAAAACACTTTAATGAGCGTTCCTATTTAGACCATGAATGCTATCTATTTCTGACCTTATTACCACTGAACCGAAAACTATCGTCATCAGCCTACAGCAATATTCTTCGAAAATCTATTGCACCTGTAAAACGCAAAGATGAAATAGCCATCAAAAACTTCGAATCGGCTTGCGGTTCTTTCCAGCGTATCTTGTCAGATAGTGGTTTATTTTGTTTAACGAGGTTAGGCGACGATGAACTGGCAGGCACTGCAAACCGTCCGGGTATTATAGAAAAATACCTGTTTCTGCTTGGTAAAAAGCAACAACCTATTATTCGGGATGTTCATTTAAAAGATGAAATCCGCATTGGTGATAAGCATTGCCAGCTGTATACACTTTCGGATGCGGAGGATTTGCCATCATTCTGTGGCACTCGTATTGATTTCGATTCCTATTCTACCGATAGAACGAAGTATAGTATTGGTTTTGCTTCCCCTTTGGGCTTATTTTTAGACTGCAACCATGTCTATAACCAGTTGATCTTCACTGGCGATCCACAAAAGACAATCAAGAAACTGGAAGCAAAGAAACTGCGTCTGCAATCTTTATCTGCCTATTCAAGGGAAAATGCGGTGTCACGTGATGCCTGCAATGATTTTCTGAACGAAGCAGTTGCTACACAGAAGCTACCAGTGAAAGCGCATTTCAATGTACTCTGCTGGACTGATAACCCCGCAGAACTTGGTGAGCTGAAAAATAAAGTTGGTTCTGCGATGGCAAAAATGAATGCAGGCTGCAAGCAAGAAACGGACGGAGCGCCACAGGTATGGTTTGCCTGTATGCCAGGTAATGAAGGTGATTTTCCAATGAACGATACCTTCGACACTTTTGCTGAGCAGGCTTGCTGTTTTCTGAATATGGAAACCAATTACAGAAGTTCCCTATCGCCCTTTGGAATCAGGCTTGGCGACCGCCAATCAGGAGTTCCAATTCATGTGGATATTTCAGACGAGCCACGTAGATTAGGCTGGACTACCAACCGAAATAAGTTTATTATCGGCCCAAGTGGCAGCGGTAAAAGCTTTTTCACTAATCATCTGGTACGTTCCTACTATGAACAGGATGCACATGTGGTCATCGTGGATATTGGGCATAGTTATAAGGGACTTTGCGAGTTAGTTGGTGGTTATTATTTTACCTATAGCGAGGAAAATCCGATCTGTTTTAATCCTTTTTATATTGGCGAGGGTGATGTACTAGATACCGAAAAGAAAGAGAGTATTAAGACTTTGCTTTTAGCACTTTGGAAGAATGAGAACGAAAGCTATACCAGAGCGGAATATGTGGCGATAAGTAATGCGTTGACCTTATATTACGAGCACCTGTCAATTCATCCGTCAATTTTTCCCTGTTTCAATTCCTTTTATGATTTTCTGATGCAAGAATATTTAGAGGTTTTGGAAAATGGAAAAGTGAATCCCAAAGATTTCAATATCGACAACTTTTTGTATGTGCTTAACCCATATTACAAGGGTGGTGAGTTTGACTTCCTGTTGAACGCCACAGCAAACATTGATATGTTAAATGAACGTTTTATCGTATTTGAAATTGATACGATCAAATCACATCCAATATTATTTCCTGTGGTCACGCTAATTATTATGGAAATGTTCATTGCCAAGTTGCGCAAGCTTAAGGGGGTGCGTAAAGTTTTGTTACTAGAGGAAGTATGGAAAAGTATTTCCAAAGGGGGCATGGCTGAATACATTCAGTACGCCTATAAAACCTTTAGAAAATTCTTTGGGGAGCCGATTGTAGTTACCCAGGAGATAGAGGATATTATTTCTTCGCCAATTGTGAAACAGGCAATTATTAATAATTCAGATTGTAAGATCCTTTTAGACCAAAGCAAATATCAGAACAAATTTGATGCCCTGCAGGAACTGTTGGGATTGACCGATCATGACAAGTCACTTATCCTTTCAATGAATAAGGCGAATGATCCCAAACTTAAATATAAAGAGGTTTTCATCTCTCTGGGAGGACATTCAAAAGTCTATCGAACAGAAGTTAGCTTGATTGAATATTTGGCCTACACCACCGAAGAACTTGAAAAGCAAAAGGTACAGGAATATGCCGCCAAGTACGGCTCCGTTGCCCGTGGCATCGCCGTACTTGCGGCGGAGCTTCTCAATGGAAAAAAGATTTTTTAACTATTAAAACAATATCAATTATGGAAACAACATTCAAAAATCAATCGAAAAACAATTTATTATTTGCGCTTGCTGTAATGCTCCTTATCGCATTCAATGGTTGCGGCCGCTTAGCTCCAAGCTTTTCAGGAACGTATGTTAACAATGCAGGAAGCAAGGTCAGTGTTGCCTATGATACATTAATCGTGGAGCAGATGAATGCTGAAAACTACAACATCCATCGTAAAACTCGATTTAGCCTGATCGATGATAAAGGTAGAACTGGAAGACCACAGTATGAGACTGAAGAATGGACTGCGATTTATGACCCTAAAACATTGATAATGACCGAGCGCCGTAATGGCAAGCTGATCACTTTTGACATTGAAAAAGGCACTATGACCGTAAGTAAGCGCAAATACAAACGGATTAAATAACAGGAATATGAACTTATTAAAATATATGAGTAGAATAATAAAGACCTATATGGTGGTACTACCATTGAGTGCAACCGTTCTGCTGACCGTATTACCCACAGGGGCAAATGCGCAGCTGGCCATTGCCGAAGTAATCAAGGCAGGCATAAAAAAAGTGGTCAAAGCCATTGACCTTAAAGTTCAACGGCTTCAAAATCAAACCATCTGGCTGCAAAATGCACAGAAAGTAATCGAAAACCAGCTCAACAAACTAAAACTTGGCGAAATCTCCGAATGGACTGATCGCCAAAGAAAATTGTATTCCGGTTATTATGATGACCTGGTACGGGTAAAGTCGGTTATTAGCACTTACAAACGCGTTCGCGATCTGGTAAGTACTCAGAGCGCTATTGTTCAGGAATATAAATGGGCATCGGGACTGTTTAAAAAGGATAAGCATTTCAATACAAGCGAATTGCTGCACATGGAAGAAATTTACGAAGGCATCCTAAAGGAAAGCGTGAAGAATTTAGACCAAGTTTTTGTTGTTACCAGTTCGTTTAAAACACAAATGAGCGATGCCAAACGACTGGAACTCATTGATGAAGCTGCAAAAAAGATTGAACAGAATTTTTCTGACCTAAGAGCATTCAACGATCAGAACATTGTTCTTTCAATTCAGCGTTCAAAGTCCATTTTAGAAACCAAACAGCTAAAGGAGGTTTATGAAATTAATTAAAAATACGCTATTCGTGTTAATAGTTTCAGTATTAATGTTTACAAGTATCGCACCTGCTAGTGCCCAGACTTTTGCAGAATGGTTTTCGCAGAAAAAAACACAGAAGAAATACCTACTTCAACAAATTGCAGCATTACAAGTTTACATAAGTTATGCAAAAAAAGGCTATGAGATTGTGGGTTCTGGACTACAAACAGTTAGGGATATAACAGGTGGTGAATTTGGCTTGCATAATGCGTTTATAACGGAGCTTAAAAAAGTCAGTCCAACTATACGAAATGATGTCAGAGTAGCAGAAATAATCGAAACGCAGGCCAGTATCGTTAGAGCTTTTAATGCAATAAAAAACCACAAAAGCTTCAGCAAAGACCAGTTGATTTATGTGAGTGAAGTTTCAGACGGAATAATCACAGAATGTTATACCGATTTAGAGGAACTGCTATTGGTCATCACTTCGGGTAAATTGGAAATGAAAGATGATGAACGACTAAAGCGACTGAATGATATCTATGAAAGAATGCTTGACAAATCCAGTTTTACCCAATCGTTCTGTGGTGATGCAACACTTATGATCCGCCAAAAGGAAATGGAGCAACATACCATAGATAATTTAAGGAGGTATTATGAAATCGATTAAAATTGTGTTGTTTACCTGCTTGCTGTTTATTTCGGGTTTGCAATTCTCCTTTGGTCAAAGTACCGAAGTACAACAGTTGATCTTGAACGTGGAAAAGTTATCGCAGCTGAAGAACATACTAAGGGATATGAAAACGGGATACACCATAATTTCTACAGGCTATAATTCAGTAAAAAACATTGCTCAGGGTAATTTTTCGCTGCATGATTTGTTCTTGAACGGTCTTTGGTTAGTTAGTCCTGAAGTTAGAAAGTATTACAAAATCACAGAAATTATCCGCTATCAAAAGGATCTGATTTCGGAGTATAAATCTGCATTTAAACGCTTTTCATCTGGTGGCACCTTCAACGGTTCTGAACTTAATTATCTATCGAAAGTTTACAGTAAACTCTTTGATGAAAGCTTGGATAATCTTGACCAATTAGCAATGGTGATTACTTCAAATAAGTTGCGTATGAGTGATGATGAACGGATGCAGGCCATTGATAAAATCTTTGCTGACACAGAAGACAAGCTCATTTTTCTTCGAGATTTCAATCGAAAGACCAGTATCCTACACGTCCAGCGGCAGCATGAAAAAGCGGAACTCAATGGTTTAGGTAACTATTTTAAACCCAATTAAATTTATGAAAACAACATTTTTAATGGCTGTATTTCTAACAGTCTTAGCTATGCTTTTGCCTACTATTCTCTTGGCGCATGACATCACGCAAAATATCAAAGGGCTACAACCTGTGTTGAATAATGTATACGATGAGATGCTTCCACTTTGCAGTAAGCTTATAGGTGTGGCACGTGGTATCGCTGGGTTTGGGGCATTATGGTATATCGCCAGCCGAGTATGGCGGCATATTGCCAATGCCGAACCAGTCGATTTCTATCCGCTATTGCGTCCATTTGCACTCGGGCTTGCAATCGTACTTTTCCCGATGGTAATTGGCGTATTGAACGGAATATTACAACCAGTGGTCTCGGCAACAGGAAGTATGGTAAAAAACAGCGACAAAGCGATAGTAGCCTTGCTGAAACAGAAAGAAGCAGCAGTTAAACAGAGCAAACAATGGCAGATGTATGTAGGTGAAAGCGGTAATGGAAATGATGACCGTTGGTATCGCTACACTCACCCTAAAGACCCTGAACGTACCGAAGAAGGCATGTTCGAGGGTTTGGGAAATGACATCAAATTTCAGATGGATAGAATGTCTTACAACTTTCGCAACAATATAAAGCAATGGATGAGTGAAGTGTTACAGGTTTTGTTTGCCGCCGCAGCCCTCTGTATCAATACCATCCGAACTTTTTACCTGATAGTTCTCGCCATACTTGGTCCAATAGTATTCGGTTTTGCAGTCTTTGATGGTTTTCAGCATACCCTCACAGTCTGGCTTGCACGCTACATTAACATATTTATGTGGTTGCCGGTAGCAAATATATTCGGAACGATACTGGGGAAAATTCAGGAAAATATGCTGAAAATAGATATTTCACAAATCGGTGCAGCTGGCGATACCTTCTTTAGTCCTAGCGATAGCGCATATCTAGTTTTTATGGTGATAGGCATCGTGGGTTATTTCACTGTTCCGAATGTTGCTAATTATATCGTCCATGCGGGAGGCGGAAATGCCATGCTTCAAAAAGTTAATTCGCTGGTGGTTGGTGGTGCCAGTTCGGGTATGTCCGCCGGCAAATCAGCGGCTGGAATGGTTGCAGACCGTTTCGACAATAGCCGTTCCAATATGTCACAAGGAATGGTAGAAGCATCAAGTAATGATTATTTCAAAGACAAAATAAAAGGCTAAAATATGTTTAAGCAACTAAAAAATATTGATACTGCTTTTCAGCATATCAAAAAATTCAGTATTGTATTTCTAATCTCTTGTCTTTTGCTTACTGGCACCGTAATTTTCTTGTGCTTCAATGAAATGCAAAAGGCAGATAATCGAATGTTGATCCTGTACAATGGCAAAGTATTGGAAGCCTTCTCATCTGAAAGAAAACAGAATTTACCAGTAGAGCTTCGTGACCATATCAGGACTTTTCACAAGTATTTCTTTACGCTTGATCCTGATGAGAAATCAATTACAGCAGGTATTACCAAAGCTTTGTATTTGGCTGATAATTCAGCAAAACAGGCATATGATAATCTGCGGGAAGCTGGCTATTACAACAACCTAATTTCGGCTAATATTTCTCAAGAGATCGAGATCGATAGCATTAAGTTGGCAATTGAAGCACCTTATACATTTACCTGCTACGCTACCCAAAAACTAATCCGCTCCAGTTCAACCGTACTTCGAAAGCTGGTTACTCGTGGGAATATTAGGGTACTTAATACCCAAACTGACAATAACCCACATGGCTTTCTAATAACCGGGTGGGAAACATTGGTAAATACCGACACAAACCCTAAAAATTCGACGCCATGAGATTATTCAACAACAAAAGCAACGGCCTAACGACACGTCAGGAACACAATGCGGGCAGGATTGCGGATAAAATATTAAAAGCACAACGTCATACAGCCGATTACTTGAACAGAAAAACGGCACTATTGTCGCCAAAAATATGGCTGATGTTATTGGTCATATTCTGTGCTGCTTTTGGAAGCTATTCACTGTTCCTGCTGATTCAAGCATTTTATTAATTATTAACCATAAAAATTACAAATGACACAACAGAAAAAACAACGAGTCGATCAGCAAACTTTGATGCTGGTCTTATTTCCTATCATGGTATTTCTATCGGCGATTCTATTCTATGTACTAGGTGGAGGCAAACCAGAGCCAATGGAAGTAGTAAAATCTGAGGGTATTAATACCCATCTTCCCCAAGCGCAACTGGTTAAGGAACCAGCGGATAAAATGGCCTATTATGATATGGCTAGACAGGATTCCATACACAATGATACGTTAAGTTTAAGCACAGCTGCCGAAAATCTTGGTTTCACAAATAGAGAAAATGCGCAGACTCAAAAAATCAATGAAAAATTGACTGCCATTAATCATGTATTATCTACCCCTGAGGTCTTTCCAGAACATTATGCACCCAATAACTTAGCAGGAAATAACGCTGCGCCAATAACCAAAGATGTGGACAGATTGGAAACATTGATGAAGAACATGCAGCAAAATGGAAATGATGATCCAGAAATGGCACAACTGGGTTTTATGATGGATAAATTGCTTGCTCTTCAAAATCCTGAGCTTGCCAAAACATTGTTTAAGAAACCAGAAAATGATAAGCAAGACAGCACATTTGCAGCTATACCTGCGATTATTTCGGTACATCAAAAAGTTAAGCAGGGTTCGGTTGTAGAACTTCGCTTGCAAGATACTTTAATTATCAACGCACAGGTTATCCCAAAAGGTCACCTCATTTATGGCCTTGCCAGTTTCAGCAACCAAAGACTGAACTTAGAGGTCAAAAACATCCGTTTAGGTACTTCCATCATCCCTGTAAACATTACTGTATTCGATCGGAGGGACGGAATGGAGGGTATCAATGCGCCAGAAGCAATGTTAAATGATGCAGTAAAAGGTGGCATCACTGATGCAGCTGGAAGTATCGGAATAACAGGTTTTGATTTGACCACACAAATTGCGGGTGCTGGCATAGATGCCGCCAAGACTTTACTTACTAAAAAGGTAAATAAGGTCAAACAAAACTTAAAGGCAGGCTATCCACTACTTCTTCGTGACAACACCAAAAAGAAACGTTTAAATAATCACTAAAAAAAATCAAAACATGAACAGAAATTCATTAGAAAATTTTAAAATAGAAGCATCTGGACTAAAAGTCCCAGAAAAAATGAAGGTTGCCGCAGAATCCATGATGGAACAAGGCATAGAAAAATTTGCCATTCATGGACAGGTTCCCGCTGATAAGGGCATGATGGATTTGACCATACACCTGAAAAAATCTGGCCAATCGGATTATTACTACTTCAACAAATTTGATGTTGCACATAGTAAGGCTAAGCCATTGGAAAAGGGACACCAATACATGGTTATCACACCAGATGATAAGGGTAAAAATCTGATTCGCAAGTTCGATAGCGCTGCACAGGCAATGGACTTTTTCAGAGGACAGACCAAGTCATCTGAGCTTGCAACTGGCAAGGTAACGGATAAGGACTTGCAATACAGGGATACCCTTGCCACCATGAAAGATGGAAAGATAGATTTTGTCAAAAAAGAGTTTCAACAAACTTTCTATAGCCCTGTGATGAAAAACTCCCATTACATCGACCGTGGCAAAGGTTATACCGTGGAACAAGCAGCAAACATGCTACAAGGTCGTTCTGCTTATCGTGACGATATGGTTAGCCGTGCAGGTGTACAGTATAAGGCATGGAGCATCTACCAATTCGATCAGGCAAAGGACAAATACGGCAATTATACCATTAAACAGTTTGGTGAAGGTTATGGCTTTGACTTAAAAAAAGAACTTTCCACCTACGGAATAAAAGAAATGGATAAAAAGGAAACAGCTGAAAAACTCATTACCGATATACAGAATGGCAACAAACCTATGATTAATGCTATTGGTTCCGATGGTGAAGAAAAGAAATTGAAAATTGAAGCAGTGCCACGTTATACCAACCTAAACTTTTTTGAGCTAAGCGGCAAACCAGTGAAGCGTGAGGATTATCGCAAAGATCAAGATTTGGGAAAAGAAACTGGTAAGGATAAATCAAAAAGTAAAAGCAAAGAGCAAGAAAGCGAAATATCCATTTAAACTTTTATTCAGTAATATAATATCTAAGCCTGTCGAAATTTTCGGCAGGCTTTTTTTTGCTCTAGTGCGCCGCAGTTATCAAAAAAAATCACTATTTTTATAGTAGAGGCTTTATCGTCAAACACAACGTTTTAGACGTTAACTATATCAGAAGTTATATCAAGACCTTTATAACTAGCTGGCAAATCTTATCTTTAGAAATTATTAAAAGTAAATGGTGCTAAATCAAATCGGATTTCTTGTAAATGAAGGATTATATTATCCTGCTATATTAAATGGGGTTGGTAAGAGTAGCAATCCATTGCAGCCATTATTTGAAGGACTTACTAATGCGTTTGAAGCAATTGCCCAATTACATAGTGATTCAAGGAATGAAACCGTAAAAGTTAAGGTCTATTATGATGCCGATCTTTTCGACGACAGGATTATGAGCAAACTAGTGATAGAGGATACTGGTATTGGTTTTAATGATGAAGAATTCAAAAGATTTTTGACCTTTCAGGATAACCGAAAAGGATATAATAATCGAGGGTCGGGCCGCTTACAGCTAATCCATTTTTTTTCTACGGTTCAGTACAAAAGTATTTATAAAAATGATGGCGAATTTAAGCAACGCGAGTTCCACTTAAGTAAATCCGCACCCTTTCTTAAAGAGAATGCAATCGCTTATTTAGATTCATATGGAAAAAGTGTATCGAAAGAAACCTCTACAAGTCTAACTTTGAGCAGTCTTATTGCAGATAAGGACAAGGTGAGCTATAACATGACCCTTGTAAATTATAAAGATATTATCCTTTCAAGATATATTCAATATTTCTGTGCGCACCGCGAAGCGCTGCCTAAAATTGTTTTAGAAGCATATAAAGGTGGGGATATTGAAGAGACTCTTGAGATAACCAGCGAGGATATTCCGGCCGTTGATTCAACCGATTATTTTGATTTAAACTTTCAGAGCCACAAAGGGGGTAGTTTCAGCCAACAAGATAAAACCGAAACCTTTACGGTGCAGGCATTTAAAATCCAAAAAAACAAATTACCCAAAAATATAATGACCTTAACTAGTAAAGGTGAGATCGTTGATGAAAAAGACTTCAGGATGTCGCTCAATGTTCTGGGAACTGAAGACCATTTAGATCATCATCGTTTTTTGTTTTTGGTTTCAAGCCCATACATCAATGATCGGGATGGAGATATGCGGGGGCAATTACGTATTCCACGTCGTAAGGATGAACTGATCATTTTCGATGAGGATTTTATTTTCATGGACGATATTGAAACAAAAGCGAATGATAAAATACTATCCATGTATGCCCAATTAGCCCAGAAGGCAGAAGAAAAAGAGAAACGAGTTGCTGATCTGCGTGAGATGTTTTTGTTAAATGACGATTATCTCAAAAATCTAAATATATCAATTAACGATACCGAGGAGAAAATTCTCGAAAAGGTCTATGCACAAGAATCGAAGATGGCGGCCAAGAAAGATGCAGAATTGAAAAAGCGCTTCGATGAACTGGTAAATTTAAACCCTACCGCTGCCGACTACGACATAGATCTCAATAAGATTGCGACAACTTTAGTTAAGGAAATCCCCCATCAGAATCGTGCAGCACTTACCCATTATGTTGCCCGTCGAAAACTAGTCTTGGAGCTTTTCGACAAAGTACTAAAAAGACAATTGCAAATGCAACAACTCGGTAGAAATGAAGATGAAAAATTATTGCATTCACTATTGTTCGCACAACGTACTTCATCGGCGGATCAGAGTGATCTATGGATATTGAACGAAGACTTTATTCTTTTTGAAGGTGTATCTGAAGCAGAGCTAAAAAATGTAACCATAGGTGGGCAAAAAATATTCAAGGAAATCTTCACGGCCGATGAAGAAAAATTTATTAATGCAAATAAAGAAAAAAGACTCAGCAAAAGACCTGATGTATTGCTTTTTCCAGCGGAAGAAAAGTGTATTATCCTAGAATTCAAAACGCCTGGAACCAATGTGGCTGACCATTTGGCTGAAATCAACTATTATGCTTCGTTAATTCTTAACCTGACCAAACCAGAATTTCCATTTAAGATGTTCTTTGGTTATCTCATTGGTGAGACGCTTGAACCTTTGGATATTCGATTCAACGATTCAGATTTTATCAATGCCGCACATTTTAATTTTTCATATAGGCCTCATAAAAGAATCATTGGAGAATTTAAAAATTTCGAAGGGGCATTGTACACGGAAGTATTAAAATATTCAACATTACTTGAAAGGGCTTCTAAGCGAAATAAGGTGTTGATTGACAAGCTTTTCGAACAAAATGATGATAATCCTCCATTTTAGATAGTAAAAATATGCTGATTACTACAAATCTATTTCTCGATACAAAATATATCGCAAGGATTAAACTGAATTTTAAGCACACAAACCATTTGAAAGATATTACAAATTCAATTGTTAAGGATAATTGTAGATAACCTACTTAGTAAACCACATCGGATAAGTGCTCTGATCAAGCCGCTTCGTTTCATTCTTCCACTCAGCCGCTTTCCGGAATTTCGCAAGAGTGGCCTCCGTTCCTACAGCCACACTTGCCGGCCCTTGCTTAACTTCTGACAACTTTTTACACTTATTTTCAAATAGCTCTGATCAAGCCGCTTCGTTTCATTCTTCCACTCAGCCGCTTTCCAGAATTTTGCAAGAGTGGCATCCGTTAACTACTGCCACACTTGCTTGCCGTTGCTTAACTTTCCTATAACTTTTTACACTTATTTTCAAATAGCTCTGCTCAAGCCGCGTCGTTCCATTCTTCCACTCAGCCGCTTTCCAGGATTTTGCAAGAATGGCCTCCGTTCCTACAGCCACACTTGCCTGCCATTGCTTAATTTCTTATAACTTTTGTCACGATTGGATATGGCTGGTTTGGGCTGTTTGCGCCGAAAGTTCTGATTCGCAGTATCGTCAGAAAAGACCAAGCCCTGCGGGTTTGCTCGAAAAAAATCTTCCCTGCTCGCTGCGCTCACGAGGTTTTTTTTTCGGCAAAGTCTTGTCTGCCATCCCTGCTCAATCAGATGAGGTTGCTTAACAAAAAGCCAGAAATGGCTCCTGCCGAAAGGTAGTAAGCAGGGTAAACAACTTAATTCTTTAAAAATGGAAACGAAAGCAAAAGAAAACAGCCAGGTAAATCCAAACACCGTTAAAACAGACAAAACCCAGAGATTTGTAGCGGGAAATCCTGTAAATGCAGAATCTAACAAGTCAGCGCAAGAAAAAGAACAACCAAAACCCGAAACAGCTAACCCGCAGGACGAAGTAAAAACTGAAATACCAACTACCATTAAAGAACGGGAATCCTCAAAGGCAGAGCCGACCAAAAAGGAAATCAAAGCAAATTTTGGAGAAGTAAAACCTGCTTTGAATTTAGAGCAGACCCTTAAAAAAATCAAAGATCTAAACCGTTTATCAAATCAAAGGGAAAAATTAATCGGAACAATTGATGAACTGGAAGCCTTCGAGATTAAACAGGAGGATGAAGCCGAAGAAACCAGTTTAAATCATTTTCAGCGTTGCGAGTTGAAAATTACCGATGATAACGGCAATACGTTCAGTACCAAAAATCCATTTATCATTAATGAAGTGTCCAATAGTATTAAATCACTTTGCACCGATAAATTAGCAGAAGTTGAGGGACAAATTTCTTTAAATCTTTAAATCATTTGCGCCCCTAATTATCGGGGGCGCTTATTTTCACATTTAAAACCACAATCATGTTAGAAGCATTTATGGAATTTTTAGACGGGATGTATTGGGAGGGCTATGCAGAAGAGTTTGAGAATAACAACCCGACCGACTTTTATAATCAGTTAAGAGATTTTAACACCAATTACAGCATACCAATATGAAATACGAAACATTATTTATCATGTTTTGTGTGGCAGTCCATGACGACCATACCAGTATTATATAGATTGTTAACGAAATAGAAACACAATCGAAGCTTAGTTTAACCGATACTGCAAATGTTAATATACTGGAAACCGAAATCTTATCATCAAAAATTAAAAACCTTAAAAAATTGAATTATGGCACACAATCTTAATTATAATGAACAGACAGGAAAATATAGTTTTATGTCTGTTAAACAACCCGCATGGCACAATCTAGGGCAAATAATAGAACATTACCCGACAAGTGCCGAAGCACTAGAATATGCAGGACTTAATTTTCAAGTTGCAAAAAGCCCTAATACACACGTATTGCCCAGTGGTATAGAAATCATTTCTGATAATTCATTTTTTACCTACCGAACAGATAATGAATCAGTTTTGGGCGATAAGGTCGGCAAGGATTATGAAGTTGTGCAGAATACAGAAGCATTTAGCTTTTTTGATAGCATAGTTGGTAATCAGAATGGTATAAAATATGAAACCGCTGGCGCACTCGGCAACGGTTCAGTAATTTTCATTACCGCTAAACTACCCGATTATATCCGTATAGGCCGTGAAGATTTAATAGAGCAATATTTAATGCTAACGTCTTCGCACGATGGTTTAGGCAGTATCTGCCTATCTTTTACTCCTATACGTGTCGTTTGCCAAAATACTTTGAACGCAGCTTTAAAAAACCATACTAATTCTATTAAGATACGCCACACCGCAAGCGCAAACGATAAGTTGAAACAGGCACACAAAATGTTGGGCATTACCAATATGCTATCGGTTGAAATGGAAGCAATTTATAATAGATGGTCAAAGGTGCGCATTAGCGATAAAGATGTAAAACGCCTTATTCAAATGGCAATGGCACCAAATAAGGAAGTATTAGAAAAATTGCGCACAGGTCAAAACGAAGCTTTATCGACCAATTATAACAACATCATCGACCAAGTTTATGAATATGCACAGGTTGCACCAAGCCAACAGATTGAAACCACCAAAGGAACTGTTTTTGGAGCTTACAATGCGGTAACTGGTTACTTTCAAAACGTCCGTAACTTTAAGGATGAAGAAAGCAAATTTAAATCCATTATGACTGGAACGGCATTATCAAGGACACAAACCGCATTTGATTTATGCACAGAGTTCACCAAATTCGGAGCAAGCGCACTAAACTAAAGTTTCAATCAAGGGGGAGAAATCCCAATGCCATTAAGTTAAGGACTTGAAGGCTTTACTTTTACAGGAAATCATTGTTGCATTATGCCTGTAAACATTAAAATCATTAACGACCTAA
>NZ_JBSSEL010000009.1:0-174654 GCF_054061655.1 Pedobacter sp. UYEF25 | reverse complement strand
TCCGCCGGAATGTCAGCAAAACCCTTCTGTAGGACTTTGTTTTTTTAGCGAACTAATAAGCAATACTGGGGGGTCAGTATACTCAAGAATATCCACCCCTGATTATTGCTATTGCATCAATACATGTTAATAATAGTAATTTAAACCGGTCATGGCTTTTGAGTTTCCATTGTGTTGGTTCCAGATCAAACAAGCAACCTTCCAATATCAAACCGTGAAAAAGCAGGCAGCTACCACAAATCACGATATTGCGCAAAAGACATTTAAGCCTCGTTTTCTTCGTTTTTCTTCCAAGACTATATACTGCATGTGTTGAGGGTGAGTTCCGCAGTACTTCATATCCGTCCTGTAAAGCAAAAATATCTAAGTTTTATATTGATGTCACCAAAAAGAGGTGGGGATTTTGTTGCAACTTTAGTTAATCCGCCTCTGGTTTAGAGGGCTTCGGTTACATGCTTAACACAAAGTTACACCCAAAGGTGAGGTTGACAAATGGTCTATTTCACGATAAAAAAGTAGGATTGCTAGCTCTGTAGTCAGATTTTTGATTTTTTTCTTATCTTTAGAAACTAAGGATTGGAATAGATATTAAACTATTTAAGCTGGCTTTATCTTGACAAAGCGCTACATAGTTTTCTGGTGGATCAAGTACATTACCCACTTATTTTTAGCCGAATTGGAATCGTGGTATGTTAGTTGCAGACTAAGTCTACAGCCATATAACTTTTAAATCAGCGGAAAATGTTAAACGTGTCAATATGAATAAATCAAAACTTATACTTTCGGCCTTTGTGTTACTCAGTGTTGCATCTTGCAGAAAAGCTATCGATCAGTCTATAAATCTACCAAAAGTTGAAGCTTGTAGCGTGGCGGAGATTACTAACTCCGGCTCTGAACCGGCTTATTTGACTTATAATGCTGACGGAAAACTCACAAGGATTGACAAAGGTTCTAAGACGTCAGATAATTTTGAGACGTTTAGCTATACTGCGACTGGGATTCTTACACATTTTGAATATCCTTCCGGCTCAGAGAAAATCACCGGCTCGAGCGAATATACCCTCGATGGTAGTGGAAGGGTAGTTTCTATGAAAGCGACAAATGGAGAAGTAACAACTTTTACATACGACAATGAAGGGCATTTGGCGCAAGCAAATCAAAAGACTTCTAATGGTACCAATACCATTACCTGTAATTGGAGCAACGGAAATCTTACCCAAATCATAGAATCAAGTGGGGTAACGACAACCTTAACTTATGGAGAAGAGAAATCAAGCGACGAAATTGTCAAAGGAATTTCGTTGCCATCCAACTTTACAGACTATGGCGACTTTGACATTACTTATTTAAGTGGTTATTTTGGAAAAAGCTCAATCAATTTGGTGATAAGCTCAACTTCTTTACAGGCTAACAAAAACTTATATAGTTATGTTAAGGATGCTGACGGCAAGATTGTGAAGCGGATTGCTTATCAACCAGGAACAATGGCCACCTCTACCACAGAGTTAGTCTATAATTGTAAATAACCAATCTCTAAACTTGTGGTCTTGGTTTACAAGATGTCGATAGAAATATTAGGTGCATTTTAATTGAATTAAAAAATTAACGAAGGAGATTAGGGGTTCAATTTAGAAATGATTTCGTGCTTCGAGCGAAGAAGATTTTACGTCTTAAAGAATCCTGAATTCTTTCCCTTGCAGACTGGTTATGGGCCTTGTCAGTTCATTTGATTTATTTTCTATTTCTTGCTTTGTAAGGGGCAACAGGTCTGTTCAGACCTACATTCTGATATATTTCTTGATCGTACCATTTTAGATGCAGACCAGTATGCTGCCAATATACAACGTCATATGTTTGTGGATGAGCTGGGGTAATGTCATCAACATTAAGTTTTCCATTCCCCGTACCTTTGTAAACAACTACACTTGGAGCGATTGTCCGGATGATTTTGTTAAGTTCAGAGACCAACTCTTGGTCATTTTTCACTTTCAGCATTTTTTTTTGACTCCATATACTGAAAAGGCATACCAGTCCGGCTCGGCAGCTTCGTCAGAAGGATGAAAGTATTGGACATAACCATAAAGCTAATTGAAGGCAGTTAAATTGCGTTTTTGTTGTTCGAGTGACTGTGCTTTTGAATTCGGGCCAAAGCAGAAAAGAAATAGCTGAAATAAAAGAGATAGGAAACCAAATAATCTTTTTTTGGACATGTAAAATGCGACTAACAGCTTAAAAATAGGAAATTATTTGCTAAGTTCTTGGAAATTCAGGGATAAACTTGGTGTTTTTCAACTCGATCAAAACATAACATTTTAGGCTAATGTGAAAAAAAAGCAGATTTAAATAATAATCCGTTTCCCAACTTCTAAATGGTACTGCTGACCAACAAATGCAAACCTTTTCCAAGCTCTAAAAGGAATTTGGTAATATGTGAGATCAATTGCTGCTCTACACCCCTTTCTTGAAATGGCTTTGTCATTGTGAGAAAATCAAAAACATAAGGATCTTTTAGGCTCTGCTGCGCAAGTTCTGACAGTTCATACGCGGGATGTTTATTATCTGAGCATCTCCGTTGGTGGATTTCCGTAATTGTCGAACTGCTTGTTGGAAAATTGATTTCCATGGTTAATTCACACTATACTTGTAGGTTGCTCTACCGATTTGGCCGTCTGAACTTATCCCTTCTAACACAACCCGATAATTACCTGTTTGGTCTGAATTGAAAAAGCTGGTTTCAGCTTTGCCTTCGCGTTGAGTGATAACAGATGGGTTCCAATAAATCGTAGTTCTTAGATCAGCTGCAATGTTACCTTTTTCCGGTCTATCATATTTTGGCAGATAAAATTCTTTAACAGAATCGTATCCTTTTGGTGCGTATGTTATCATTGATGGATCTTGCGCTTTGCGGAAATTTCCACTTTTTGTATAGATAGCCATAACGGCACGTCCACCATTCTCTGTTCCTATTACTCCAGTCATCAATTTGGCACTTATTGCTGCACTTTCATGTGAAAAGTATATTTTTTCGATGTCAGATGAGCTACCCGAGAAAAAGGATTGATAATCACATGCAGCAACAGACATATTGTCAATGATTACACCGTACCTTTCTTTTTGGTACATTGGCACCCATATAGTGCCACATTCTTCATCTGTTGTAATTGCAAACCGGACTCTGGAAGCTTTCATTTCTTCTATACATTCCATCAACGTAGTACAGGGCATTCTACTGTCAGGACGGAAAACTTCATCAGCCTGGCTCTCGTTAATCTCGTTACCAAAGGTCCAAGGTTTGCTTGCTCTTATATTAACTTCTCGTAACTGTTGGGTGCGACTCAAAATTCCGTGTTTTTCAAGCTGTTGCTCTTGCTTTCTTCCATTATCCATCGATATTTTCACAAGCTTTGGAATGTCTAAATTTATGTCGCCAATATTCCGGTTAGGAGCTACCTCTGGTTTGGTAATATTGTCCACCGCAATAGTCACACGCTTACTATGTTTTTCATTTCTTCCCTGCAAACTAAATTGCATGTCATTTAAGATCATCAGATTTCCAAACTTGTAACTGCCATTTTTATCTGTTACTGTGTCCAGGAGCAAACCGTGCTTGTTATTTATAAGGGTAACTTTGCCATTTATTACGGGTTTATTGTTTAAGGTGGTAAGAGTTCCTGTGATGTCGTTAAACAGTTTTTCGGCTTTGTAAGTAGGTTTTGTTGGTTTGGGATCCAGGACTTGATTCCAAAGAAATCTCCTGTATCCCTGTGTCAACATTAAAATGTCCAGATCACTTTTAGTAGTTTGAGAGGGATGTTGAAAATAGTAATTCGGTTTTTCAATATAACCTTTAATGTCAGCATTAAGGAGCAATTGCGAAAAGATTGATCGCTCATTAACCTCATCTGTTGGCACTGCATCTTCACTGATTACGGATATTGAGAAGTTCCCAACAGCTGGTTTTCCGCTGGCATCTTTCGCCTCAAGTTGGAGAACAACTTTGTCTCGTGGATGATGGGTCTGTTTTTCCGTTTCGACTAGTTTTAGTTGTAACTGGTCATTGTTCTGTATAAAGACTATGCGCTCATTAAGAGGAGAACCAGAGGAAGAAAAAAGTGTAAACTGCAATATACCCGATGGAACGTCTTTAACGGGTAGGTATATTGAGGTCATAGTTTTAGTGACCTTTATATTCGCTGCTCCATATACAGTTCCACCAGATTGGGCGATAAGGCTTAATTGCTGGGCACCCTTTTCTAAGGTTGTCGGGTTTGTATTGATCCTAACCAAAACAGAGTCAGCTTGTAAGCGCTTATCAATAGTCTCTAAACTGTTATAAACTGAAAGTACGTATCCCTCTGTCTTTACCTCCGGTAATTTTAATGTCCTTTCAGAATCAAGGGAATTATGGATTCTGGCACTATAGGTCTTTCCTGCTTCTGGGATAATACTAAAATAACCCATCCCCAAATGATTGCTTTCTATCTTGGCAATTTCATTTTGTTCGTTGTCAACTATTGTTCCGTGTAATATAATGCCAAGACCATCGGGACCAATGGCTTTAAATGCTATCTTACTTTTAACATTATTTACAAGGTATCCGCCTTCAGGAAAAAATTGTATGTCGGGTTGCTTAATTGTTGGCTTTATGGGAAATGTTTTTGGCACTGTGATGCCTTTGCTCGGACTAAATTTTGTTAGTAGGTAAGTATTTTGCGTAGTGTCAGATTTAGAAATAGGAAGGTTGATGCTAATTTCACCGGCTGCATTTGTTTTACCTGCTCCCGAAGTGATTATTTTATAATCCTCCTTTAGATTATATGTGAGCATTTTATCTACATATGGGTTGTCTTTTTCATCTGTAAACTTTAGAAGCGCTTTAATCTTTGTATTGTCGTTACTTTCTGAATAAACATAACTTATATTGGCAAATACCGTATTGACTACAGAATTTCCAATGCTGAATGTTTGGTCATAAAAGTAATCTGGACCCGCATTGCGCATCCATTGTGTGTATGCCCTGATCCTATAATTGCCTTCTCTACTTGTGCTATCATTGAGCACAAAATCTCCCTTTGCCATCCCGGCAGTTAATGGTAGTTTAAGCGTCTGTGCTACTGAATCTTCTTCATTAATTAGGTCGATATATATTGCGCCACTCAATGCCGAAAGTTGATGTTTATTTCCTATCGTTACATAGGCTTTAAACCATATCGTATCTCCGACGAGATAATATGGCTTATCAGTGTGCAGATATACTTTTTCCTGCGGATTAGTCTGCGTCCAGTTTTCTAGAGAGGAGATTATTTTCTCTATGGGGCTATCATCTCTGGGAATAAAGGCTAGAAAAATAGCCGCAATTACAGCTATGAAAATTGCAGAAGAGCGCCTCATACTATCAGGGATTTGATTAATTAAAATTAAAGAAAAAAACAACAACAAATATTAATGAGTCAATCAAAACTTCTTGATTATTTCATTTTACATCTGCATGAGGCATTCCCATAGCTAAACATGAGTTCGTTGAACATCCTTTCGTCACGGCGCATATTTTGACAATCAGTTTCGCTTGTTCCACGTTACAACTTTCTAACGGGTGTTTTACTTTTAAGATAGTGCTTAGATAAAATAGTTATTCAGATAAATATGTCATTTGCTTTGCGTTTTTATTTTTCCGTCAGAGGCTTTCAATGCCTCAGCAACCCTTAAATAGCGATAACAGGTGGCACGACCAATATTCAAACCATTTGCAATCTCTAGCCCAGATGCTCTATTATTCTTTTCATACAAAACCTTTACGGCCTTAATTTTAGCAAGTATTTATTTAGAATAGGCTGATGGCCGCCCACCTATCCGTCCACTTGCTCTAGCTGAAAGTAAACCCGCTTTGGTTCGTTCGGAAACGATTTCTCTTTAGAATTCTGCCAATCAGGCAAAAATATTGAAAGTAAACCTTCCCGTTGCCGTTTTTGTATCGATCGAATCCTGAATACTTAGAAAGCTAACTTCTAGCTGCCGGATTTTGGCCACCAGATCAATAAGATCCCTCAACGATCGGCCAAGTCTGTCAAGTTTCCAGACCGCAACGGTATCACCCTTTCTAAGCTTATCAAATAATTTGACCAGCTCGGGTCGTTCCTTAGATTTACCCGACATTTTCTCTTTAAATATAACTTCGCAACCAGCTTTATTTAGGGCATCCACCTGCAGAGCTAAGTTCTAGTCCTGGGTGCTTACCCTTGCATATCCAAGGTTCATAAAACGTATATATGTAAATATAGAACCATAGTTTAGTGAGACGTATTTTGGAGACACTAAAGGGCGACAATATTTAGTTTATTTTGACCAGACCAACGTTCGAAATCCCAGTAAACGGTGGTATAGCGAGAAAATGGAGGCGTATACATTGTAATTATGTTAAATAGAATAAATGATTGTTTAACATTCAAATGGTTGGCACTAAAAATTCTTAATAAGAATTAAATATTTTGTTTCGTTATATTTATCACAATGGAAGAATTTATTAAATTCATAAAAACAATCGTCGGAATAGACGATTTCGATTTACAACTTGTACTTTCCCGCTGTAGCAAAAGGCAAATTCCTAAAGGAAAACTGATCCTGCGAAAAGGACAAATTGCCAACCAATACTTCTTCATAATATCAGGTGGGATCCGTTTTTTTTATGATGCGAACGGTCAGGAAAATACGACTTGGGTGAGCTTTAAAAATGAGTTCTTTACTGAGATTTCTAGTCTCAACCCACAAAAGCCATCTCGTTTTAATATTGAAACCATTGAAGATTCAGAACTTATTGTAATAGATAAAAAGGATATGGACTTTTTATACGGTCATATAGCCGTATGGGAAAAGTTTGGACGAAAAATATTCGAAGAAATAGCTGTTCGGATGATAGATCAGATCCTTAATTTCCAAACGCTGTCAGCCGAAGAAAGGTATCTCAACTTCATGAATAACCCTGAAATGATCCAAAAGATTCCAGTAAAACAGTTAGCTGCAGTTCTTGGAATTACACCTAATGCTTTAAGCCGAATCAGGAAGAATGTGAGGTAGAAATCATTATCTACCACTTGGTAGATTTACGCTTTGATAGACCATTTATCTTTGAGCTATCAAAACAAAGCACCTTATGAATGAGAACTCAATTAAGTCGCAGAATGTATACGCTGACGATGAATTAATAAAAAAATTTCTTGGATTTACCAATCACTATCCTACCGTAAACGGAGTGAAATTACACTATGTATCAGGTGGAAGTGGTACCCCTCTGATTTGCCTTCCGGGATGGCCACAAACTTGGTATTCCTATCATCCGGTTGCAATGGAACTCGCAAAAATATTCCGGGTAATCATTGTGGATATACGAGGTATGGGAACTTCGGAAAAACCTGATTCAGGCTACGATAAAAAAACGATGGCAACTGATGTTGTTGAACTTGTAAAGCTGCTCGGGTTAAGCAAAGTGCATATCATGGGTCATGACATAGGCGGAATGGTGGCCATGAGTTTTGCCTACAACTACCCTGAGTACACTCAAAAGTTAATCGTATTAGATGGATCTCACCCTAATGAAGGAATGATGCAAATGTCTTTGATGCCTGCTGCTGGTACATTTGAAGAAAAAATGGATGCTAACATGCCTTATGCATGGTGGATGGGTTTTAACCAGGTAAAGGCGTTGCCAGAAAAAATATTGGAGGGACGGTTCCATTACCTACTAGATTGGCTCTTCAACTACGTAATGATTGACGATACTAAGATGTCTTCTTTTGATAGAGCAGTGTATGCTTCGGCTTATAACCAAACGGAGAGTATCAGGGCTTCAAATGCCTGGTACCAAACATTTACCCAGGATATAGAAGATTCAAAAAACTACCACCAACTGACAATGCCTGTTTTAGGAATTGCCAGCTATGTGAGTTATAACTTCATGAAAGTGGGTTTGCCATATACAATAAAGGATGTGGAGGTAATAGGGATTTTAGATAGCGGACATTATCTGTATGAGGAACAACCCGAACAAATAATTGATGCAGTTGTTAAATTCTTATTAAAATAGATAGAATAAAAAAATGGGAAAATCAATATTAGTAGCCGGTGCTACAGGTAATTTAGGAAATAGGATTTGTAGGGAATTAGTAAGGCGAGAAGCATTAGTAAGCGCTATGGTCCGACCCTCTACTGACCCTGAGAAAATAGAAGTACTAGTTAAAATGGGCGTCAATATTTTGGAAGTAGATCTTAATAGCGTAGAGGATATTGCAAAAGTAGCTGCAAATATGGATTGCGTCGTCTCAGCACTGGCAGGTTTGAAGGAAGTAATTATTGATTTACAAAAAAGAATTTTGGATGGCGCCACTCAAGCAGGCGTTGCAAGGTTTATACCATCAGACTTTTGCACAGACTACAATGATTTAGTGCCTGGAGAAAATAGAAATTTTGATCTTAGACGAGAATTTAAAGCCTATCTGGATCGCACTCCAATAAAAGCATCGTCTATTTTCAACGGTGCCTTTGCAGATATCCTAAAGTACAATACACCGGTTTTAAACTTGAAAGATAAGAGCATTGCTTACTTTGGTGATAACAAAGAATGGAAATTAGATTTCACTACCATGGACAATACCGCCGCTTTTACAGCTGAGGTTGCTCTTGATAACGATGCCCCGCGGAATTTACAGATTGCAAGTTTTCAAGTTAGTCCTGAGATGATTTGGAACGATGTAAAGGAAGCAACGGGACAAGAATTCAGGACATTTCAGTTGTCAAGCCTGGAAGACTTTGCCAAATCCATAAAGAAACAAAGAGCCGACAACCCCGCAGGAGAAAATGAGTTGTATGCAAAATGGCAGCAAGGACAGTATATGTATTCGATGTTTACAACACATCATCTGCAATTGGCTAACGAACGGTATGACAGTTTGACTTGGACATCAAGTTTAGCGTTTTTAAAGTCATTTGTTAAGTAGATATTACACAATGTCTTTTCAAATTTAAATGAGAAGATATTCCCATAGATTGGCGTCATTTAAATTGTTGGTGCAAAACCTTTGCAGATCCTGTTTGTGGTACAGGTGGTTTCTTTTTGGTAGCTTACGATTGGTTGGTAGAAAATAGAGATTTAGATAAAAACAAGAGCAGTTTTTGAAATACAATACCTTTTATGGGAATGAGATTGTTGCAGGGACGCGTTGTTGGGCGTTGATGAATTTATTCCTCCATAACATTGGAGACATTGATGCAGGTTCAGCAATTTCGCCAAATGATGCTTTGATTGCAGACAGCGGAGTTAAATACGATTATGTATTGGCTAATCCACCTTTCGGTATTAGATATAAGTTGGATTAAAGATAAATCTTTAGCGGATTTAGATAACTTACCCGATCCTGATGGTTTGGCAAATGATATTCTAGAAAATTTGGAAGCCGGAATCTAAAATTTTAGGCCGATTATTATGCAGTTGAAGTAGTGAGATTCGAGCAGAGGCGCATTTTCAACTTGTGCTTAGCGCCATAATATTTCTTCCTCCCAATTAGTTGGAAACCCCATTGCATTTAGATCTATATTGGGGTACTACTCGGACAAAGCCTTAAATCGTTTCGCGAAAGGATTTCGTGGGTGGTTTAACAAATAACATTTTGGACATTTAGGACAAAAAAAGCTTACCCTAAGTGCGCTGTTCAAAAGGGAAGCGTGGGTAAGCATGTTGATAGAAACATAATAATAAATTCGACTTAACATGAATTAAATGATAAATGTTACAGATCAAAAATAGAAAGCATTGAGCGAGAAATAGTGTACGATATCTGTCCGATTATAAACAAGAAAACCATTAACTAGCTTAAAGTTAATGGTTTAATTATTGCTATCGTAGCCCGTAGGGGAATCGAACCCCTGTTTCCAGAATGAAAATCTGGCGTCCTCACCCCTAGACGAACGGGCCAATTTTACATGTGTAATTTTAAAATTTAGGCCTAAGATTTTTTAATCTTAAGCCTAAAATCAAAACTAGTAGCGGGGACACGACTCGAACGTGCGACCTTCGGGTTATGAGCCCGACGAGCTACCAACTGCTCCACCCCGCAATATATTTTAAAAATCATTCTGCTCAAATCATTACTCCAAGCAGGCTACCTAGGTAGCAATTCCAATTTTTATTGGCTTTAAATCCTTAATGCCTCTTCCGAATTGGAATGCAAAGATATAATTCGTTTCTTTGCGGTGCAAATTTATTTTAAAAAAAATTTTAATGGCACATAAAGCAGGCTTTGTAAGTATCGTGGGAAAGCCTAATGTAGGAAAGTCTACATTAACAAATGTTCTTGTAGGAGAGCGACTTAGCATCATTACACCTAAAGCTCAAACCACTAGACACCGTATTTTAGGCATTGTAAATGATGACGATTATCAGATCGTTTTTTCCGATACACCTGGAATTATCAAGCCAAAGTATGGTTTGCAGGAGAGTATGATGAGCTTTGTGAACGGTTCTTTAACCGATGCCGACGTGCTTTTATTCGTTACCGACGTAAATGAAACACACGATGAGGAGGACGCAATTGAAAAAATTAAGAACAAAGACATTCCAACCATTGTATTAATTAACAAGATAGACAATGCACTTCAAGAGAAAGTTGCGGAGAAAATTTCCTATTGGGAAGAAGTGCTGCATCCTGTAGCCATTTATGCCATTTCTGCGCTCCATAAACATAACGTAGATGGTTTGTTGGACAAGATTTTGTCTATGCTGCCTGAACATCCTGCCTATTACAATAAAGAAGATTATACAGACAGATCGGAGCGGTTTTTCGTTTCGGAAATTGTGAGAGAGAAGATTTTTTTAAATTATCAAAAAGAAATTCCTTACAGTACAGAGGTGATTGTGAAATCTTTCAAAGAAGAAGCATTAAGATCTGGTAAGGACGGAGATTTACTCATTAGAATTACTGCGGAAATCATCGTTGAACGAGATTCTCAGAAAAATATTCTAATCGGCACTGCTGGCAACATGTTAAAAAAGGTTGGGACAGAAGCAAGGTTGGAGATAGAAAAGTTACTTGGAAATCGAGTGTTTTTAGAGCTTTTTGTGAAGGTAATACCCGACTGGCGCAGTAAGAAGAATTATCTAAAAAGCTTCGGTTACGATAATTAAGCGTATTTTTGTCGCGTTATTTTTAGATGAAGAAGAAAAATACGCAGTTTATTGTCCTTATAGTTTGGGTTAAAGATTTCAATCCAAACGAAAATTTCATTCAATTTCAGAAAACATGAGTAATATAATAGCCATTGTGGGAAGGCCAAATGTTGGCAAAAGCACCCTTTTTAATCGTCTAACAGAAAGCCGAAAGGCAATTGTAGACGATGTTAGTGGCGTAACACGCGACAGGCATTATGGAGTAGGGGAGTGGACTGATAAACAATTTACAGTAATAGATACCGGCGGCTATGTAGCAAATCCAGACGATATTTACGAAGCTGCCATCCGAGAGCAGGTTATGATTGCGATAGAAGAGGCAAGCGTAATTATTTTTATGGTCGATGTAACTACAGGAGTTACCGATTTGGATGACGACATTGTAAGCGTTCTTAGAAAAAGCGACAAGCCGATTTTTGTAGTTGCTAATAAAGTAGATAACACCGCGTTACATTCTGAAATTCATACCTTTTATGGTTTTGGCTTGGGTGAAATCTATCCCTTATCATCGATGACAGGTTCGGGAACAGGAGAACTGTTAGATGATGTTATCAAAAACTTTGAAGATGAACCGGAAGAAGAAAATTCGCTCCCTAAGATTACGATCGCTGGAAGACCAAATGTAGGGAAGTCTTCTTTAATTAATGCGTTAATCGGCAAAGAACGAAATATTGTTACACCGATAGCTGGCACTACCCGCGATTCGATAAAGATCCATTACAATCAGTTTGGACATGAGTTTATGCTTATAGATACTGCAGGACTTCGTAAAAAAACTAAAGTAAGGGAAAATATAGAGTTTTATTCAGTAATGCGGACCATCAAAGCGTTAGAAGAAGCAGACGTAGTGGTGTTAATGATTGATGCGACAGAGGGCATCGAAAGCCAAGACATTAATATTTTTCACCTTGCCGAAAAAAATAAGAAAGGGATTGTAATTTTAGTAAATAAATGGGATTTGGTTGAAAAAAACACCCAATCCATGAAAGCCTTTGAAGAAGCAATTCACGAACGCATTAAACCCTTTACGGATGTGCCCATTGTTTTTACTTCGGTGCTAAACAAGCAAAGAATTTTTAAGGCGATTGAGGAAGCACTTGCCGTTTACGAGAATAGGAAAAAGAAGGTGCCAACGTCTAAATTAAATGATGTGATGCTTCCGATCATCGAGAATTTTCCACCACCTGCGTTAAAAGGAAAGCACATTAAAATAAAATACATTACGCAGATAAATGCAACCTCGCCCATGTTTGCCTTTTTTTGTAATTTGCCTCAATACATTAAAGATCCATATAAACGGTTTATAGAGAATAAACTAAGAGAAAATTTTAACTTTTCTGGTACACCGATCCAAATCTTTTTCAGACAGAAATAAGCACGAAATTTAGAAGAGCACCTTTCTTAAACTGATTTTTATAGCGGGCATATTTTTAATATAAACTGGCTAAAGTCTTAAACGTTTGCCTGACCGTACTACTTGGCAAATTGGGGAGGATACAGAAGCGCTTTGAAATGGATTTTAGCGTAATTTAAAAGGTGCTTTAAATTTAAAAAGAGCCCTATGAATGGCGCTAAAGACGTCGTGTTTTTCAGCTAGTTTATTCTAAAACTCGTTTAATAAGCAACTTTATATTTAGATTTTAGTGAGCCAACAGTCTCATTTATAGTGTTCTCTATCAACGCTATGGATTGCACTAAGGACGGATCATTTATTTGCTCATTTCCAAGTTCTTCTATATTTCTAATTACACGCTGTATTTTAAAAATCTTCAGATGGTCAATATTTGATTTTAATTTATGTGCCACAGACCCCATCTCTAACAAGTCGTTGCTTAGAAAGGCAATTTTCATTTCTTGTACCATAATTGGCATCTGCGTACAAAAAAGATCGACCATTTTAAGTACAAAATCCTCTCTGCCCTTGCTTATCTCCACCAAAGAATCTAAGGTGTATAAAGGATTTTCATCTTTTTCTTCTTTCATTTCTTCTGCTGTTGTAATTGAATGCTTTGCGTCTGATTTGTTCAACCATTTGTCTATGTTCTGCAAAAACGATTGTTCTTCAATAGGTTTGGTAACGTAATCATTCATGCCCTCTGCCAAGCAACGCTCTCGCTCGCCTTCCACTGCAGAAGCGGTAAGTGCAATAATGGGTAACGTGTAACCTTGGGCGCGCAGAATTCTAGTGGTTTCGTATCCATTCAATACCGGCATCTGCACATCCATAAGAATTAGATCAAAATCATTTTTGCTAACCATTTCCAAGGCATCTTCCCCGTTCTCAGCTACAATAACCGTTGCGCCATAATTTAGGAGTAAAATAGATGCGACTAGTCTATTAAGATCGTTGTCATCGGTAATTAAGATTTTTTTGCCATCTAAGAAATCTTCACTAAAGGTGATCACTTTACTTTCTGGCATATCTTTTTCAGACCCCTTTTTAAATTCTATGTTTAGAACAACCTTTGTTCCCACGCCTTTCTCACTGTTCACGGAAATGGTGCCGCCCATTTGTTCTATTAAACTTTTGCTAATACTCATGCCTAAACCAGTTCCGCCATATTTTCTGCTCACAGATTCGTGCTCTTGGCTAAATTTATCAAAAATACGCGCCACATAACTTTTGTCCATACCAATGCCTGTGTCTTGAATTGCTATTTCAATGAGTTGAGCATCTGGTTTGTCTTCTAACACTTCGCAGCTTATGTTCACAGAGCCTTTCTCGGTAAACTTAATGGCGTTGGTAAGCAAATTAATAATAATTTGTTTAAGCCTATCAGGACTGCCAGAAAGAATTGGAGCAACTTTATCTCGTACAAAATGTTGGTTTAAGGTGAGGCCTTTTAATTCGGCCTTATGTGTAACCACTTTAATGGCATCTAACAATTCTGCCATTAAATCAAAAGAAATATATTCTAGGTTTAACTTTCCGGCGTCGATTTTTGCCAAATCTAACACGTCGTTTATTAATACCAATAAACCCTTTGACGCCTTGCGAATGGTTTCTAAATAAAAATTTTGGCTGGAATCTAGATTGGTTTTTTCCAGTTGGCTGGTCATACTCATAATGGCATGCATAGGGGTACGCATTTCATGGCTCATATTGGCCAAAAAAGTATCTTTTGCCTGTGCCAACCGTTCCGCATCATTTCGTGCCTCAACAAGGTCTTTTTCCTGTGCTTTATTGTCTGTAATGTCTAAATAGATGCCAACACTGCCAGTTTGCTCAAATTTTTCGTTATACCTTGGGGCACTACTCACCATCCACCATTTTTGCTCTTGGTTTTTATTTAAAGCTTCCAGTTCGTAAGCAGGAAGGACACCATTTGCTTTGGTCTCTAATACATTTTGCGAAGCGTTAGAAAACATTTCATCTGATTTACTGCCAAGCAACTCATTTTCTTTATACCCGCTCATATAGCAGAAGCTTTTGTTTACATAGGTAATAATGCCTGCGCCATCAACTTCAAGCATTCCTAATTTCATGCTCGCCAAGATATTCCTATATTTTTCTTCATTTATACGGATGGAATCCTCTATGGCTTTTCGCTCTGTAATGTCTACCATAAAACCGCTAAACACAATAGCCTGATGAGGCGTGGTATAGGAATAGACGGAACTTATGGCGTACCAACGCTCACCTTTGCTCGGTGTAGTAATTTGGCATTCATCATAAAACGGCTTTAATGTTCTACGGCTATATTGCTGTTTTCTATCTATTCTCCGCTGATCGTAATCTGAAATACTCTTTTTATTCCAAAATTCATGTGGTTTTAGTCCAAATACACGCTCTATCGCCGGACTTATGTAGCGCATTCCATCAGATCCGTCTACACGATATTCATACTCATAAAGTACAATAGGCAAATGTTCGGAAAGGGATTTAAATTGATTTAGTGCGCGTTCCAAAGACTCTTCAGTTTCTTTAATGCTAGTAATGTCTGTGTGCGTGCCAATTAATTTTAACGGTAACCCTTCAGGGCTTCGCTTTACAATCACTCCTTGCTCCAAAACCCATTTAACTTCTCCGCTATTGGTAATAAATCTATATTTTTCGTTATGAGAATCTATCAATCCAAGCTCATAGCTCTTTATATTATCCTGAAGTTTTCCTAAATCATCCTTGTGTATCTTTTCCCACCAATCAACTGAATTATTTGTTAATTCTTCTCCTTCAAAACCCCAAAATTCTTTGTCGCTTTTAGAAAATGTTGTTAGTCCGGTAGTAAAATCAAGTTCCCAGAAATGGCTAATCTTTTCTAGCGCATTTCTAAATTCTCCCTCCGCCAGTGCCGATTTTTCTTCTATTTGTTTTTGGAGGGTAATGTCTTCTATAATGGAGAAAAATCCAGTCGTATTGCCATTGTTATCGCTAATAGTCTGTCCGGTAATTCTTCCCCAATATGGGGTTCCGTCTTTTTTATAGTTAATCAGTTCACTGCTAAAAGGCTTGCTGCTCGCAACCTGTTCGTTTAGATAGCTTAATGTTTTTGCACTCGTATTTTCGCCTTTTAATAAATCTTCAGGCTTTTTCCCAAGCGCCTCTTCAAAAGAGAACTGTGTAAGTGCAGAGAAACTCTTATTTATCCATTTAATGTTGTCTTGTAAATCGGTTATGGTAACACTATGAATATTATTTTCTACAATTTGCGAAAGCGTATGTAAACGTTCTTCTTGGTTTTTTCCAGCACTTTTATCGCCCAAAAGTGCTTCGGTTTTATCGCCAGCAAAAAGCAATAGGTCTTCTGATATTATTTGTATTTTGCCAACGATGAACTCATGGTCATGATTTTTAACGCTTAGCGTTAAGCGCCGACCTTCCAGTGCTAAAAATCGCGTATAATCGAGCGTGGCCTCTTGGGGTGTCTCAACCGAAAAGTATTCGCTTAAAGGTTTATCAACACAGTCGCCCAGAAGCGCATTAAGCGCTACCGAACAATCCGAAATGGATAAATTATTATCAAAGACGATAAAATAGGGGAACAGGTCATTCAACTGTTTCTTACTGAAAGATATTTGAGACATTTTCATTTTCAATAATAAGCTACGAAGGTAAAGCGGCTGTAGTTTCCATTAAATAAGAAATTCTGATAACTCCAACAGAATCAACTTATAAAATGATAAATTTAGGCATTTTAATACCGACAAATATAGAATTTTTTAAATGCTACTTTTAAGTAATTTTGCATAAAATCAAGTGAATTCGTACGTGTTTTGTGAGTAACTCGAGGTGTATTGCATTTTAATTATTGCTTTTTCGTATAATTGTAGAATTTCTTGAGAGAAGATATACTATGGTTAAATTTATGAACGGTAATCTGTTTAGAGGTAAATTTCGTAAACAAGATTTGGTGTTGGAATTTAAGGTAAGTGAGGTTTCTCTAAGCAATGAAAGTATAAATTAATAGTCCCAAAAATGAATTTATCCGATAACAGACCAAGAAGTATTCTCGTTGTAGAAGATGACATCTTTATGCAAGCCATTTTAGAAGAGATTTTAGGAAGCCAATACCTCACAAAAATTGTTGCAGATGGCATGGATGGGCTTGCTCATCTTCAAAACGGAAATATGCCAGATTTAATAATTGCGGATTTGAATACACCGAAGTTGGGTGGTTTGCAGTTAATTGAACAAGTAAAAAGCAGCGATTTCTTTAACTCTATCCCTATTATTATCCTGTCTGGAGAAGAAAGTTCAGAGAAGAGAATAAAATGTTTAGATGCTGGCGCTGATGATTATGTGGTGAAACCGTTTAATCCCGCAGAATTACAAGCAAGAATTAGAGTAGTGCTAAGACGAATGGGCAAATTTACTGCTGCGAGGTCATGAACGAGGAATTTTTAGGCGATAATAAGCGACCAATCATTGCGCTAATTTCATTTGATACGACGAACTTCGAAAAATTTGCCTCTTGCGATTTTGGAGACCGTGTGCTAGTGAACTTTGAGAACGGCATGAAAATGACGACAGCTTGGCTCGAACAAGGACTGGATATTGTTTCTATTGTTTCACAAAGTGAAATTATGGCGCCCGGTGGTTTGGCACTAATTGAGACGTTAACAAATAAAGACACGCCCCGTGTCCCGTTTTTTCTCTTGGCAAATTATTTCAATCCAAATTTGCGTAAATTGGCCTTAGACGCAGGGATTGCTGATGTGTTTAGGTTTCCGCTCGCCACCGAAAAATTAGAAAAAAGAATTAATTTTTTAGTTGACAACTGGGATGGCCTTAAAAGTAGTATTAAGGCAGAGGTTCCTGCAGTAAAAAGCACTGGTGTTGCAAAACGGGTGTTCGATATTTTTTTTGCCGGGCTTGCGTTGTTGGCTTTTTCGCCATTGTTTTTGGTGATTTATATATTGGTCAAATTAGAATCTAAAGGACCGGTATTTTATTATTCTTTAAGAGCTGGAACAGGGTTTAAGGTGTTTAAGTTTTATAAGTTTAGGTCTATGTTTGTTGATGCAGATCAACGCATTAAGGATTTGAAACACCTAAATCAATACAATATAGATGCTGGTGAGAAGGCGACAATTTCAGAACCTCAGGGACTTTGCGCAGAATGCGCGATTGGAGGGGTGTGCAAGTTTCCGATGTATGCCGATAAAGTTCAATGGTGTGAAAAGAACTTTCTTGATCATAGATCTAATACCGCAGGATCTGCTTTTTTTAAAATCAAGAACGATCCCCGAATCACCAAAGTGGGTAATTTTATACGCAATACAAGTATCGACGAGCTTCCACAGCTTTGGAATGTATTAATTGGAGACATGAGTATTGTAGGAAATAGACCTTTACCATTGTATGAGGCAGAAAAATTAACTACCGATAAATACGTGCTTCGCTTCGCTGCACCATCTGGCATTACTGGTCTTTGGCAGGTAGAGAAACGTGGGAAAGGAGATATGAGCGAGGACGAGCGCTTGGAGTTGGATAATACCTATGCGAAAAATCAGAGTTTTGTAAACGATTTGCGCTTAATCCTTAAAACGATACCAGCATTGCTACAGAAGGAAAGCGTTTAAGATAACGCTTTCCTTCTGTAATTTTCTGTCTCGCTTAATTGCCCATAAAACCAAATATTCTTCTTGTATTTGGATAAGCTGCTTCATCAATGCATCCACTTCGAAACAAGCTAAGATAGTCCCTTTCAGGTTTGTCGAGCATTCTGCTTTTGTTACTTCATTTCAAATGCATTTTAATTAGTGTGACGTTAACAGATTATCCAAGGGATAAACGTTTTAACCAAATCCTGTGAAAGTTAAGCGCTGTCTTTGCTTTGCAGAAAATGCTGCACCTTAACTGTTGCCGGTGGCATTTAGTTCTTAAGCAGCTTGCGGTAATAATGCGCAACAAAAAAGCCCTACAAATTTTTGGAGGGCTTTTGTTTGTTTCTTAATTTTATTAGTTAGGTATTCTATTGGTTAGGTGCTTGTCCCATGTAAATGGTAAAGCGGTTTTCCAGTCCTTTTGAAATATTGTCCAGCTGGGTGGCAATCTTAAGTTGATTATTTGCTTTAGCTGCTTCACTCATCCTACCTAAAAAGTATAGTCCTGTACGCACATTTTGCGCTCCCGTAAGCTGTCCTTTAGAATCCGATATGTCTGCTAAATAGATGAGTTCCTTGTTTACATAATCGCCCGATTTAACCAAAATATCATTCGCCCGCGCTGTCTCACCCAGTTTATAAAGGTTTTCTACAAAGTAATATTTAAGCATTACGGTCCGAATGCCAAAGAAGCGCTGGGGCATTACCTCATAGAATTTCTCTACCACTTTCTTAGCGCTGTCAGTTTTCCCTTCGTTGATTAGGCTGGAAGTCAAGCTGCTAAATATATTCGTAAATATAAAGGTATCGTCTGATGATTGCGGATCTAGGTAGGTGGCAGTTTTCATTTTTCCCCACTTAAATTTGTTCATCACATTATTGTACATAATCGGTGTATTCAGCTGATCTGGCTTTTCGGTTTCTTTGGAGGTTGTATCAGCTTTTAAAGGCAGCAAACGCTGAGTCAATCCCTCTGTGTACAAATATTTATCTAAGCCATTAAATTGTTCTGAAGGCACTGTAGAGGCAAAATAGATAGGACGCTTCCAATTGTTGTGCGCCAAAATATCAAGCATCGCCAATGTTCCTTTGGTTACATAGTTCTTGTTGAATTTCCAATCCATTTCTGGGGCAATTTTCGCAGAATCTGCTGCCGGAACGGTACCAGTGCTTAGCACTTGTGCTTTATTTATGGTTAGTTTGAAGTTTTTGGTCGGTAAAAAGTTGCTCTGACTATTGTCTTGCATCGCAACTTTGTCGCTCGCATTGTCTGACAGCAATAAGTCTACGATCTTTTTAAGTTCTATACTTCCTTGAATTTTATAATCATCAAAGGGCATCACATCTCTTATACCTTGTACGTACTGTGCTTTTGTCATAGAAATAGGAAGCGGTTCGGAGTCATTTTGTTTTTGCTTCATCCCGTCGATGTACCAATCGGTATCAAACAGACTCAAATTTACTACCCGCACATCTGGGCGCACATTTTCCACTTCTTGAATGTACCAAAGTGGATAAGTATCATTATCGCCATAGGTGAACAGAATGGCGTTTGGCGCGCAGGATTGTAGATAATCATAGGCGATATCATGGGTTACCATTTTAGTAGATCTATCGTGATCGTCCCAGCCCTGTTCGCCCATAATGGTTGGCGCAACCAACAAACCTACTACTGTTGCCGCTATAGCTCCAGTAATAGGAGTAAGTTTTTCGAAAAGCCATTCTCGAATGGCCAGCACCCCGAGCCCAATCCAGATTGCAAATGCATAAAATGAGCCCACATAAGCATAATCTCGCTCTCGAGGTTCTAAAGGTTTTTGATTAAGGTATAGCACAATTGCCAATCCTGTAAAAAAGAAAAGTAAAGCCACTACACCAGCATCTTTCTGGTTGCGTTTGAAGTGCCAGATAGCGCCTAAAAGCCCAAGAATAAGGGGTAAAAAGAAGAAACGGTTATACGCATTGCTATCTACAGTAGAGGGTGGCAAATGACTCTGGTTGCCCAAACGCATGGCGTCAAGTGGTTTGATGCCGCTAAGCCAAGATCCCTCAAAACCACTGCCTTGCCCTTGTTCATCATTTTGTCTACCAACAAAATTCCACATAAAATAACGCATATACATATAGCCCACCTGATAACTCGCCAAAAAGCCCAAATTATCTATAAAGCCAGGTTTCACACTGTCGTCCAAGTTCATCCACTCTTTATAGAAAGCGGCATGGTTTGGGTCATCGCTGTACATGCGCGGCAAGAGCGTTGTATTGCTATACTGATAGTCTGTTTTCTGACCTGCGATAACATAGTTTTTATCCCCTTTGCGGTAAATATTTTTACCTTCACTTACGCCGGCTTTTTCAGAATTATAGTTGGGACCGAATAGAAGTGGTCTATCTCCATATTGCTCACGGTTTAAGTAGCTTAAAAATGAAAAAGCATTCTCTGGATCGCTATTGTTTAGATTAGGCTCAGCCTTGGCTCTAATTACGATCATAGCAAAAGAGGCATAGCCAAAAATGATAAGCACCGTAGCCATTAAACCAAGGTTTAAGATTTTTTTCTGATGTTTGATTGAATAGCTTATGGCAAGTACAAATGCGGTTATTAGAATAACTGCAAAGAATAAGACGCCGCTTCCAAAACCGAGGCCCAAGGTATTTACAAAAAACAAATCGAAGTATGCGCCGAGAGAAACTACATATTGAATAATCCCATATTGAATAACTCCTAAGATTAAAATTCCTAAAAAAAGTGCCTTAAAAATGCCCGTGGTAGTAGTTTTTTCTGTTCTTTTAAAATAATAAACCATGGCCATGGCAGGTATGGTAAGCAAGTTGAGTAAGTGTACGCCAATGGAAAGACCCATCATATAGGCAATAAATAACAACCATCTGTCTCCTTTTGGTTCATCGGCGTGTGCGTCCCACTTTAAAATTCCCCAAAAAACGATGGCGGTAAATAGAGATGATTGTGCATAGACCTCGGATTCTACAGCAGAAAACCAAAAACTATCTGAGAAAGTATAAGCCAATGCACCAACTGCCCCGGCACCCATAATGCCAATCAGCTGAGATTTTGAAACTTCTTCTCCTACCTTAACTAAAGTTTTCTTGGCTAGGGCAGTAATTGTCCAAAAAAGAAATAAGATGCAAGCGCCACTACATACCGCAGACCCAACATTCATCCAATAGGCAATATTCATCACATCGCCGAAGGCAAAAAGTGAGAAAAATCTTTGGATCATCAGGAAGAGTGGAGCACCTGGTTGATGCACAACCTGCATTTTAAATGCAGATGCTACAAATTCTCCGCAGTCCCAAAAACTAGACGACGGTTCTAAGGTAAGCACATAAGTTAGGGTAGCAATTCCGAAGCATACCCATCCTATACTATTATTAACTTTTTTGTAATTCATTGTCTATCTGGTAACTGTAAATTAAATTTTGCCTTTGAAAATGCTGCCGAAATTAACCAATAATGTCGATAAAAATAGGGTTTCGGCAGATTGTTTTAACAATATTAACCCTTTAACCCATTTCTACACGTAAAATTCATAAAACAAATTTTGGCAAGATTTAGGTAGCGTCTTTCACTTTTTGTTGATGTACCCATATTGACGTCAAAGGAAAGACGAAGTTGCATGGAATTCGTTTTTTAAGATAGATTTTCTTATTTTTTCTAAAAGCAGATAAAACAGCATTTTTTTTAAGAACACTATTGCAAATTTAAAATATGGTGCCTACATTTGCATTCTCTTTCGATGAGTGCTTTATCGATTGATTTTTGTCCGATAGTATAAGGGTAGTACGACAGTTTTTGGTACTGTTTGTCTTGGTTCGAATCCAGGTCGGACAACACAAGTTTAGGCTCGGATCATGTTTAACAAAGCATGGTCCGATTTTTTTTAAAAACAGTTAACTACACGGATCATGCCATTGCAGTTTAACAATGTGAAGCTTTTTTCAGGAACAGGTTCGCGGGATTTAGCAGAGAAGATAGCCGGTAATTACGGTAAACAGTTGGGCGAGGTCACCATTCATCGGTTTAGCGATGGAGAGTTTCAACCGTCTTTCGATGAATCTATTCGTGGCTGCGATGTGTTTTTAATTCAGTCTACGTGCCAACCTACTGATAATTTAATGGAGCTTTTGCTCATGATCGATGCGGCTAAACGTGCCTCTGCCCATTACATAACAGCTGTGGTACCTTATTATGGTTTGGCGAGACAAGATAGAAAAGATAAGCCACGGGTAGCAATCGGCGCCAAATTGGTTGCTAATTTGTTAAAATCGGCCGGAATTCATCGCATCATGACTATGGATTTACATGCTGCACAGATACAAGGTTTTTTTGATATCCCGGTAGATCATCTAGATGCTTCGGTTATTTTTGTTCCATATATTAAAGGACTAAACCTTGCAAACCTCACCATTGCATCGCCAGATATGGGCGGATCTTATCGTGCTCGTACTTTCGCGAAGTTTTTTAATGCGGAAGTGATCATCTGCGATAAACGTAGAAAAAGAGCGAATGAAATAGAATCCATGTCGATCATTGGAGATGTTACCGGTCAGGATGTGGTGCTAATGGATGACATTTGCGATACCGCTGGCACTTTATCTAAAGCCGCTGCACTGATTATGGAAAGTGGTGCAGCAAGTGTTAGAGCCGTTTGTACGCATGCAGTATTATCAGGCAATGCAGTACAAACCATAGAAAATTCTGTGTTGGCCGAGCTAATTGTTACAGATACCATCCCTCTAAGGGAAAAAAGTGAGAAGATAAAGGTCTTGAGCACTTCAGATTTATTTGCTCGAGCAATTACCAATGTAAATGAACACGGCAGCATAAGCGAGTTGTTTAAAGTGTAAAAGGTGATGCATAGTTGTTGGTGGACTTTTCTGCTTACTGCCATGATAAAACCGAGTTGAAATAAAGAGAATATAAATGTGTAGAACTGAAAGGGTTTAGCTTTACTAAATACCATATAGGAACTGCGAAACAATAAATAAGTAAAAACAAAAAAAACATGAAAACAATCGCAATTAGCGGTTCTCCAAGAGAGAACGTAGGGAAACGCGACGCCAAAGGGCTTCGCTACGAAGGTAAAGCTCCAGCGGTATTGTACGGAGGTAAAGAGCAACATCACTTTTCGGTATTGATCACTGATTTAAAAGACGTGATTTATACTGCAGAAGCAAATTTTGTTGAAATTGATTTAGACGGTAAAAAAACTAAGGCTATTGTAAAAGATGCCCAATTCCATCCTTTAACAGATGTATTGTTGCATATCGATTTTCTTCAATTGTTTGACGATAAGGAAATCGTTATGGAAATCCCGGTTAAATTAACTGGTACTTCTCCTGGTGTAAAAGTGGGTGGAAAAATGGTTCAAAAACTTCGTAAGTTGCGAGTGAAAGCATTGCCATCCGACATGCCACAAAGTGTAGACGTAAGTATTTCGAAACTAGAAGTTGGCGGTATTATTCGCGTTAGAGATGTGAAGACAGAAAAGTTTTCAGTTATAAACACTGCAGAAGATACCATTACTTCTGTAAGCTTATCGAGAGCATTAAAGCAAGCTGAAACTGAAGCTTCTAAAACAGTTAAGAAATAGACGGTTTTAAGTATCACTCAAATTTTTAAAGAACGACAGGTTTTTCCCCTGTCGTTCTTTTCCGTTTTAACTCTTTTTGTTGTCGTTTTTCTGTTTGTTTTTTAAGCGGGTTAATTGTCGCTTTACTTAAAGCTTAGTCAGGATCTCAGCATTAGTATTTGGTCTTTTTCATATCTTTGTTAGCATGAAATATCTTATTGTCGGTTTAGGAAATATTGGCCCTGAATATGCCCATACGAGGCACAACATCGGTTTTGATATTGCCGATGAACTGGTGAATAACTTAGGCGGAAAGCTGGAAATAGGTCGGTTGGCTTATTATGCTGAAGTAAATTTTAAAACGAGAAAACTGCATGTGATTAAACCTACAACGTTTATGAACTTGAGCGGAAAGGCGGTTAACTATTGGATGAAGGAATTTTCAATTCTGCCTGAAAATGTGTTGGTATTGGTTGATGATTTGGCACTGCCATTTGGAAAATTACGGTTAAAATTGCAGGGGAGCAGCGCCGGACATAACGGTTTAAAAAGTATCGAAGAAGTTTGTGGCGGACAGAATTATGCCCGGTTGCGGTTTGGTATTGGGAGTGATTTTCCGAAAGGCAGACAGGTGGATTATGTACTGGGGGCATTTGATAAAAAGGAGCAAAAGGAATTGCCCATCTTAACTACAAGAAGCGTGGCCTTGATTAAAAGTTTTATTACCATCGGACCATCGCAAACCATGACAGAGTTTAACAAATAATTAAATGCAAAACGATGCTTAAAAAAAAAGCTCCCAAGATGATTGGGAGCTTCCATAAATGACTATCTAATATTTTTATTTTGCTTGTGCCTGTGCTCTAGCAAGATAACCGTCTATCAATTGTGCCTCAGCACTTTCTGGATACTGGGTTTTAATCTTTTTATAAGAATCAACTGCAGACTTAAAATCTTTTTGATTTTCTTGCACCAATGCCAATTTCTTCAAAAACATCGGAGAAGTAAATTTGCTCGCCTTCTCGGCAGCTTTTGTGTAAAAAGTTTCAGCTTGTTTATAATCCTTCAGCTCACTATATGCGTCGCCCAAAAGACCTAAAGCCAATGGATCTGCGACCGGACTTCCTGTAGCGCTATATTTGCTCAATGCATCCACTGCTTGCTTGTATTGACCTTTACGAAGATAAATACCACCCATGTATAGATTGGCCAAATTAGCCGACTTTGTATTGTCGTAATCTGCAGCAATTTTTTCAAGTCCTGGATAACCGCCCTCACCTTTAATGGCTTTGTTCGATAAAGAATCGATGCCAATATATTGCTCGGCCTTGTACATTTTTGCAGATGCTTCTTTAGCACGGCCTTTTAAATATACCCCTTGGTACCAGATGTAAACGACTACTAGCAATACGACAGCACCGGCAATAAATAATAAACTTTTACTATTCTCTTCTAGAAAAGACGTTTTTCTTTGTGTAGGAGATGTTCTATTAATTGGATTAGACATATTGGTTTTAAAAAAATTTGAGAGTGCAAAAATACGTTTTTCGTTTAAAGAAACAACTTTTATCTAAAAGTATTTGATTAAATATTAGTTAATTGGCAGTTTAAAATGGCTAAATTGCGGTTTGTTATATGTGGCTAAAAAATATTACCCTTTTAAACTTTAAGAATTACACAGATGCTACGCTTCGCTTTTCTGAAACCGTAAATGTGTTTACAGGAAATAATGGCTCAGGTAAAACCAATATGCTAGATGCCATCCATTATCTTTGTTTATGTAAGAGCTATTTTAACCCTATAGATGGACAGCAAATTAAAACTGGCGAAGAGCTTTTTATGATTCAGGGTGATTTTGATAGGGAACAAAAAAACGAGAAAATTACTTGTGCAGTCAAAAAGAATCATAAAAAACAGTTTAAACGGAATAAGAAAGACTATGATAAATTAGCAAATCATATTGGATTGTTTCCCTTGGTGATGGTTTCTCCATATGATGTGAACCTTATTATGGAGGGGAGCGAGGAGCGTCGGAAATTTATAGACAACGTCATTTCGCAAACAGATTCCCATTACTTAGATCAGCTCATCGCTTACAACCGTGTATTGGCAAATAGAAATGCATTTTTAAAGCAGATTGCCATCTCAAAAGTTTACGACGCAGATTTGATGCAGATTATAGATGATCAATTGGTAGGTATAGGAGATAGAATATTCGCCATTCGCACGTCGTTTATCCAAGACTTTATTCCACTATTTGCTCAATATTACAGTTATTTAACGGATGATGCCGAAACGGTTGAGTTAAGCTATATATCTCAATTAACCGATAGTCCATTTAAAAGCTTGCTTGCAACGACAAAAGAAAAAGACAGAATTTTAGAACGGACCACCACCGGTATTCATAAAGATGAACTTGCCTTTTCTATAAGGGAAATGCCTTTGAAAAAATTTGCCTCTCAGGGACAACAAAAATCTTTCTTAATAGCATTAAAACTTGCACAATATGCATACCTCGCTAAGAAGAAAGGTTTTAAACCTCTTTTGCTGTTGGACGATATTTTTGATAAATTAGATGACAGTAGGATAACAAAGTTGATGCAGCTGGTATCACACGAAGATTTTGGGCAGATCTTTATCACCGATACAGGAAAAAATAGAGTTGAGGGAATATTTGCGGCGATAGCAGTAAGCATTACCCTTTTTGAAGTAGAGAAAGGAAGCATCAGATATGCGTAAACCAAACGACGTAAGTGTTAAAGATGCCATAGATAAAATGCTAGATGTCTACAGGCTAAGGAAAAAATTTGATGAAACTTCTATCGTAGCGTTGTGGCCCGAACTGATGGGCGCGGCTGTCGCGAATAGAACTACACAAATTTATATTCACGATAAGAAGCTATTTATCCGCCTCGAATCATCTGTCATTAAAAATGAACTTTTGATGGTCAGACATGGAATTATACAAAAACTAAATGAGAAAGCAGGCACTGAGGTAATCTCAGAAATAGTTTTTCTTTAAAAGCGTTAATTCCTGACTAAAAAGGCGAAAAAATAGCTTCTCGCTATTTTCCGCCGAATATTTTCGCCAAAACCCAAATCACCAATGCGACAACTACGACAATCGCAATGACTCCGGTCCACATACCGGCCTTAAATATTCCGCCAACTAGTTCGCAACTGCTTAGAACGCTGCAAATTATGGCAATTGATGCTAATGGAAGTGCTTTTTTCATGTTTAATAATTTTCAACAACAACACTACGCATCAAAATAAAGTTTTGATTTTTTTACTTTCCGTTTACTTTTATCAATTCAATTTCAAAAATCAGTGTGCTAAATGGCGGAATATCTTGCCCGGCACCACGTGCGCCGTATCCTAAATTATAAGGCACATAGAATTTGTATTTTGAACCTTTTGGCATTAATTGTAAACCTTCTGTCCATGCTTTTATTACTTGATTTAGTGTAAGTGTAATTGGTTCGCCACGATCATAAGAACTATCAAACTGCTTTCCATTAAGCAAAGTTCCCTTGTAATTTACTAGAACAGAGTCGGTGGCAATAGGTTTAGGTCCGGATCCCTCAGTTAAAACTTCATATTGTAAACCACTGGAAGTTGTTTTTACCCCAGCACGTTTGCCATTTTCTGCTAAGAATTTTGTGCCCTCTGCAGTAAGTCCTGCATTTTTTGCCTCACTAACGGCCGCAATAGCACTTTGTATCTGTTCTCCCGCTTGCTGTTCTGTTAATAACTGATTTTCCCCTAAAAATGCCGCTTTCAAGCCTTGAGTCAATAGTTCAAAATTAAATTCTGTAATTCCAGAACTTTTTAAACTCGCCCCGATTGAAGTTCCGAAGGCATAGCTGACAGAGTCTAAATTGGTTTTTAAGCCATTCAAAACAACGGGTTTTGAAGCTGTTTGTGATTTTTTGGCCATTGGTTGTTTTTTTTGTGCGAAGCCTGACAACGTTAGTGTGCCAATGGCCACTGTCAGAAATAATCTTTTCATAGGATTATCAGTAGTCTAATGTTTTAAAAAATGGAAGTTAATGTTGTTCGAAAGCCTTTCCAAAAACGTTCTGGTGCACTATAATCGTTGTTGAAAAGGCAAAAGATAAGATTTACTTTTAAAAGCGCTCGTCTGCGGCGAAGAAAAATTCTCCTTCAATTTTGGCGTTTTCATCACTGTCTGAGCCATGAACCGCATTTGCGTCAATTGATTTTGCATATTTTTTTCGAATAGTTCCATCTGCAGCGTCTGCCGGATTGGTGGCACCGATAAGCGTTCTGAATTCTTCTATGGCATTTTCTTTTTCCAAGATGGCCGCAACAATAGGTCCCGAACTCATAAAAGAAACCAAATCTTTGTAAAACGGTCGTTCTGCGTGAACTTCGTAAAACTTGCCAGCACTTTCAGCACTGAGTTTTGTGTATTTTAAGGCTATTAATTTAAAACCTGCTTGGGTAATGTCGTTTATAATTGCTCCGATATGGCCATTCTCTACAGCATCTGGCTTAATCATCGTAAACGTTCTGTTTGTGCTCATGAATTTTATTTTTTTGCAAAAGTACGTTTTAATCTTTAAAAGGAAAGTTTTTCTAAAACATGCTTGCCGACCAACTGAAGTGTTCTAATTTCTATTGCTGCTTTCAAGTGACTTACCGCAAATTATATTTATTTAAATTAATTCTAAATAACTATTGACATTTACACAATTGCTGTTATCTTTGGCCTTCTTTAGAATTAATCCAAATAAAAATGAATAGACTTTATACTATGTTTTGTTTTGCCTTTTTTACTTTAACGGCAATAATTTCTCCACTTATGGCACAAAACCGCCCAGTGAATTTGCATGGAGAAATAAAAATAACGGACGGCGAACCGGCAGCACTTGTAACGGTAAGCTTGTTGAATACCAACCGAACAACAGCAACGAACCATGCTGGCGAATTTTTACTAAAGCACGTTTTGCCAGGCAAGTATATGCTAAAAATTTCGGCCATCGGGATGAGTTCACAGGAACAAGAAGTGACGGTAACCAGCGGTATCAACAAAATTATTTATGTGACAGTTTCGGAGTCGGCGGCGCAGTTGGCAGATGTTGCCGTGCGAGGATACGTTTCCCCAAATAGAAAACCAGTTAAATTAGGAAAGGTAGATATAGCGCCGTTGGATTTGCCCCAAGCGGTACAGATTATTGGCACAGAAGTGATTCAGGATCAACAAGTAAATAAGCTCAGTGATGTGTTGCAAAATGTGAACGGCGTAGCATACGCAGAAAATAGGGGTTCGGTAAGTGGAGAAACTTTTTATGCTAGAGGTTATAGTCTGGGAAAGGATAATGTTTTCAAAAATGGATCTCGCGCTTCCACTGGTGGCATGCCAGAAACAAGTTCGTTACAATCTGTAGAAGTATTAAAAGGCAGCGCTGCTTTGTTATATGGAGGTGTTACAGGTGGAGCCGTGGTGAATTTAATAACTAAAAAACCGGAATTTGATCATGGCGGAGAGGTATCGCTCCGAGGAGGAAGTTATGATATGTATAAGCCAATAGGAGACATTTATGGGCCAATAAGTAAAAACCTGGCTTTTAGGTTAATTGGAAGCTATGAGGGTGCAGATAGCTATAGAAATGATGTTAATTCGAAACGAACATACATCAATCCATCTCTGTTATATAAACTAGGAGAAAAAACAGAGATTTTATTGCAGGGAGACTATTTAAAAAGTGATTTTACGCCAGATTTTGGAATCGGTACCATAGATAATAAGATTGTAAATATTGGCAGAGGCACTTTTTTAAATGCACCTTGGGCGTACAACAACACAAATACCGTAAGCACTCAACTAAATGTAGACCACACTTTTAACCAAAGATGGAAGATAAATGTGATCGCAAATTTCCAGAGCTACAATAGAGACTATTTTAGTGCGGAGCGTCCTTTTGCAGATGCAAGCGGAGTTGCTGCTAGAAACGTAACGCGTTCGAAAACTAGAGAATTTAGCTATAATCAGCAGATAAATCTTAGTGGGCGTTTTAAAACAGGAGAAATTGCACAAACGTTACTTATTGGGGCAGACGCAGACCAATTAAGGACTACGTCTAACGGTTTTCTGTACGCCGATGGAAAAACGGCTTTTAATTATGGCAACATTAACCTGCTAGATCCCTCCACGTATTTTGGTTCTGGCATTGAGCCCGAGGCGAATAATGTGAGTAGAACGTTAGCTCCAGTGTATAGAATGGGTGTATTCGCTCAAGATCTAATCGCGATAAGCAGCAAGTTTAAAGTATTGGCGGGGATAAGATACACTACGCAGAAAACAGCAAATACTAGAATGACGGATCTAGTACAAAACAAGAGATCTGTTGGTGTTAACGCACAAACAGATGGCGCGTTTTCTCCAAAGGCTGCTCTAATTTATCAGCCATTAAAAACAACTTCATTATATGTAAGTTATGCGAACAGTTTTATCACCAATTCTGGTACCGATATTTACAGCGCTCCCCTAGATCCATCATTAGTAGACCAGTTTGAAGCAGGTGTAAAAAATGATTTCTTACAAGGAAGATTGTCGGTAAACTTAACTGTCTATAAAATATTAAATGATAAATATGCACAGCAAGCGCTGTTTTTGGCAGATGGATCTGCAAACGCCGATAGAAACATTAAAGAATTAAATACCAAAACAGCGAGTGATGGCGTAGAGTTAGATGTTACAGGCAACATTGTAGAAGGTTTAAATTTTTTAGCCGGTTATAGCTACAATTACATTCGGTTTACCAGCACACTTGCCGGAAGTGGCGTTGTGGAAGGTGAGCGATTGGTTGGGTCTACTAAGCACACAGCAAATGGAACGTTGTTTTATACCTTTAACGGCGGATGGGCAAACGGACTTAAGTTGGGTACCTCTGCTTTTTACACAGGTTTTAGAAATGGAGGCAGAAATACAAAAAAAGATGGAACTTCTACTGGAGTAATCCCCTTGGCACCCTTTACAACCTTTGATTTTACAGCAGGCTACAGTTGGAATAAAATTTCCTTACTGGCCAAAGTAAGTAACATTGGAAACGAATTAAACTACTTTGTTCATGAAAATTATAGCGTAAATCCAATTGCACCAAGGCAGTTTATCACCACGCTTTCTTACCGTTTCTAGCGCTAAAAAGTTTGAAATTCATAAATTGAAAATGGCTAAAGGCGCGGATATCTTATTCGCGCTTTTTTGTTTTTCGAATTAAATAAAAATTGGTATCCATTTTAGCACGTTGGATTTGTGGAATGGATTTATACACATAAAATCTAAAATTCATCGTTTTAATAGATAGTGTTAGGATAGATTGAGCGCCTTTAATTAAAGACACCTCTCATTTTTTCAAAATACAGTAGTTGTTTACTTACAATTCTGGAAGTACTAGAATTAAACAGCTAATTTACAGCATAACTAAAACTAAAAATACTTAGCTTTGCAGCGCAAAATAACTATGCTTACAATAACAGCGCTAAAATCTTTATTGGCTACGCCGCAAAAAATCGTAATTACTACGCATCACAAGCCCGATGGAGATGCAATGGGTTCGTCGCTTGGCCTTTATAATTACCTCATCCAAAAGGGACATCACGTTAAATTAATTACTCCGACAGATTATCCGGATTTTTTACACTGGATGCCAAACAATGCCGAGGTAATTATTTATACGGAAAATAAAGAGGAAGCAGCACTATTAATTGAAGAAGCTTCGCTAATATTTTGTTTAGATTTTAATGCCTTGAGTCGCATTAACGAACTTGGTGAACTTGTTCGAACTTCCGTTGCGAAAAAGATTATGATAGATCATCATTTGGATCCAGAAGATTTTGATGATTATAGACAATGGGACATCAACGCTTGTGCGGCTGCCCAGTTGGTTTACGACTTTATTGTAAATCAGTTAGATGACAGAGTAGGGATAAATAAAGATGTTGCGACTTGCCTTTACACCGGCATAATGACAGATTCTGGTTCTTTCCGGTTTCCTTTGGCAGGTGCAAATGTGTACCGTATTGCAGCAGACTTAATAGATTGTGGCGCCGAACATTGGAAGATCCATCAATTGGTTTACGACAATTCTAGCGAAAATAGAATAAAGTTTTTGGGATTTTGCCTTTCTAATAAACTCGAAGTTTTGAAAGAATTTAATACGGCTATTATTTCGGTAACTAAAGAAGAGTTGGCGAAATACCATAGTGCAACGGGGGATACAGAAGGCATTGTAAATTATGCGCTATCTATAAATGGAATTAAGCTTGCGGCGTTCATCGTAGACCGACCTGGATTAGTTAAATTGTCTTTACGTTCTACAGGAGATTTTCCCGCAAATGAAATTTGTAAAAAATACTTTAATGGTGGTGGACATCGCAATGCGGCGGGCGGAGCCATTGCTAAGCCTTTAGAAGAAGCTTTACAAATCTTTAAAAGCATTCTGCCCGAATACAAAACACAGCTTTTAGCATAATAATTATAAATTTAAATTAAAAATAATAAAGACAGAGGTGCAAACACTTCTTATAAAACAAAGCAAATAAAATGAAAAAAGGATTAGTTATGCTATGTGCGGCGACTTTAGGGTTGGCTGCTTGTAATCAGTTTAAAAAAGGTGAGGGCGATATGACCTACAAAATCTACAAGAATGAAAACAAACCAAAAATTCAAGAAGGTGATTTTGTAAAGTTGAACGGTATCCAGTCTGTAAAGACTAAAGGTGGCACGGATTCTATTATGGTAAATACCTACGATAATGAGCGGCCGGCATTTTTCCCAATAAGCAAATCGATGTTTAAGGGAGATATGGTTGCTGCCTTAAAGTTATTGGGCGAAGGCGATAGCGCAAGTTTTAAATTAAATTTAGACAGTATGGCTAAATATTCTGGTCAGCCAAAACCTACCAATGCAAAAGATAGCTTTGCAGTTTTTACAGTTAAAATAGAAAAGGTTTTACACAAGCAAGCAAACGAAGCAGATTCTGTATTTGAAAAACAAAAAAGAACATTTTTTGAGGCTGAGTACAAAGATTTAATTGCTAAAAACAAGAAAACTGAGCAAAGTAAAATAGATAAATACATTAAAGAAAATAATCTTAAAGTAGATAGTACTGCAGATGGATTGAAATATATTATCGAAAAAGCTGGAGATAAACAAAGGGCAGCTTTAATTGATACTGTAGTAATTGACTATACTGGGCAATTCACCAACAAAAAAAGCGATGGTAAATTAAATGTGTTCGACACGTCAAACGCAAAAATTGCTAAAGAAGCAGGTATGTTTTCTCCAATGGCCCAATATGCCGCTCGTCCGCTATTATTAAGTCAATTGGCTCCGGGCTTTATTGAAGGTGTTGGATTGATTGGAGTTGGTGGGAAAATCAAAATTATTGTTCCATCTAAACTTGCATATGGCGAAAATGGTGGTGGTCCAATTAACCCTTACACTCCATTGATTTTTGATATAGATTTGCAAGGCATTAAAAAAGGTAATCCAAATGCGGTTGCGCCTACGCCACCAACAATGGCACCTCAAATGCAACGTAAATAAGTTTTTATGTGACAATTGGGCGCTTTACCACGCTATTTGCGATATCTTTTGGAAGAAAAAAGTCCAAATGGATTGCTCTAAATTCTTTAAAGCGTCTAACTTGCAAAAAAAAATATGGCCCTAATATATTAGGGCCATATTTTTTTGATTTTAAAAATCAACTCGAAGACAGGAAGAAATATTACTCGCCTAAACTACCTTGTGGCCCCGATATAATTTTGGCTCTTTAGAGCAGCAATGGCGAATTCTATTAATTGTAAATGTTCAAACTGGTGTCCGTGCTGAACTTCCACATTGATGTATGGGATGTGATTCAACATGGCATAAATCGAAAGGGACCCATCATTTTCTGCAAATTTTGATTGTAGGACTACATTCACATCTGCTTTTTTTAAATAGTTAAAAAGCGCTAAGTCTGTTACCAGCAACATGTCATCTACATCCCACCGCGGACTGATGTATAAAGAATCGGCAGTGCTCGCCAACTCACCTTCTGTGGCATATGAGTTTATTCCGAACGCACCATCACTGTTATTGTGCAGCGTTAAGAGGTATCCGGTTTTTTCGACATCATAAAAACTTAGGATTTGCTTGCCCGCGGAAATAATTTTATCTCCAGCTTCACTACTGCTATACGGGTCCATTTTTAAGCGGGTTTTCACTCCAATTTCCGTATAAATGGCATTTGGATCGATGTGATAAGGATCGTCCATGTAGATGAAATTGTAATTCCTCACGCTTCCATACTGACTGTCTATGAGCTCACCTCCGCTCCAACGGATGTATTCAAATGCAGCCCTCACGCCCGTGTCCTCATTATCATGCACCACCAAAAACCGAACCCCGTTTGGCTTGTAACTATATTTTACCAGGTTGATGTTGAGGTTGCCTATTTTTATTTTTGAAGTATCTGTTTTCATCGCCGGGAAAACAGGAGGGAATTGAGCCCGTACGGCATAGCCAATACATAGGAGAAATACAAGAGTGGAAGCCCTAATCATAAATGCGAATATAGTGGATTTATGATTTTAGATGTACGATTTTCGATTTAAAATTTCTTTTATTGTTCGGCTTGCGATATGTTGTTTCTAAAATATTAACTCCTAATTTCTGATGTTTGACTTTCTTTTTTTCGTAATCATGAAGGACACGGTACCTTTAAAGAATTGGCGATTTAGCGAATAGGAAGCAAAATTTAAGAATTTGAATGAAATTTGCTTTTCTAAAAGTAGTTTGCGGTAGGAATACATTGTTTCATTCCTCTATTTCACATCATTTTTTAAATCTTCATAGGGTAAAAAAAAGCCGTCCTTGGGTTAAGGACGGCTCGCGATGATTGTGTTATGGTGTTTATTAGTCGAACGAGGATTCTATTTCGTATTCGGCCACCTCTTTATGGTCGTAAGGTTCCACCATCAATTCATCGATAGATTGACCTTTTTTGTTCATACCAAAATAGTTTAAAATATTATCGAACCACTGGTACATTACCGGTACAATGATTAACGTTAGGAAGAGTGAACTAGACAAACCGCCTATAATTACCCAAGCCAAACCGTTTTTCCACTCCGCACCAGCACCACTTGCAAGTGCAATTGGAAGCATACCAAAAATCATAGCGATGGTAGTCATTAAAATCGGGCGTAAACGTGCGTGGTTTGCAATAATTAACGCATCGTGGGTAGACTTGCCTTCTTTCTTCATCTGGTTGGTAAAATCGACGAGAATAATGGCATTTTTCGCTACCAGTCCTATCAGCATAATTAACCCGAGAATGGTAAAAATTCCCAAAGAGTTATTGGTCAAGGCCAAAGCAAGTAATGCGCCAATTACCGAGAGCGGGATGGAAAACATCACCACGAGCGGATACACAAAACTATCATAAAGCATAACCATAATAAGATAAACCAGAACAATGGACGACAATAGTGCGATACCCAGTGTACCAAAACCAGCTGCCTGATTTTCTTCATCGCCACCCCATGTATAACTTACGCCCGTTGGCGCTTTCAGCTTTCCGTTTTTCTCTAATGTTTCTAATTGGGTGCGGAAATCTGAAACCACGGTACCTGTAGGTCTACCAATAGACTGTGCTTTAACGGTTACAGAGGTGCTTTTGTTCTGTCGCTCTAATTGAGAAGGACCAGAATCTTCCGCGATGGCAGCAAATTGGGATAGTTTTACCTGCTGCCCTGCATTATTTATAAAAATAAGGTTACGCACATCGTCAATATTCTTTCTGTTAAAAGCTTCATATTGAATGTTAATGTCGTACTCATACTCACCACTTCTAAACTTACCGTCCGTGTTTCCACTAAAAGCAGTTTGCATGGTTGCACCAACGGTTTGCAAATTTAGCCCGAGCGCAGCCATTTTATCGCGGTCTACCTTTACATTTATTTCTGGTGTTCCTTTTTCTACAGAAAGTTCTACCTGAGCCGAACCTTTAATGCGTTCTAGCACTTTTTTGGCGCCTTCCGCATATTTCAGCACACTATCTAATTCGGGTCCCATTACCACCAGGGCAATAGGCGCATTTTCCGCAATTCCCAAAATACTGATAGGCACAGTTTTCACTTTGGCACCGACTAAATATTTGGAAAGTTTTCTGCTTATTTTCGTAGAATAGATGGCCTGGTCATCTACACGCTCGGTACGAGGAACTAAAGTAACATCAATTTCTGACTTATAGGCCGTTGCTTGGGTTCCACCAAAATCGCCACTTGCTTGACCAACTGTGGTAATTAATTTGGTTATTTCTGGTTGCTCGGTTAAAAAGGCTTCCGCTTTTTGTGTCAACAAATTTGTCTGCTCTAAAGAAGCGTCTTTCGGAAGTTCTAATTGGACTAAAAATTCGCCTTTATCTGTTTTTGGAAAAAATTCTGTACCGATAAAGCCTCCGCCCAAAAGTCCGCAAGAACTAATTAACAATAGAAAAACTCCAATTAAAGTAATGGCTTTGTGTCCTAGGGCCCAAATTAATATGCCTGTAATCCAACCTGTAAATTTCTTTAACTGTTTTTCGAACCATAAAATAAAGCGGCCAAAAATATTTTTACCTTCTATTTTGTTCAATTTTCCGAAACGAGAAGAAATTAATGGAACGATAGAGAACGATGCGACTAGAGAGAGTAGGGTGGCGATAATTACCACTACACAAAACTGACGCAGGATGTTACTAACCAACCCTGTACTAACGGCGATTGGAAAGAACACCACCACAATTACAAAAGTGATGGAAACAACCGTGAAACCAATTTCACTTGTTGCATCATAAGCGGCGCGTACCCTGTTTTTGCCCATCTCCATATGGCGATAGATATTTTCTAATACCACAATGGCATCATCCACCAAAATACCAACGACCAAAGAAAGCCCTAAAAGCGACATTAAATTTAACGTGTAGCCAAGCGCACTAATGCCAATAAATGTTGCGATAAGTGATGCGGGTATAGACACCATTACAATTATGGCGTTCCGAATGCTGTGTAAGAAGAATAACATTACGAAAGCAACTAGTACGATGGCCAAAAGCAAATCGTGAATTACTGCATCGGCAGATTCTAGCGTGAAAATAGAACTATCGTTTACGATATTAATCTTAAGATCATCTTTTTTGTATTGCGTCATTAATGTAGCTACCACGGTATGCATCTGCTTACTTAAGTCTACAGCATTTGCATCGCTTTGCTTAATTACCTGTAATGCAATAGCGCCTTGTCTGTTTATGCGCGCAATTTTCTCTACGTCTTTTTGCGAATCTTGGACGTCAGCAACATCTTGTAATCTAATTTGAGCGCCGTTTTTATCGGTAGAAATAACTAGATTACGAAGTTCTTGTACACTAGAATATTTACCAGATAAACGGATAAGGATGTCTTGATCTTTAGTTTTAACAGCGCCAGTAGGAAAATCTAAGTTAGAGCTTAAAATGGCTTGCTGTACCTGAATAACCGATAATCCATAACCTTGAAGTTTATCAGCATTTAAACCAACGTTAATTTCTCTTTCTTGTCCGCCTACCAAATTTATTTGGGCAACACCTTGCACGCGAGATAAATTTGGCGCAATTCGCTTATCAATCAAATCATAAAAGCTAGCATCGTCCATTTTGGCCGAGGCGCTCATGGTAATTACCGGTAAATCATCAAGCGAAAATTTACTAAGCGATGGCGCTTTCACATCTGTTGGCAAATCTGCCAAAATTGCGTTTACTTTACGTTGAGCATCATTTAATGCAATATCTACATTGGCATTATCTGTTAACGTAATCGTAACTACCGAAAGACTTTCGTAAGAAACCGCATTTAATTTTTTGATGTTCTCCAAAGATGAAATGGCATCTTCAATTTTTTTGGTCACTGTATTTTCTACCTCATTAGGCGAAGCGCCTGGGTAAATGGTTGCTATAGAAACTACGTTATTCGAGAATTTAGGCAGCAACTCATAACTTAAAGAGAAGTAGCTTAACAAACCCAACAATGTAAGCGCCGTAAACACCACGATTACCAGAGAAGGTCGCTTTATTGAAATTTCTGTTATTTTCATTTTATATTTTTTTGTATCACAACGTGACTTTTATCAAGGTTCTACTTCTACTGCGGATTAGATTATTTTACCGCTTCAATCTCTGTACCTTCTGAAAGGTTGATTTGCCCGCTGGTAATTACGGTCTCTCCTTCTTTAAGTCCGTCTAAGATTTCTACATTGTTGCCCAAAATCCTCCCTGCAACGACTTTGCGAAGTTCTGCCTTATTTCCTTTTCCAACCACGTAAACCTCATTGCTACTCACACTACCCACAAACGCACCGCGCGGGATGGAAATACTGGGGTCTTGTTTTGGAAATTTAAAAATTGCAGTACCGTACATACCCGCTTTGAGCGTATTTTTATGGTTGTTGTCTACCTCAATCTCAATCGGGAAGTTTAGACTGTTGTCGGCAAGCGCAGCGATAAAACTCACTTTTCCAGAAAAATCATCATTAGGAAAAACCGATGATTTGATGTTGACCTTGTCATTTAACTTTAGAAGTGCTACTTGGCTTTCATTTACATTAACATCCAATTTTAGCTTTGACACATCTACCAATTGGAAAAGTTGCGTTCCCTGAGCGGTTAGAAATGCACCGACTTCGATGTATCTTTTATTCACGATTCCGGTTATTGGCGATTTGATGTTGGCATCGCTAAGTCTGCGTTGGCTTGCCTGCAGGCGAAGTTTTGCAGTGTTTGCGCTAAGTTTTGCCTGATCTAACTGTTGTTGCGTTACGCCGCCAGTACTAAAAGAGCTTTGGTAGCGGGCCAAATCTTTAATAGCGTTTTGATAACTTGCTTCGGCCGTTTCGCGGTCTGTATTAATAATTTCAGCGTCGACCTTTGCCAACACCTGGCCTTTGGTTACTCTGTCACCTTCATCAACATAAATGGCCTTCACCCGTCCGGCGTTCTCCGAAAGGAAATTTAACTCTTTGTTTGGTTGAAAGTTGCCATTTGCACCAAAATCCAAATCAACAGCTTTTTTTTCGACTTTGGCTGTTCTAACTACAACCGCGCCGCCAGTTGCGGCAACAATCGCAGTTTTAGCATTGTTCTTCTTTTTGTTGTTGGTGAGGATATAATAGATTCCTCCTGCCACTACAACTAATATTACAATTGTGGTAATTATTCTTTTCATGTCTATTGCGCTAGCGTTTTAATATTTCCGTTCGATTTTATTAACTGTATTTCTGCAATCTTGTAATTTAACAAGGCTTGCGTATAACTATTTTGGGCTTGGGTAAGTGAGTTTTCCGTGTCTAATAAATCTGTTAAAGATGCGAGGCCATTGTTATAATTGTTCTGTGTGCTTTTATAGATCTCTTGAGCTAGATCTGCATTTTTCTTTTGAGCATTTATCGTATTGTAATTATTCCTCAACTGAATCTTCGCATTCTCATAAGCCAGGTTCAATCCGTTTGTTGTTTCCAGTCGATCTTCGTCGGCCTTTTTAATGTCTACCGTTGCTTGGCGCACTCTAGATCTTGTGGCAAAGCCATTAAAAATCGGTATTTTTAAAGACACGCCTATCGCAGATGCGCCATAAGAGATAGATCCGCTACTGGCGCCCAAGTAATCAAACTTGTCGTTCTGCGAAGCATATGTGTAGTTTGCGGACAAAGAAAGTGATGGGTAATATTCTGCCACATACGCTTTTTTCTGAAGCACAAGTAGCTTTCTTCTGATGTCTTGCAATTTTATTTCTGTTCTATTTGCCAAATTTAAATTGTCCTGAAATTCCGGAAGCGATTTCACCTCTGTAAGTTCTGATTCGGGCAAATTGATGGCAGTACTTACCGGCATTCCCATACTAAACTTTAACTGGTTCTCTAATTGAGTAATCGCATTTACAGTTTGATCGCGTTGAGTTTGTAAATTTGTAAGGTTTACATTGATCCGATCTACATCTATTTTTCGAGCCAAACCATTTGTATATTGGTTTTTTATAATCTTGCCAACAATGCCAACATTCTTAATGTTAGTATCTAAAACATTTAGCTGTTGTCTAGTAACCAACACCTGATAATAGTTATTTGCAACCGATTCGATCATTTGCTCTTCGCTATAACTTGCGGTTAAAGCGTAATATTCTTCGCTAGATTTTGCAGCTTGCAAGCCTGTAAATACCTGTTGATTAAATAATTGTTGAGACAATTGAACGCTTGCATTAGAGTTCCATGGTTTACCAAGTTGAATGGCTTGATTGCCAAATACAATTTGTCCAATAATTGGATTATAAGTTAAACCTGTAGTTGCAGAAAGCTGTGGCAATGCCTGCGCCCGTATTTCGTCCGTTTTGTATCGTCCGCCTTCTATATCTAATCTTGCTTTGCGCACGGCGGTGTTGTTTTGGAGCGCAAAATTAAGCGCATCTTTTAAGGTAAGTTGCTGTTGTGCTGCCACCAAATTCGGCAAACTAAAGCATACCACCAGCGTCAACAACAATTTTACCATTTTAATTCTAAGCATCATTTATTTTCGTTTTTGGATTTTTGTAAATACATTTTCAATGTTCGAGCGTATCTTATATAATTTTTTTACTGTTTAACTCTTTCTCAACGGTCTTGTTTTTTCGCTTACGCGGATGTTAACATTTTAAGCCACGCGCAAAAATTGCCGAAAGTGCCTTTTGTTTATCAGCCACATCCTTAAGCATTTTTTTCTCAGGCATTATCTTTTTATGTTCAGCCATCACGCACATATTGGTTAAACCCATCAAGCTTTCTAAGTAAAGTGAGGCCAACTGTTGCATATTATTTTCGTGAATTTCTCCTTTTAATTGGGCGTTTTTAAAGATGCCCTCAAACAAGTCACATTCTTTTTTCTTTAGCGCATCTAAACTTTCTTTCACATCGTCATCCCACAATAGATCTGGTACACCTTCAGAAATTTTTAACATAAAATACTTTTCAAAAAAGCAATTTCGAACATCTATGCTTCCAAACAAAGCGCTTTCTAACGTGTCCTCTTCGTTGATGTTTTTTCGAAGCATCGCGAAGTAGTCCTTAAATACCTTTTGAATAACCCCAATTATTAGGCTTTTCTTGTCTGGAAAATAGTAATATAACGAAGGTTTAGAAACAGATAAATCATCAGCTATGTCGTTCATGGTCGTTTTATTTATGCCAAAATGACTAAAACGCTTTATCGCACCTTCTATAATCTGCTCTTTTTTTTTATCTGCCTCTGCCATGTATCCTATCTTTCTACTTTCTGACTATTTTAATATTATGGTCAAAGGTAAAAAAAGAAAGAAATATAATCAATCAATTGATTGATTTTTTAAAAAGCTTACTTTTTATTGACTTTTTATCGTTGCCTTATTACAAGCAGATGGGCGCGCAATAAATCCTTTAATCATCTGGTGAGAAATGATGGGCTAACTAATTTTTCTTTAGCTGTTATTTTAACGAAGTTGCCGATAAGTTTCAGCTCGAATTTATCGAAATAAAATGAGGTTTGAAGTTTGATAAGTTTGCAACAAAATTTTAAACGTTTAGGACACAACTGTGTTTTAGTTTAATGACATGGTGAGTCAAATTTCATCAAATCAAAAACTCTATATTTGTATTATACTTCCAAGCATGAAAATTGTTGTAGACGTTCTTATTGTGTTGGCCACCATCGGTATAATGGAAACCTTATCGTGGGCCATGCACAAGTTCCTTTTTCATGGGCCGCTTTGGTTTATTCATAAAACTCATCATCGCGTCAAGCACAATTTTTTTGAATTGAACGATGTGTTTTCAGTCTTGTTTGCAGCGGTTTCATTATGGCTAATGTTTGTTGATCGAGAAGCATTTGGTCTTCTATTTTTTATCGGAGTTGGTATTTCGGTATATGGAATGATCTATTTTGTTATACATGATTGGTTTGTTCATCAACGATTTAAACCATTTAAATCGAAGAATTCCTACTTGACCAAAGTGCGAAAGGCGCATAAAATCCATCATAAAAGTATGAAAAAAGAACATGGCAAAGCTTTTGGATTGTTATATGTAAGTAGGGTTGTTTTTGGAAAGTAGTGGCCAAGGAAAAAATTAATTATACGTATATGAGAAAAATTAGCATCCTAGTCTTGAGCTCAATTGTACTTTTTTCTTGTGCCAAAAAAGAAAGTAAGAGAGACACGGCAATCAATTTGGTAAAGTTGGAATATGGAAATGTTCGGTTAAATTTTGATGGCGCAAAGTTAGACAGCCTGTATACCATTTTGCCTGCCAATTATATAGACAGCGTGAAAAAGGGGAAAGAGTTGGATGTGAGACTGACAGAATTAGAAGGCCAAATTGAACATTTACCACAGTCGCAATCAGACAGTGTAGGTAGAATCAGCGCTTCTTTAACAAAGCAACGGTACCGATTATTGGCATTGGAAAAAGATAAGCCTAAGTTTATTGGCTTCCAGCTAAATCAAGTGCGGATAAAAGGAGATCAGAAAAAGATTCTAAGTTTTAATTTCGATAAGACCATTACCAAATTGCTTAAGTAACTTAACGAAATTAAACCCAATACTATAAATTTAGTAGTTTTGCAGTCAAATAGTCTGTTCAGTATGCTGCAAATCCGACATAACATTTCGTTAAAGCCCTACAATACCTTCGGGATAGAAGCAATGGCAATCTCTTTTGTTGAGTTAGTTCGCGAAGATGATTTGGAAGAATTATTTAGTAGCGGCTTGTTAAATGGAGAGAAATATCTAATTCTTGGGGGCGGTAGTAACGTGCTTTTCACAAGAAATTTTAGCGGCCTTGTGATAAAAGTCGGTTTGATGGGAATGGAAGCCAAGACTCAAGGAAATCATGTTTTTGTTACCTCAGGCGCCGGCGAAGTATGGAACGATTTGGTCATTTATTGTGTAAAGAACGGTTTTGCCGGAATGGAGAACCTCACGTTAATTCCTGGAACTGTTGGTGCCTCGCCCGTGCAAAACATTGGCGCCTATGGAGTGGAACTGAAAGATATTTTTTTCAGTTGTAGGGCTTTTGAGCTTGCTACAGGCAAAACAAAAGTATTTAGTTTTGAAGAATGTAAGTTCGATTATCGAGAAAGTATTTTTAAGGGCGCTCTAAAAGAAAAATTTATCATTACCTCAGTTACCTTTAAATTGTCTGTGGAAGCCAATATAAATACGGGTTATGGTGCAATAGAAAGTGAACTTCAAAGACGAGGAATAGATTACCCAACCATCGCCGATGTTTCTGCCGCAGTGGCTCACATCAGAGTAAGTAAATTACCCGATCCAAGTACAATTGGCAATGCAGGTAGTTTCTTCAAAAACCCAATTGTTTCCAACGATTTTTTTAAGCAGTTACTGAAAAAAAATCCAGAGGTTGTTGCTTATCCAATGCCAAGTGGAAATATTAAACTTGCCGCCGGATGGCTTATCGAACAATGTGGTTTTAAAGGTAAAACAGTAGGAAATACAGGTAGTTGGAAAAATCAAGCGTTGGTTTTGGTAAACCATGGCGGAGCAAGCGGTACTGAAATTTATGATTATTCGCAACAAATTGTAGACAGTGTCTACAGCGGTTTTGGTGTAACTTTAAGCAGGGAAGTAAATATACTGTGACGTATGCGGTTTTCAACGGGTTTTGCAAAGAAAACTTTGAAGAATCGAATTTTTTGGTATCAAAATTGTCTTAGAATAAGGACAGGGAGATGAAAGTCTTTCTAAACGCCTAAAGCATTAAAACCATGACAAAATTCGAATTCAGCAATCTTGTAAATTATCACTCTGTATCATTAAGGTCTTATGCGTTAAACTTCACTAAAAATGGCGAGGATGCGAACGATCTTGTTCAAGATACCATGCTTAAGGCCATTACCTATTTTAATAAATTTAAAGAAGGAACCAATTTAAAAGGATGGTTGTTTACAATAATGAAGAACACTTTCATTAACAATTACCGAAGAATGGTTAAAACGAATACACTCATTACGCAAAGCGATGACATATCTTCTGCAAATTTGCATTTTAGTTCTAGTAAGAATGCCGCAGAAGGGAAATTCGTGTTAGGCGACATTACTAAGGCTTTAGATCAGCTTCCAAAAGATTATTATTTACCATTTATTAAATATTTTGAAGGGTATAAATACCATGAGATTGCAGAAAATCTTCAAATTCCGATCGGTACTGTAAAAACTAGGATTCATGTAGCCAGAGGAATATTAAAGAAATATTTAAAAACTTACGCAAAGCCGCTCTCAGCCACAGAGATTGCTTAAAGAGGAATATGCCAATTAGTCTCTCCAGGTTTTTTAAACCTGGTTTTTTTTGAGGTCTTTTTTTCATTACACTCTTCCTGTTCAAAGCTTAAAAAGACCGATCTATATTTTGTTAGAACGTTATTTTGATCATACAGCTATTCAAGTTTCTACAAACCTTATGGCGTTCTAAAGAGCAGGGATAAATTCTGCGTTAATGTTAAGATTTATGCTTCTAGGCCCGACTTAAGGTTTAAATTAAAATGCTTCACCCAAACTGAGGTAAAGCCCGTTTTGTCTTTTCTCGTTTGGTCTCTTTTCGCCAATGCCGTAATCCGCCCGAATACTTAATCCTTTAGCTGGGTCGAAAAAGTAACGAACACCTCCCCCTAAATTAGGTTTAAAGGTGTTTAAAGAAAATTCGCTAATTCCCCAAACGGTACCCGCACCTGCAAAAATTACCGCACCGAATCTATTGTTGTACCTATAACGCAACTCAGCTTGCATGGCTAATAGGTTTTTATCACGATAGCGCCCTGAATAATAGCCTCTCATTATCTCATCGCTACCCAATTGTGGCAATAGATAGAAAGGCGTATTTTTGCTGAGCACATTGTTATAAATCCCTTGGCCTCCCAAAACGAGCTTACTTCCCAAACGCAAAAAGTCTCTCATATTTAATCCGATTTTGCTACCTTCAAAATTCTGAGCACCAAAAATATTAGGCGCATATTGATAGGTTAACCTTCCAAAAAAGCCTTTTGTAGGATAATTATTGCTATTCCGTGTATCGTAACTTTGAGAAATCCCTACATAAAATACCCGGCCTCCTTGTTTACCTATAATATTTTTGGCCGAATCTAGCACTCCACCCGTTATTTTATCATTGAAAGCATAATCTTCAAACCCAAGAGATAGTCCAGTATAGGTATTTTCTGCCGTATTTTTTTCCAAGTCGAAGTTTAATTTAATAAGTTGTTGCACCAACTTATCTTCATCTGCCGCGTTCGTGTTATTGCCAAGGCCATAAAAACTAAAAGGAAGTTTTTTAAAGCGAATTTCTTCCAAAATATGATAACGGTTGCCTTTTGTCCAAGCATCTCCTAGCAAACTAAAATTATAGCTTCGTTTGGTAGAATAAGTTGCTGTGGTAGAAAAATTAGAACTTCGATTGACAGTATCCTTTCTGTCTACATAAAAAGAATAAATGGCACCTACACCAAACTGTAATCCCGTTTCTTGAGCGTATCCAAAAGAGGGCACAGGTAAGAAACTTGCACTTCGAGTGGTATCTTTTTCATTTGAAAGTAGTTTTTTAATCAACCTCATCTGTGCGAAGATTGGATGACACGTAAACAGCAACGTGGTTATTAAGATAATCTTTTTCATTGGAGGGGAATAAACAATAATTTCGTGGGCGAAGCTATGTAAAATGAGTGATTTGTGATTGGATTTAAGACCTACATTGTTAAGTTTACAGTGGGTTGTCCAAGCGATCTCACCATAAATGCTTTTGCCTCGTATTTTACGAGTACAGTTTTAATGCGCCATTTAGCAAAAAACCGCTATTTTTGAGCAAACTATAAAAATTTAAGGATGAGCAATAGAGGACCGATCTCTCAATTTATGGAGCATAATTATCTCCATTTTAATGCAGCAGCTATGATGGATGCTGCCAAAGGTTACGAAACGCATTTGGAGGAAGGCGGAAAAATGATGATTACTCTTGCCGGCGCCATGAGCACCGCAGAATTAGGCATTTCCCTTGCGGAAATGATAAGGCAGGACAAAGTTGCTGTGATTTCCTGTACTGGTGCAAATTTAGAGGAAGACATTATGAATCTTGTCGCACATTCACATTATAAACGAGTGCCCAATTATAGAGATCTTTCCCCTCAAGACGAATGGGACTTACTCGAAAATCATTACAACAGAGTAACAGATACCTGCATTCCAGAAGAAGAAGCTTTCCGTAGGTTGCAAAAACACATTCAAAAAATTTGGAAAGATGCCGAAGCTGCCGGCGAACGTTATTTTCCGCACGAATACATGTATAAAATGTTGTTAAGTGGGGTTTTGGAACAATATTACGAGATAGATCCTAAGAATTCTTGGATGCTTGCTGCGGCTGAAAAAAATCTACCGATCGTCGTTCCAGGATGGGAAGATAGTACAATGGGTAATATTTTTGCAAGCTATGTAATGAAGAAGGAATTAAAAGCCAGTACTGTAAAAAATGGCATCGAATATATGGGCTATTTAGCCGATTGGTACATTAAGAACAGTGGGGGAAAAGGGATAGGGTTTTTTCAAATTGGCGGAGGAATCGCCGGAGATTTTCCAATTTGCGTAGTTCCAATGTTGTATCAAGACATGGAGATGGAAAACATTCCGTTTTGGAGCTATTTCTGTCAGATATCGGATTCTACAACTTCGTATGGTTCTTATTCTGGTGCTGTACCGAACGAGAAGATAACTTGGGGCAAATTAGACATTCACACACCAAAATTTATAGTCGAGAGCGACGCAACGATTGTTGCTCCGTTGATGTTTGCCTGGATACTTAAACAATAATTTCTGGGCCTTAAAAATTTCGGGTTTAATAGATTATTAATTTCAACACAAAATCTACCGCCGATTTTAAGATTTCTCCATTTTAACTACAATTTTTTATTTCAATAGGAAAGTATTTCGAAATTTTAAACTGTGCTGCAATTTATTACTATTGGGTTTAGCTTCCTAAGCCTTGAATTACCGTTATAAATGGCAATTTCATCGGCTGAATAGCTACAAAGCATATTTGTTTAGAATGATTATAAATTGTATCTCGAGTCTGTATTTTGTCATGGGAATTATTAATAAGTTATACTTTTGTTAAAGTTTTGAGAGCAGAAATTCCTTTTAAGGTTGATTTTGGTAGGAAATAAAAATAAAATAAGTATAAAGTGTTCATTATGAGAGATATCTCGATGATTTTTAAAAATCTTTACAAGTCTGTGTTTGCGTTAGCTATTTTAGCTGTGTTTACGGCTTCCATTGCAAATGCCCAAGATGCTAAAGAAGGTAGAACTTTGTTTAAAGCAAAGTGTACAGCATGTCATGCCTTAGATACGAAGGTTATCGGCCCTGCACTTACAGGTGTAAGTGATCGGCATCCGGAAGCATTTTTGTTAAAATGGATCCCGAACTCGCAAGGTTTAATTAAATCTGGCGATCCGGCTGCTGTTAAGCTTTATGCCGAAAACAATAAAATAGCCATGACTTCTTTTCCAGAATTGGATGAGGCCAAGGTAAAAAGCATCCTTGCCTATATAAAGGAAGGTGAGCCAAAACCTGCCGCTGGTGCCGCCGGTGCTGCTGGAACTGCGCCTGTTGCAGATGAAGGAATTTCTAGTTTATCTCTAGCAGGTATCGTTGCCATTATTTTGGTTGCCATTTCGGTATTGGTAATATTGGGGAGAGCTGTCAAAATGCTCGAACGTCTTATTTTACAGAAACAAGGCATAGAAGTAGAAGAAAGTGTTCCATTGAAAGTGGGCATACGTAAAATGTTTAAGAACAAAAAATTTGTAATGTTCTTTATTTTATGTGTGATTATTTTTCTTGGTTCTTGGGGATGGATGGGAATGTGGAATACAAACGTACACCAAGGATATCAACCAGTTCAGCCTATAAAATTCTCTCACGAGTTGCATGCAGGTATTAACCAAATAGATTGTCAATATTGTCATTCCGGCGCATGGAAGTCGAAAAACGCAACTATACCTTCGCTGAATATTTGTATGAATTGCCACAAAGCAGTTCAGGCGACAGAAAAGTACGATGGACAGATTTCTCCAGAGATTAAGAAAATCTACACGGCTTTGGGTTACGATCCTGAAACGCGCACTTATGACAAGAGCAAAGAGAAGCCGATGGAATGGGTTAGAGTACATAATTTACCAGATTTTGCTTACTTCAATCACTCGCAGCACGTAGTTGTAGCAGCAGATGCAATACGTAAAGCAAAAGGTTTGCAACCAAACGAGCCAGTGTGTTATGCTTGCCACGGTCAAGTAAACACCATGGAGGAAATTTACCAAGCATCGCCATTAACAATGAAATGGTGTATCAATTGCCATAGAGAAACAGATATTTCTGGTCAAAAGAACAATGCATTCTATACAAAATTAATAGAGGCACATGAAAAAATTAAAAAGGGTGAGAAAATTACACCTGCTTTGTTAGGTGGAATAGAGTGTGGCAAGTGTCACTATTAATAGGAATTTAGTAACGATCGAATAAATAGTAACAAAGCTTAAATGGAAAGCAATAAAAAATACTGGAAGGGCCTTGAGGAATATCACAACACCTCAGAATTTGTTAACGATAACAAAAGCGAATTTGCAGAGCCTATTCCAATAGAAGACGTTCTGAACGAGGTAGGGCTGAGTACGGTTACTCCACGTAGAGACTTTTTGAAAGCATTGGGCTTCGGTTTAGGCGCGGTAACGTTGGCGGCTTGCCAATCTGCACCAGTGCACAAATCAATTCCTTATCTAATAAAACCAGAGGAGGTTACGCCTGGAGTCGCCAATTATTACACCTCCAGCTATAAAGGAAAGAGTGTTTTAGTTAAAACGAGAGAGGGAAGGCCGATTAAAATAGAGCATAATCCTGCAGTTAGTGATTATGCATGGGGTTCTGATTCACCTGCGCAGGCATCTGTGCTAGACTTGTATGATGTTTCTAAGTTGCGTTATCCTTTGTTAAATCAAGCTGAAGCAAATTGGGATGCCGTAGATAAGTATGTGGTGGCGGCACTTACAAAAGCACAGGATTCTGGTAAAAAAATTCGTATTGTGTCTTCCAGCATTAGCAGCCCTTCTACTTTTGATGTAATAAATGAGTTTGTGGCAAAGTATCCGGCCGCAAAATTGATTCAATATGATCCAGTTTCTTATTCAGGAATTATTCAGGCAAACCAAAACAGTTTTGGTAAATCAGTAGTGCCTAAATATAATTTTAACAAGGCAGACCTCATTGTTAGCTTTGGTGCAGATTTCTTGGGTTCTTGGTTAAGCGGTGAAGAATTTACTGCTCAGTATGTATCCAATAGAAATCAAAAATCGCTAGATAGTAAAAAAATGAGTCGCCATTTTCAGTTTGAAAGTGGTATGAGTTTAACGGGTTCAAACGCTGACACCCGTATTCCAATTAAACCCTCAGAACAGGGGCCCGCATTAATAGCATTGTACAATGCAGTTACTGGGGCTACAACAGCTGGCGCCTCTTTGGGCAACAATAAGAAAGCAGCTATGGCCATTACGTTATTGGCCAAAGAGCTTCAAAACTCAAAAGGAAAATCTTTAGTGGTTTGTGGAAGCAATGATGTAGCTACGCAAACTTTGGTGAATGCAATTAACGCGGCGGTAGGTAATTATGGCACAACTATCGATTTAGATAATCCTTGCAAATTGTATGGAAGTAACGACGTAGATTTTGCTCAATTTATAGGCGAGATGAGCCGAGGTGAAGTCGGAATGGTGTTTTTTCTAAATGCTAATCCAGTTTATGATTTCGCAAGCAACAAGCCTTTTGCCGAAGCGTTGAAGAATGTTCCAGCAAAAGTTTCCTTTGCGGATCGGGGAGATGAAACCGCATCTTTGTGCGATGCCGTTGCTATAAATAGAAATTACTTGGAATCTTGGGGAGATGCTAGTGCATATGAAGGTATTTATTCCATCGTTCAGCCAACCATTAATCCTGTATTTAACAGCAGACAAGCCGAAGAAAGCTTACTTACATGGGCTGCCCATCCTACCAAGACTTATTACGAGTACGTGCGCAACAATTGGGAAACAAAAATATTGCCAACGGCAGGAATAAAGTGGAATGATCTTTTAGATAAAGGTATTGTTTCGGCTGCCCCAAAAGCTGTCGGAACTTATACGTTCGGTGGAAATGTGTCTGCTGCAGTGAGCACCATTGCTTCAGTCAGCAAAGCCTTGGAAAAAGACATTCAAATTCAACTATACAGCAGTGTAAACATTGGTGATGGAAAGCATGCAAACAACGCTTTTTTGCAAGAGTTGCCAGATCCTGTTTCGAAAGTTACTTGGGATAATTTTTTAGCATTATCTCCAAAGACTGCCAATAAACTCAACATCAACCAATTTGACGTTGTCACTGTAAAAAGTGCCAATGGATATTCAATTGATCTTCCTGTCTTGGTGCAGCCAGGTCAAGCTCAAGATACCGCCTCTATCGCTCTAGGTTATGGCCGTAGTAAAGCAGGTAAAGTGGGCGATGGTGTTGGTCAAAATGCTTATCCTATGGTTTCATTTGCGGATGGCAGTATGCAGTATTTTACCACTGCAACCATCAGTGCTGCTAATGGACATTATGAGTTGGCTCAAACACAGACTCACCATTCCTATGAGGGTCGTAACATCATTCAAGAAGCAACTTTTGCAGAATATGTTAAAGATCCTAGGGCGGGAAGTGAGAAAAGTGAAGAGGGACATAAGGTCTATGATCTTTGGGATAAATACGAACAATTAGGCGATAGTTGGGTAATGGCGATCGATTTAAATGCTTGTACCGGTTGTGGTACTTGTGTGGTTGCCTGTAGTGTTGAGAACAATATTCCTGTAGTAGGTAGAGATGAGGTTCGTCGCCGTAGGGAAATGCATTGGATACGGATTGATAGGTACTACAGTTATGAAAATGACGGAGTAGAAATTACCAAAGAAAGGGAGCTTGACGACTTAGATAAGTTAGACAATGTTTCTGTAATTTATCAGCCTATGCTTTGTCAGCATTGCGACCACGCACCTTGTGAAACGGTTTGTCCAGTGTTGGCAACTGTTCACTCCTCTGATGGGCTAAATCATATGGCTTACAACCGTTGCGTGGGAACACGTTATTGTGCAAATAACTGTCCATACAAAGTGCGTAGGTTTAACTGGTTTAACTATTGGAACGATTCTCGTTTTGATAACTATATGAACAATGAATTTACACAATTGGTGCTAAATCCAGATGTAACTACGCGGTCTCGTGGAGTTATGGAAAAATGTTCGATGTGTATACAACGTATTCAATCCAGTAAATTAGAAGCCAAGATAAAGAAAATGCCGATGAAGGATGGAGATGTTAAGACGGCATGTCAGCAAGCTTGTCCAGCAAATGCCATTATTATGGGCAATGGAAATGATCCTAATTCAGAAGTTTCCAAAGCATTGAGATCTGAGCGCACTTACTACGTTTTGGAAGAATTGGGAACCAAACCTGGTGTTGGCTATATGACAAAGATTAGGAATAAAGAAGGTCAAACGGTAAAAGCTTAAGCGAAATTTCAGAAATAACAAATTATGTCAGGACATAACGAATCAATACTTAGAGAACCCTTAATCACTGGCGAAAACATTACGTATGCAAAAATTACGAATGATATTTTAGCGCCAGTCGAGAACAAGCCCAATAAAGCTTGGTGGATAGGCTTTATTTTTTCTTCGCTCGGTGCAACGCTTTGGGTTGTTTGCGTGAGCTATACCTTTTGGACAGGCATTGGTGCTTGGGGGCTTAACAAAACGGTTGGATGGGCTTGGGACATTACCGGTTTCGTTTGGTGGGTTGGTATAGGCCACGCTGGTACACTTATCTCTGCTGTATTACTACTTTTCCGCCAAAATTGGCGTAACTCTATTAACAGGTCGGCAGAAGCGATGACTATTTTTGCCGTAATTTGCGCCGCTACTTACGTTGTGTCGCACATGGGACGACCATGGTTGGCTTACTGGGTATTGCCGTTGCCAAACCAATTCGGATCCTTGTGGGTAAATTTTAACTCTCCTTTGGTTTGGGATATGTTTGCAATATCTACCTATTTCTCAGTGTCTTTATTGTTTTGGTACACAGGTTTATTACCAGACATTGCTGCCATTAGAGACCGCGGAAAAGGATGGAGAAGAAAAGTATATTCAGTTTTCTCTTTTGGCTGGACGGGAAGCGTTAAAACTTGGCAACGTTTTGAGGCGGTGTCTCTAATCTTAGCAGGTATTGCCACTCCGCTGGTACTTTCGGTGCACACCATTGTATCTATGGACTTTGCAACATCATTAATCCCAGGATGGCACACCACTATTTTCCCTCCATATTTTGTAGCAGGGGCAATATTTTCTGGGTTTGCAATGGTTCAAACTTTATTGTTGGTAACCAGAAAGGTAATGGGATTAGAGAATTACATCACCATGTTCCATATAGAATCTATGAATAAGATTATCTTATTAACAGGATCAATTGTAGGCGTGGCGTATTTAACAGAGTTTTTTATTGCTTATTATTCTGGTAATGAGTACGAGCAATACACTTTTTTAAATAGGTTTATTGGTCCGTATTGGTGGGCTGGTTGTATGATGTATGGATGTAACGTATTGATGACGCAGTTAATGTGGTTCAAAAAAGTGCGGACCAACATTCCATTGTCTTGGGTGCTATCAATTGTAGTGAATATCGGCATGTGGTTTGAGCGTTTCGTTATTATCGTACTCTCCCTACACCGTGATTTTCTTCCTTCTAGCTGGGCAATGTTTTATCCAACCTGGGTAGATATGGGTGTGTTTATTGGCTCCATTGGCTTGTTTTTTACATTGTTTTTATTGTTTTTAAGAGTATTGCCTTCGATAGCTATTGCTGAGGTAAAGCTATTATTGAAAACAGCTAGTGAGCAGTCTAAAATAAAGTTGATCGCCGAAGGACATCAAAAACCTGAAGAAGTTAAAGAGTATGTAGAGTCTTTACAGAAATTCGATAGTGTTAATCAAAAACAATACGCAAAAATATAATAATGAGCGATATTAAATATATTTTAGGCAGTTTCGGCGATCCCGACGAGATGATGCACGGGATAGACAAGCTTCAAGAAAATAACATCAAAATATTTGATGTGTACACGCCAATGCCAATCCACGGAATTGAGGATAAATTAGGAATTAAGCGTTCTAGAATTGATGTTGCAGCTTTTTGCTTTGGCATAACTGGAACCGCTGCTGGCTTTGCACTAATTTACTATTGTTCGGTAATCGACTGGAGAATGAATATTGGCGGCAAGCCGACTTTTGTATTGCCGGATTTTATTCCAATTATGTTTGAATTAACGGTGTTATTTTGTGCTTTTGGAATGGTACTTACTTATTATGCATCTACACACTTATTCCCGGGTCGGGCACCAAGAGTGATGGATTTAAGAGCTACTGACGATCGTTTCGTGGTGGCGATTGATGCGCGCGAAAATCCTGCGCATGATGTTATTGATGGATTGTTAAAAAATGCTGGTGCTTTAGAGGTAAAGTACAATGAAAGGAAGTACGTGAGCTATGAATAGGAATTTAACTTTATACACCTTATTTTTTGTTGCAGTGGTTGCGCTTGCCTTCTCTGCGTGTAAAGACAAACGGAGTACGGGGCTTGTATATGCGCCAAATATGTACGAACCTATCGCGCTTAATCCAGACCAACCCGTTTCTACTACAGATCCTTATTTGAAAAGTTTTGGCGGACATGCGCCACAGGTGCCGCCTGCACATACAAAACCAATTGGGTTTACAGTTTATGATGAGTACACGGATGATCAAGCCGGTTATGAAGCAGCAGGGAAAGAAATGGTAAATCCATTGGTAGCCGATAGTGTGACATTATTAGAAGGGCAACACCTTTTTACCGTGTTCTGTTCTCCATGTCATGGAGATAAGGGCGACGGACAAGGACATTTGGTAAAGCTAGAAAAAATCAACGGAGTACCTTCTTACTATGAGGGAAATTCGTCCAGAGGTGGTGCGATGGCAGATTTAACAGCAGGTAAGGTATACCATACGATTGAGTACGGTTTAAATAACATGGGCTCGTATGCGTCACAGATATCCCCTAATGATCGTTGGAAAGTGATAGAATGGGTTAAACATTTACAAGAAGCAAAAGGACAATAAGAAAAATAATATAAATAAATGGGAACTCACGATATAAAATTTAGTGAACAGTTTGAGTTTACAGGAAAAGTAAAAATCCTAAGTTTAGTCGGTATTTTAATCGGCGTTGCTGCTGTTGCTTATGGCTTCTTGAGCGGTGGTGAAATGATGCGCGAACGTACTTTTGCAAACCTGTTGCTTATGGCTTATTATTTTGCCTGTGTTTGCATGTCTGCCACGTTTTTTTTAGCAATACAATATGTGGCGCAAGCAGGTTGGTCTACGGCAATTTTGAGGGTACCACAAGCCATGGCCAGAACATTGCCTATTGCCTCTATCATTCTTTTGGTTATAATTAGTGCCGGGTTATTTACCCACGGTCTTTACCACCATTGGCATGCAGATGGAATTACAGATCCAAATAGTGCCAACTTTGATGCAATTATTGCCGGTAAATCGGGTTACTTAAATGTTCCCTTTTTCATGAGCCGAGAAATTATATTGTTGGGTTTATATTGTATGTTTTCTTGGTTGCTTGCAAAATATTCTTACAATGAAGACTTAGCAGGTGGACTATCCAATTACAATAAGAGCTTTAAAGTTTCTGTTATATTCTTGGTTGTTTATGGTTTTACAAGTCCAATATTTTCGTTTGATACAATTATGTCCTTAGAGGCACATTGGTTTTCTACCATGTTTGGTTGGTATAATTTTGCCGCCATGTGGGTAAGTAGTCTTGCTGTAATTGCTGTTGTTGTTATCTTGTTGAGAAGAGCAGGACACATGCCTTGGGTAAATAATAGTCATTTGCATAATCTAGGTCAATTTATTTTTGGATTTTCGATTTTCTGGACTTACACCTGGTTTGCTCAGTTTTTATTGACTTATTATGCAAATATCCCTGAAGAATCGATTTACTTCTTTAGACGTTTTGAATATTATGAATTTTGGTTCTATTTAAATCTAATCTTAAACTTTTTGGCGCCCGTGTTGCTTTTAATGGATAGGGATAATAAAAGAACTGATTTAAAACTTTTAGCGGTGGCAATATTAGTGTTGATCGGCCATTGGGTAGATTATTACCAAATGATTATGCCGGGTGCAATTAAAGATGGTTACAACGGTTTAGGAGTTTTAGAAATAGGTACTGCAATCGGTTTTGTTGGGATATTTACTTTCACAGTTTTATCTGCATTGGCTAAAAAACCTTTGGTTGCGAAAAATCATCCATTGTTGCAGGAGAGTTTGCACCACCAACTTTAATGGGTAACTGTTTAGTTTAATTAATGGTGTAGAAATACACATACCACTTAATAAAATGAGTATTAAAAAGTTTATCAAAATAAAAGCTGCCGCCGTTATGGCCATATTGTGTATGCTTTTTTCTAGCGTCGCAGCTTTTGCGCAAGATGCGGCTGCTGCTGCTGCAGCTGCACCCAAGGTAGATATGGGCGAGGTATATAAATCTGTGATTTATTACGCGTTAATTTTTCTTGCCATAAGCGTTTTCATCGCAATTATAGGGAAATCTATAAAGGTTTATGAATTGAGTAGACAGGCGCAAGGCAAAGATGTCGGGATTAATTGGAACAGGATTAACGCTATGATGTTTGCATTGGTGTTGGTCTTCGGCCTTTATGGATTGTATTGGGAATATACGGTGCACGGCGCTCAAATTTTGCCTGATGCGTCTTCTATTCATGGAAAACGAATAGATTTTATGTTTAACATTACGTTAATACTAACCACTATAGTGTTGGTTTTTACGCATATTCTTCTCTTTGGTTTCTCTTTCATTTATAGATATTCTTCCAAAAGAAGGGCTTACTATTATCCACATAATAATACGCTAGAGAAGATATGGACAATTATTCCCGCATTGGTCCTAACAGGTTTGGTTTTGATGGGGTTTTTAACTTGGAGATCTATCTTTAATAAGCCAGAGGACCCTAACAACAAGCCCTTACAAATAGAGGTTACCTCAGAACAATTTAAATGGGATTTGCGTTACCCTGGCGCAGACGGTGAAGTGGGTAGGAAAAATTACAAATTGACCACTTCTGACAATGGTCTTGGCATAGATTTTAGCGATTTAAAGTCTAGAGATGATTTATTGGCCGATGAGATGGTAATTCCTGTTAATAAACCAGTAAAGCTGCTTCTAAACAGTAAAGACGTAATTCACAGTTTTTATATGCCCCAATTTAGGGTTCAATTAAATACTGTGCCAGGTATGACTACTGTTTTTGAATTTACTCCAACAGAAACCACTGTAGAGATGCAACAAAAATTAAATGATCCGACCTTTAAGTTCCTGTTCTATTGCAACAAAGTTTGTGGATCGGGCCATTATAATATGCAAAAGGTAGTTCGTGTGGTATCTGAAAACGAATACAAAGAGTGGGTTGCAAAACAACCTGCTTATTTAAACGATAATTTAAGGAAAGAATTTAATTTGCCAATACCAATATCTGCACCTAAATCGGTTACGGATACAGCAGCTAAAGATTCTGCAAAGGTGAGTACAGGTACCATGGCAATGATTAAAAAATAATTGGAAAGCACTAGAAATATGTCAACAATAGCATTAAATCACCAAGTAGCTCATGATCATACAGATCATGGACATCATAAAGAGAGCTTGATTAGCAAGTACATCTTTAGTATGGATCATAAGATGATCGCCAAGCAATTTCTTATTACAGGTATCATCATGGCGGTAATTGCCATGAGTTTATCTATTTTATTTCGGATTCAGCTCGCTTGGCCTGATAAGAATTTCCCTTTTTTGGAAACTTTTTTAGGAAAATGGGCTGAAGGGGGGCGTATTCGACCAGATTTTTATCTCGCCTTGGTTACCATTCACGGTACAATAATGATTTTCTTTGTGCTGACAGCAGGTTTGAGTGGGACGTTTAGTAATTTACTTATCCCACTTCAAATAGGCGCACGAGATATGGCATCGCCATTCCTAAATATGCTTTCTTACTGGTTCTTTTTCACCGCCTGTGTAATTATGATGTCGTCATTTTTTATCCAAACAGGCCCTGCATCTGGTGGATGGACAGTTTATCCACCACTTTCTGCCTTGCCTACAGCCATTCCAGGCTCAGGATTGGGAATGACGCTATGGTTAATCAGTATGATTTGCTTTGTTGCTTCGTCTTTAATGGGTGGAATAAACTATGTTACAACCATTTTGAATATGCGTACCAAGGGAATGGACTTGTGGAAGATGCCGCTTACCATTTGGGCTTTCTTTTTAACTGCAATTCTCGGTATTTTGTCGTTCCCAGTATTGGTTGCAGGGGTTGTTTTGTTAATTTTTGATAGAAGTTTCGGAACTAGTTTTTATTTATCGGATATTGTAATGGGTACTACCATTCTACCAAATGAGGGTGGCTCGCCGATCTTGTGGCAGCACCTTTTCTGGTTTTTGGGCCATCCTGAGGTTTATATCGTAATTATGCCTGCGATGGGTATCGCTTCTGAAGTGATGTCTGTGAATTCTCGTAAGCCAATTTTTGGATATCATGCAATGGTTTATTCATTGATTGGGATTACCTTATTATCTTTCCTAGTATGGGGTCATCATATGTTTGTAACAGGTATGAGTCCGCTATTAGGTGGGGTTTTTATGGTGTCTACACTTATTATTGCGGTTCCTTCGGCTGTTAAAACTTTTAACTGGCTTGCCACACTTTGGCGAGGAAACATTCGATTTACACCGGCAATGTTATTCGCGATTGGTTTAGTGTCTTTCTTCATCTCTGGCGGTTTAACCGGAATTTGGTTAGGTAATGCTTCATTGGATATTACTTTACACGATACTTATTTTGTTGTGGCACACTTTCACTTAGTGATGGGATCGGCGGCTATTTTTGGAATGCTGGCCGGTGTGTATCACTGGTTTCCAAAAATGTTTGGTCGGATGATGAATCCAAAACTTGGTTATTTACACTTTTGGTTTACGTTTATAGCGGCGTACATGGTGTTTTTTCCAATGCACTTTTTGGGTTTGGATGGTGTTCCCCGTAGATATTATGCTTTTACAGAGTTTGAATTTATGAAGAAATGGCTTACGGTAAATGTATTTATTACTTGGGCAGCCATTACAGCCGCAATTGCGCAAGTAGCGTTTTTGTTTAACTTCTTCTATTCTATCTTTAAAGGTAAAAAAGCAGAGCAAAATCCATGGCAGGCAAATACACTAGAATGGACTACGCCTGTAGAGCACTTACATGGCAACTGGCCAGGAGAAATTCCAACGGTATACAGATGGCCATATGATTACAGCAAACCAGGGCATGAATTGGATTTTATTCCCCAAACTGTTCCTTTTTCTCAAACCATGAGTTCTAACTTACCGACAGATTTCGAAGGTAACGAAGAGGCAGAGAAGTTGCAGAAAGCTTGGGAAATAGAACATCCTGCAGAGGAAACTAGAGTATAGTTTTTTCCAGCGATATTTATTGAGGGTATCTGGTTAAGATTAAATAACCCAGATACCCTTTTTACTAAATAATGATATGATCAGTAGATCAGAAAGACGTTTTATTAGGATTAACTTTATTACAATAATCGTCACATTATTGGTTATTTTGGCTGGAGGAGTCGTTAGAAGTACAGGTTCTGGAATGGGATGTCCTGACTGGCCAAAGTGCTTTGGAAATTATATTCCCCCTACAAATTTGTCGGAATTGCCCGCAAATTATAAGGCGAAGTATCTTGATCAACGTCTTAAGAAAAATGAGAAGTTTGCGAAGTATTTAGACAAGTACGGATACCGTGAGCTTGCAAGCAAGATCCGAGCAGATAAGAGCATCACCCAGCCAGAGGAATTTAACGCTTATAAAACCTGGACCGAATACATCAACCGTCTTATTGGCGTTGTTACTGGAATATTTTTATTGTTAACAGCTGCTTTTTCTTTTACTTACAGAAAAACTGCGAAGCGTATTGTTGTCTTAAGTATTTTAAATATTTTTCTTGTAGGGTATCAAGCTTGGTTAGGTTCTATCGTGGTTTCTACCAATTTAACCCAATGGATAGTTACAGTTCATATGTTATTGGCATTGGTTATTCTCTCCATTAGTATTTACACTTACAGCTATGCAAAGCAACTACATAAGCAAAAATCAGTTATTATGTATCGAATTGCATGGTTAAAAGGGTTTTTACTTTTTACCTTATGCGTAAGCCTTATGCAGATTATTTTAGGTACAGAAGTGAGGGAAGGCATTGATATTGTCTCAAAGGCCTTTTTAGATGGCCATCGCGGTGCTTGGGTAGAACAGGTTGGCAACATTTTTCACTATCACAGAGATTTGGCTATACTGGTTATCGTGACAAATGGAATTGTTTACAAAATGGTCATTGACCGTTTTAGTGGTAAGGCGGCACCGCTACTTGCCGCAAAGGGGATTTTGATCTTGTTGACGATACAAATATTAAGTGGGGTAACATTGGCTTATTTAGGACTTCCTCCTGTTGCGCAGGTGCTACATTTATTATTTTCTATGATGCTTTTTTCCTTGGAATTTTATCTGTATCTGCTGGTAGAGAATACCGAAACGTACAAACATTAAGTATAAATTAATTGAAACAGATTTTTGCGGATTTTTCAAAGCTTATTAAATTTCGACTAACATTTTTGGTCGTATTTTCTGCGTCTATTTCTTTTTTGATTGGACAGAAGATGCAGATCGGACGGGGTCATATTCTAACGATTGATTGGGGAAATTGGGTAATCCTTATTGTCGGCGGTTTTTTAGTTACGGCGTCTGCAAATTGTTTTAATGAGATTATCGAAAAGGACTTAGATAAGCTAATGGCTCGCACAAAAGACAGGCCCATGCCGGCAGGGCGAATGACCACAGGTCAAGGGTTAGTTTTGGGTTTACTTATGGCTTTTTTGGGTACTTGGTTGTTAGGTAAACTTAATTTGGAGACTGGTTTATTATCAGTATTTTCTATTCTATTTTATGCTTTTTTATATACGCCTTTAAAGGCAAAATCGCCAATTGCAGTGTTTGTCGGCGCTATTCCAGGTGCACTCCCAACATTAATAGGATATTTGGCTGCATTTGGTAGTTTAAGAGCAGATCTGTTTCTAGACATCGATTACAGAATTGCAATTATCCTGTTTTCCATACAATTCGTGTGGCAATTTCCACATTTTTGGGCCATTGCTTGGGTATTGGATGACGATTATAAAAAGGCCGGCTTCAGGCTATTGCCAACTAAGAAGAGAGATGTAACATCTGCGGCTTTTACATTTATCGCAACGCTCATATTAATTCCCGTAAGCCTAATGCCAACATTCTATCATTTTGGTGGGTTTTATGTCGCTGGGGTCTCAATTGTTGCAGGGCTTGCATTTAGTTATTTAGCGTTTGTAATGTTGAAAACACTAGAACTTAAAGCCGCACGAAGGGTAATGTTTTGTTCTTTTATTTATTTGCCGGTTGTTCAACTGGTTTTATTGTTTGATTTTATTGCAAAGTAATTTATGACATCTACTATGGCAACTTTTCAAGATTCGTTTGATCCCAGACCAAAGAAATTTATCGTCTGGCTTTTCGTCGTTACGTCTACCATTATGTTTGGCGGTTTTACCAGTTATTATCTGGTGTTCGCCGCATCTAAAGGAAAAGGACATGGACTAATTTTGCCCGACGCATTTATTTATAGCACAATGATTATCATTGTCAGTAGTATTACTCTGGTATTTGCTTCAAAGGCATTAAAAAAATTGAACTTCAAGCTTCAACGGACACTTTTATCTGCCACAGCTGCTTTAGCTGTAGTGTTTGGAGTGATGCAATTTGCGGCTTGGGGAAGTATGGTGCGTACTGGAGCCACATTGGTCGGCAATAATGCTGCTATTTCATTCATATATGTAGTTTCCGGTATCCATCTATTACATATTTTAGCCGGTGTAGGTTTAATAGGCTATGCATTAATCGGAAGTTATAAAAAAATTCCGCTGCAAAAAAATACCTACAGAATGGAGATTGCATCGATTTTCTGGCATTTTATAGATATATTGTGGATATATCTGTATGTTTTTTTACTTTTGAATCGTTAAACCTATTAACAAATATATTATAACATTACCAAATGAACACAGTATCACAGTTAGATCAAGTTAAGACCGGTCCTTGGAGTGGCGGTCACTCTCCGTGGAAAGTAGAATATGGCAAAATCATGATGTGGTTTTTCCTCTTGTCGGATGCTTTTACCTTTTCCTCTCTTTTGATTTATTATGGGGCTCAGAGATTTACCAAATTCACGTGGCCTGCTCCCGATAAGGTTTTCCAGTCTATTCCGTTTATAACAGACCACGGTGCACCACTTGTATTTGTGGGTATAATGACGTTTATTTTAATTTTAAGTTCTGTTACTATGGTAATGGCTGTTGAAGCAGGACATAGAAGGTCTAAAAAGGAGGTTATTTGGTGGATGGTCGCCACAATAATTGGTGGATTGATGTTTTTAGGATGTCAGGCATTAGAATGGACCCACCTTTTTCACGATGGATTTGGTTGGGGGAAAATCCCAACACCAGAGAAATTACAGGAATTTTTTAATGGACCAGTTTCTTTAGTTGCCGGTCAGCAGTTCGCAAATTTGTTTTTTACGATAACAGGATTTCACGGATTTCACGTATTTACAGGTATAGTCATAAACATCATCATTTTAATTATGACCATTAACGGTACTTTTGAAAGAAAAGGCCATTATCTAATGGTAGAGAAGGTTGGTTTATATTGGCACTTTGTAGATTTAGTTTGGGTATTTGTATTTACCTTTTTCTATCTAGTTTAATTTTTTAATTTCAAAAAAAAGATATTATGTCGGAACATCATCAAACGGAAGTGGTAGAAGGTACTGAACACCACGGCGACGCAGGTTTATCCAAAACTAAAATATGGCAGGTTGCAGGGGTGTTGGCCTTAGTAACGGGTGTAGAATTCGTGATCGCTCTTTGGGCAATCCCTAATGGGCATATAAGCCAGCACATAGGTAATTACATCTACATTTGTTTAACCTTAGTTAAAGCTTTTTATATAGTTGCTTATTTTATGCATCTAAAATTCGAGAAATTGGGTTTGCAGCTAGTGCTTTCTCTATCATTTATAGCAATTGCGTATTTCATTGTTTTAATGTTGATTGAAGGCGCACATTTGCATAAATATATGTTCTTCAATTGATGGTCAGAAGTCCATTTAAAAAGGTTTTAATCCTGGTATGCATATTGGCCATACCAGGATTTTTATTTTCTTATTTTTTACCACATTACGCGAAGAACAGGTACAAGACCTTACAGATATTTGGCAAGAAACAAATCGCGTCAACGTTTCATACCAAACGTGGCGAAAAAATACCCGATACCATTTATCATAATGTGGGTGCCTTTAAATTTGTAAATCAACTGGGCGATTCAGTGAGTTGGGACAATTTTAGAGATAAGGTTGTCATTCTTAATCTTTTTTCCACCACAGGACCCAGCAGGGGAGTAAGCAAAAGCATTAGAGATATTGCAGATGGATACAGGAAAAATAACCTAATTTATTTTCTGAGTTTATCGGTTGATCCGAAAGACAGCGTGGCTGCTTTAAAATCTTTTGCAGCGCAAATGAATGCTAAACAAGATCATTGGGATCTGTTGGCTGGTGATACATCAAAGACCTATCCGTTCATTAGAAATGAATTGAACTTAGACATGGTTTATCACAACGAAGAGGGAAAACCAACTTTTATTTATGGAAACCAAGTGATGTTGTTAGATACAGAAAGAAGGATAAGAGGTTATTATGAAGCAACCAATGCAGAGGCATTATCCAAATTGGATGATGAGATTAAGGTCTTAGTTGCTGAATACCTCCGAAACCTAAACGACGGGCGATAGTGTTCGTTTTAATGTTAATTTGAAAAAGATGGAAAGCGAACAGTTAGAAAAGAAATATAATAAATGGATAGTCGTTTTATCGATTCTTATTCCGTTAGTAGTTGCTACGCTTTTCGTAGTGAAGATTCCAAATGCTCGACCGTTACATTTTCTTCCCCCTATTTACGCTACCATAAACGGAATAACAGCCATTTTACTCGTCTCAGCAGTTTGGGCAATTAAGCAAGGGAAGATTACCTTGCATCAAAGATTAATGAAAACCGCAATCGGATGTTCGTTGGTATTTTTGCTGATGTACATTGCCTATCACATGACCACCCCCAGTACAAAATTTGGTGGATCAGACAACATCAGGCCTATCTATTTTTTTATTTTAATTACACATATCATTTTATCTATAGCAACCATTCCTCTGGTGCTGATTACTTTTGTTAGGGCTTTAGCAAAGCGATTTGACAAGCACAAAAAAATAGCAAAAGTAACTTTCCCAATATGGTTATATGTTGCTGTAACAGGAGTTGTTGTTTACTTAATGATTTCGCCTTATTACCTTCATTAAACAGCTTTTTAGGTATGCTTTTGAAATATTATGACACAATTCTTAAGTACCTAGAAATCTTATTTATTTATCTTTGTATCGATGAAAAAAATATTGTTTTGCTGTTTATTGACGCTTAGCCCTCTTTTTCTTTTTTTACAAAATTCTTATGCCCAGTGCGCCATGTGCGCAATAAATGCCGAGCAGGGCGTAAAAAACGGGAACACGCAAGGTGTCGGTTTAAATTCTGGTATTATGTATCTGTTATTTATTCCCTATATTTTGGTTTTGGTAGTTGGAATAATTTGGTACAAAAAATTTCGTAAAAAGGTAGTCCATCTTAATATGAAAAACGAGCATATTAATCTAAATTGATTGTGGCGGAGAAAACTTCCAAGCTGTATGCCATTGTGCATGCAAAATGTCCTTATTGTAGAAGGAGCGATGTCTTTACCGGCACGATGTATGGCTTTGACATTCAGCGTACAAAAGAATTTTGCGACCATTGCGGTCAACGTATGGAAATTGAACCTGGATATTTCTATGCAGCCATGTATGTAAGTTATGCGATGAATGTAGCCGAGATGCTTGGGGTGAGCCTAATCGTTTATCTTTTCGTTGGCGGCCTTTCAGACGAAAACTTTATGTATTATTTAGTGTCTATTTTCGGAACATGTTTTCTCTTATATCCCTTAAATTTTAGATATTCTAGAATTTTGTTGCTACACTTACTATCGCCAAACATTCGGTACAAGCCACAGTACGACACCAAAATTTTAAATAGGTCTTAAGGCCTTTATTTTTTCTAAAGTTTTTTTAATTGACTTTTTTACGGGAAAAATTATTTTAAACTTTTATCAAAATTATTGATATCGGCCATGCTGAAAAAACAAACCTTAGATTTTATAGAGGCTGTAGTTGCCAATAATAACCGAGAATGGTTTGCCGAAAATAAACATTTGTATGAGGAGGCAAGACTTGATGTGCTTGAATTTGCGTCTGTACTCATTCCTAAGTTGGCAAAAGTAGATCCAATGATTTCTGCAGACACAGATCCAAAGAAGTGTTTGATGCGCATTTATCGCGATGTTAGGTTTAGTAAAAATAAAGACCCATACAAAACCAATTTCGGAATGTGGTTTTCTGCAAATGGAAAAGGTGGAAACGAGCCCGGTTATTACCTAAATATCGCTCCGGGAGCATCTTTTTTAGCAGGTGGCTATTGGATGCCTGAAGCTGTACACTTAAAATTGATTAGGCAGGAGATTGACTATAATGCCGCGGGATTTAACGAAATTATAAATAATCCTAGTTTTAGTAAGCATTTTTCTTTATTGGGCAACAGCGCCTTAAAAAAGGCCCCCAAAGGTTACGATGCGGACGATCCAAACATAGCTTTGTTAAAGCTGAAGAGTTTTGAGGTGATTACAAAGTTAGCGGATAACGAACTTTTTAAATCAACCATCGTTGATAAGTTGATAAGTTCCTATCAGATAATACACCCATTTGTAGCATTTTTGCGAGACGCTGTAAAACAATAGCTTTACAGATCTTTTAAATCACTCAATTAAATTTAATGAAAAATCTAATTTCTTTTTTTGCACTGTTTCTATTTGTTTGCACAGTAAGCTCTTGCGTGGTCATGTCTCCCAAAAAATATAAAGCGTTGTTAGGCTCTAAAGATTCTTTATACACCGCCTATAATGAGGGCTTGGTAAGGATAGAAAACTTAGAGAAGGAAGCCTTAAAGTTAAAGAAAGATACTTCTATGATGGCAGATGAATTGAGGGGCTTACAAGGTGATTATAATGTAATGGATGCAGATTACAAGAAAGTAAAGAGCAATTCATCCACACAGATCAGCAAACTTTCGGATGACTTGGCGGCAAGAGAAAAGCGCTTAAAGGAAGTGGAAGATGCGTTGAAGAAACGTGATGCAGCTACAAACGCGTTGAAAGAAAAGCTTAACCAAGCATTGCTAGGATTTACAAAAAGCGGCTTAACGGTAGACATTAGAAATGGCAAAGTCTATGTGTCGCTGATGGATAAATTGCTATTCCCATCGGGAAGTATTATTATAGATGAAAAGGGAAAGCAGGCATTAAGTCAATTGGCTGGTGTTTTAAAACAGCAGCCAGAGATTAACATTGCAGTTGAAGGACATACTGATAATCAAAAAATTAATAATCTCGGTCAGATTAAAGACAATTGGGATTTGAGTGTTTTACGCGCAACTTCTGTGGTTCGGTATTTAACCTCAAATGAAAGTGTAGATGGAATTAGGATGACGGCAACTGGAAAAGGTGAGTTTCAGCCCTTAGACAGCAATGCAACCTCCGACGGACGAAGCAAAAATAGGCGGATTGAAATAGTCCTTTCTCCAAAATTAGATGAACTTTACAATTTAATTAAGTAATTTTTTCGCTTCCGCAAATAAACCTGGCTCCTTTGGAAAAAACAGCATTGTTAGCAAAATATATGTCTCCGGCAGCGGCGCCAATTATTGCAAAATGGATCGATTATTTTCAATGCGAGTTCAAGATTTCTAGAACGCGAAACACCAAGCTTGGCGATTATAGACATCCTTATGGGGATAGGGGTCATCGAATTTCTGTAAATTTTAACTTAAATGAGTATGCATTTCTAATAACAACGGTACATGAGTTTGCACATTTGCTTACTTGGAACGAGCACAAGAGTAAGGTTAAGCCACATGGCTTAGAATGGAAAAATAATTTTAAAAAAATGATGATTCCAATTTTTGGTTTGCAAGTTTTTCCGCCAGATGTACAACAAGCCATAAATCAGTATATGGCCAATCCTGCGGCTTCCAGTTGCGGAGATTTGCATTTAGCTAGAACATTAAAAGCATACGACGTACTTAAAGACGATGTGCTTCACTTAGAGCAGTTGCCAAAAGATGCGTTATTTAAAATTAAAGATGGACGCCGGTTTTCTAAGGGCGAACGCTTACGCAAACGCTATCGTTGTGTTTGTTTAGACGATAGGAGGCTGTTCCTATTTAATCCGTTGGCGGAAGTCTTTTTAGTTGAGTAGCGTTAAGAAGCGTCAAAAAAAAAATCGCGCTTCGGGATGTTAGGCTTGCGAATCAGGTAAGATAACATAAGGCAGATTTTCCGAATCTGTAAATTTAAAAGCGCTAGAGCATCATTTCATGCGATTGCAAACCCCTATTTATCAATTGATCAACATCACCCCAACAGATTATCTCGAATAGCAGGCTTTGTGGAACATTAAGGCGCCCACCTAAACTTCCTTATTTATATTTAAATGAACTCAAACTTATCCCCATCAAATAGTCCCTTATCACTCAGTTTTAAACTAGGAATAACCAACAACGCCATAAAAGAAAGCGTCATAAAAGGAGCTGAAAGTTTAGAACCCATATTTTTCGCCATCAGGTCTATAGAAGTGTAGGCTTTCGCAACTTCATAGCCGTCTTTATTGCTCATTAAACCTGCAATTGGAAGTGGCAATACTTCTTCCTTCTTGCCGTCGACAGCGCAAATACCACCTTTATGTTGTATAATTAGATTTACAGCACGGCAAAGACTTTCATCATCTACGCCAACCGCAATAATATTATGGCTATCGTGTGCGACACTGCTGGCAATGGCACCAATCTTTATCCCGAAGTTTCTAATAAATGCTTTTGCTATTGGCGCATCAAAATACCTATTTACAACTACCATTTTTAATAGGTCATTTTCTGTGTTGCTAACAATATTTCCCCCGACGACTGTCGGTTTTAAATCTAATCTATTGGTAATTAATTGCTCATCTAAAGCCCCTATTACCGCAATGGTTTCTTCACCGGAAAAAGGATAGGTAAAATCTGCTACATTCTTAATGTGGCAATTAAAATTATTTAGCAGTTGGCTCTCATTATAGGAACGCTCAAAACCTATGGCAATCCCGTTTTCTGCAATCAATTTTCCATTAAGGTAGGTTTGAAGCACTTCAAAATCAGTTAAGTTTTTTACCAAGATGAAATCGGCAGGATTTCTAACAACTAATTTACCAACCTTTAAACCGTAATGTGCAATTGGGTTGATGCAAGCTGCGCGCAACACATTAAAAACATCTGCGCCTTTCGCTATGGCTCGTTTGCAAAGATGATTGATGTGTCCTAAAACTAGAGAATCAGGGTGCTTATCATCACTGCAAAACATTATTTTTTCCGGCCATTGATCAATCAAGCCAACCAACGCTTCGAAATTTTTGGCTGCAGAACCTTCACGAATCAAAATGTGCATTCCGCGTTCTAGTTTTTCTAAAGCTTCAGCTTCGGTAAAACATTCGTGGTCTGTAGAAATGCCGGCGTCGATATATTTTTGTAAACCGTCGCCCTGCAATCCCGGTGCGTGGCCGTCAACTGGTTTTCCTAGCTTTTTGGCGATCGCTATTTTCTTTAAAACTTCTTTATCATCGTTTAATACCCCAGGGAAATTCATCATTTCTGTGAGGTAAACAATTTCTGGCCTTTCTAAAAGTTCTTCAATTTCGTTGGAAGTGATTTCTGCTCCGGCAGTTTCAAAAATAGTTGCAGGAACGCAACTTGGCGCACCAAAGTAGAATTTAAAAGGCGTGTTATTCCCATCGGCAATCATAAAATCTACTCCAGATACACCACAAACGTTTGCAATTTCATGCGGATCGCTTACCGTAGCAACCGTTCCATGCACCACGGCTAGTTTCGCAAACTCGCGTGGAATGAGCATACTGCTTTCGATGTGCACGTGGCTATCTATAAATCCTGGAAGGATAAAGGGCGCTTCGGTTTTCTGTTCACCTATTCTATCAATTGCAGCTATTTTTCCATCTGCTATGGCTAGCTCAGCAAAGAATATTTCTTTTCCTAAAATATCAACAAAATTTCCTTCAACTTTAAAACTCATATTTTTTTGTCATTCGTTCGCAGCAGCGAAGTTTAAAAGTTAATCAATTTTTCAATCTGCTCTTTCAATCTAGCTTTTGCCAAAAAATTTTCTTCCAATAATTTATTCATCGGAATTGGGGTGTCTAAACTTGCACAACGCATCACAGGCGCGTCTAAAAAACGAAAGCAATGTTCTCCAATCCAGGCAGAAATTTCTGCTCCGAAACCGCTTGTTAATGTATCTTCGTGAAGAATTAAAACTCTTCCGGTTGCTTTGGTAGCTTCTGATACAGTTTCTTTGTCCCAAGGTTGCAACGTTCTCAAATCAACCAAATGCATACCGCAAAGCGGATCTTTGCTTAAATAATCCAGTGCCCAATGCACGCCAAGCCCATAGGTAATAATGGTGAAGGTATTTCCTTTGGCTAGCAAAGCTGCTTTGCCAATTTCTATGGTGTAATAGCCTTCTGGTACGTTTCCAATTAAACTACGATACAAGTATTTATGCTCAAAATACAAAACCGGATTAGGGTCTTCTATTGCGGCCAGCAACAAACCTTTTGCCTCATTCGGAAAAGCAGGATAAACAATTTTTAATCCAGGAGTTTTGGTAAACCAAGCCTCATTGCTTTGCGAATGAAAAGGACCGGCGCCAGTTCCTGCACCAGTGGGCATCCGAATCACCACGTCTGCCTTTTCGCCCCAGCGATAATGGCTTTTGGATAAGTTGTTTATAATTTGATTAAAAGCGACCGTTACAAAATCGGCAAATTGCATTTCTACCACACTTTTAAAACCGTTGATTGATAAGCCAAATGCCGCACCCACAATGGCCGATTCGCAAATAGGCGTGTTTCTTACCCTTTCTTTCCCAAATTTGTATACAAATCCATCTGTAATTTTAAAAGCTCCGCCATATTCTGCAATGTCCTGCCCCATTAAAATCAAATTTGTATGTTGCTGCATGGCTAAATCTAATCCATCTGTTATGGCATCTATGTATCTTTTATTATTTGAGAGGCTTCCGGGTTCAACAACCTGTTGGAGATGTGGAAAATACACATCATGTTCCTCTTGTCGTGTATCCACAGTTGGTTCAGGTTCTAAAAAGGCCACTTCGACTTCTGAGGAAATTTCTCTTTTAAATGCGTTTTTAAAATCTTCTATTTTTTTAGCATTTAGGATGCCTTCGCCAACAAGATACTGTTCGAAATTGCTAAGCGGATCCTTGGCTGCCCATTCGGTAAACAAATCTGTAGGCACATATTTAATGCCTGATGCTTCCTCATGACCACGCATTCTAAAAGTCATGCATTCTAACAAAACTGGTCGAGGATTTTTACGGATATCCTCTGACACCTTTGAGACGGTATTATATACTTCGAGTACATTGTTTCCGTCAATTTGAATGCCTTCTATGCCATAGCCAATAGCCCGATCTACCAGGTTTTTACAGTGATATTGTTCATTTATTGGGGTAGAAAGGCCGTAACCATTGTTCTCGATTAGAAAAATAACGGGTAAATTCCAAACAGAGGCAACATTCAAAGCCTCATGAAAATCACCTTCGCTTGTTGCGCCTTCGCCGGTAAAAACCAAAGTTGCTTTGTTTGTCTTGCGAAGTTTATCTGCCAAAGCAATCCCATCTGCTACCGCCATTTGTGGTCCCAAATGAGAAATCATTCCAATGATGTGGTACACTTGCGAACCGAAATGAAAAGATCGATCTCGTCCTTTAGTAAAGCCAGTTGCTTTTCCTTGCCATTGCGAAATCAGCTTTTTTAGCGCAATATCTCTGGCAGTAAAAACGCCTAGGTTTCGGTGCATGGGTAGAATATACTCGTCAGTCTGCATGGCTAGCGTACTTCCTACGGCTATCCCTTCTTGACCAATGCCTGAGAACCATTTTCCAATTCTGCCCTGGCGCAACAGAATGAGCATTTTTTCTTCAACCAACCTTGGATATAATAACTTTTTATAAAGTTCCTCTAGAAATTTGTCAGTGTGTTGTAGTCGGTCGAAGTGCATGGCAGAGCGAGATTGATTTTTTATTTCGTACCGGCATCTATGGCTCGGTTAATTACATCGTGTATCCTTGGCCTAATGTTAAGCTTTCCGAGTTGCTCACTAACAGTTGGGTTTACCCTGTTTGATAAGAAAATATACACTAATCCGCGCGCAGGATCGACCCAAACGGCTATTCCTGTATAACCTGTATGGCCAAATGTTTGCGAGGAAGCAAGTTCTGACGGATATTTCTTGGCTGGATCCGGATCTTTCCGATCGAAGCCTAACCCTCGCCTGCTCACAGTCGATTGATTGGAGGTAAACATGGTAACCGTTTCGGGCTTAAAGTATTGCTCACCTCCATAGCTGCCCTTATTGAGCAACATTTGATAATAGATGGCTAAGTCATTACTGCTTGCAAAAAGGCCGGCATGTCCCGCTACGCCTCCCGCTAGCGCCGCGCCTTGATCGTGCACGTAACCAACCAGTAACGTTTTTCTAAAGTAAGTGTCGTTTTCAGTAGGAATGATTTGATCTCTGTTGAACCTGTTTCTTGGTAAATAGCCTGCAGTTTCCATACCTAAGGGCTTATAAAAGTTTTTAAGCACATATTCGTTTAACGGTGTCTCGGTTAGGTGCTCTACAATGTCTTTCATTACATACATGCTAATGTCGCTGTACACATATTTACCTCGAGTTTTTATGGGCGAATAAAGCATTTTTGGCCACATAAAATCACTGAAAAAGCCTTTTTTTATGTAATACTTATCAGCCACCTTTGTAGGATAAGCCGCAGACGAATCGCGACTATAATCGCCCGTTTTTACAAAATCTTGAAAGGGAATATAGGGAATAAATCCGGCCTGATGCAACATCACTTCCCTCACTTGGATGCCGTTCATTGGCGACGGACGAGCGAGTGGAATATAAGCTCCGATATTTGTGTCTAGTTTCAGTTTATCTTCGTCATATAAGCGCATCACTGCAGGTGTCGTAGCGGTAACTTTGGTTACCGATGCAAGATCAAAAATATCAGTTACTTTATCGGGCACGCCGTCGTCGTAGGTATGCGTGCCGTAGGCTTTGTTAAAAATTACCTTACCATCTTTGGCAACCAAAACGACCAAACCGGGCGTAGCTTTTTTACTGATCGCCTCTGCCGCAATTCGGTCGATCTCTTTTAAATTATCAGAATTTACATCCGCATCTTCGGGAACGGTATATTTTAAACGCACTACTTTGGTATTAAATCCCGATCCTTTTAAATATTTGCCAGAAAAAGTTGTGCTAAGTTTGTTGCCAGCAGCAATGCCACCAAAAATATATTGTGGTGCAAGCGCTGCTGCTTCTACATTATTTTCTGGCATCCAAATAATCGGCACCTGTAAATCGTCGAATGATTTTAAGTCATTTCCATTTCCGAAAAAAGCAACCACCACTTGTTTTGCTTTACTAATACTCAATATAAAATTAACGTACTTGGCTTGTTTAACATGGTCGCCGTCAATTGCAATTAAAATGGTGTTGTAAAATTTTAAATCTTCCTCTAGCCTGTGCAGGTTTGTACTGTCTTTATATTCATTGGAACTAAAAGAAGTAACACTGTCGTATTTATTCGCTAAGCTATCGAACACGGTAGCATAATCAAATCCTAAACTAACCGACGCGATTGTTTTGGTCGAAAGTCTTTCAACAGGTACGATTGAATCGTGGTTATTTAGTAAAATGGTATTTCTGGTAATGGCATTTATAAGGTCTAATTTTTTCTGGTTGTCTTTGTGGTCTTGGGCGCAAGCTGCCAAACACATAAGGCAACATAAGCTTATAATACTGGTTGCAATTATTCTATTCCGCTTCATATACTTTTTCACCGTTCAGGTAAGTTTTTAATACTTTTGTTTTTAACAACATGGATTCATTTACATGCATTAAATCTTGGTTAAGAATTACAAAGTCTGCGACTTTCCCAACTTCGAGACTGCCTTTTTCCTTTTCCTCGAAATTTGCCTTTGCAGCCCAAATGGTCATTCCTTTTAAAGCTTCTAACCTTGTCAGCGCATTTTCAACTTGAAATCCTCCAAAAGGAATGCCTTTTGCGTCTTTTCTAGCCGTCGCCGCATAAAAAGTTTTCACCGGGTTTATATCCTCTACAGGGAAATCGGTTCCCAAAGGCATCCAACCATTCTGTTCGAGTAATTGTTTGTACGCATAAGAAGTTTTTAACCTATTTTTTCCCAATCGATCGCTGGCCCAATACATATCAGAAGTAGCATGCGTGGGCTGTACAGATGGGATAATGTTCGCTTTCCCAAATAAATGAAAGTCTGCTTGGCTGATTACTTGTGCGTGCTCGATGCGCCAGCGTCTATCGTTTTTGCCCTTTAAAACTTTATTATAGATGTTTAAAATTACTCTGTTTGCAGAATCTCCAATGGCATGTGTGCACATTTGAAACGAACTTTTGGCAAGTTTATCTGCCACTTCCTCAAAATGCTTTTGGCTGCTTAGCAAAAAACCAGTTTCTTTTGGCTTATCTGTATAGGGCTTTAATAAATAAGCTCCTCGAGAACCTAAAGCCCCATCTGCATAAACTTTGAAACTGCTTACATTTAATAAGCTGGTTCTTATTGGTCCGCGGTTAAATAAGTAATCGAAATTGCTTTCCTTATCAGAAAGCATCACATACAAACGTATTTTCAGCTTTTGCTCTTTTTGCAGTTTTTCTATATACTCTACATATCCATAATCCAATCCACAATCGTCAACAGTGGTAAGTCCGACTGAAAAACAGTTTTTCTGCGCAGCGAGCAGTATTTTTTCCGATAAATCGGCATCCGGAATGGGAATCTTCTGCGCTACCAGAGCCACCGCGTTGTCTATTAGCACACCAGTAACTTTTCCTTCAATGGCTTGTATATCGCCTCCAGAAATCATTCGGGGCGTTTTTACTCCTGCAAGACGCAACGCTTCTTGGTTTGCAACAGCTGCGTGTCCATCAACCCTATTTAAAAAAACTGGTCGATGAGGAAAGGATTTGTTGAGTTCCTCATTTGTAGGGAAATCTTTATTGTCCCAGTCGTTCTGATCCCAACCATTGCCTATCAACCAACCATTTGGATGCGTTTTTGCAAAGATTTTGAGTCGGTCAATCACCTCTTGCCAAGACTTAGTATCCCGTAAATCAGCCATTTGTAAATGCTGACCGTATTCAAAAAAATGTGCATGGGCATCTATAAAACCCGGATAAATAGGTTTTCCATTAGCGTCAATTTTCTCGGCGGAGTTGTATGTGCCAAGAAGCTCATCAGTTTTTCCAAGAGCAACTATTTTTCCGTTTTTAATGGCGAAGGCCTCAACCACATCAAAACTTTTGTTCACGGTATAAATTTTGGCGTTGTAGACGATTAGATCTGCCTGTTTTTTTTCACTACATCCCCAAAGTGTTAGCGTAAAAAATAAAATAGACCAAAAAATTTTCACAGGTATAAGTTAGGTAGTCAAAGATAGAAAATCCAATTAAATATGTAACAATTTTGAGAAGGGGCCAACTTCTATAGAGGTGAGGGAACAAACTGCAGATACAAAACGAGCGTAGATTTTTGGGCGTACCTCCAAGCTGCGCAAGGAAGGGGCTAAGGCCGCAAATCCTCGCTTTTACCCCACTGTGGGTTTTCCGCTCATATCCCTTAAGCGGAACAATAGGATGCGTTTTACCAAGTTTGGAAAAGTATTTTAAATTGCTTTTACCGCGTTAGAGATTGCAGTGAAATCCTTTTTACGAGAAACAAGCAGAAAGATTGGAAAATAAAATTCCTATCCGTGCACGAGGTTCGAACGCTGCCTCGGTAACGTCCAAACGTAATAAAGGGTTGTTCTTTGTAAATAGCAACTCTAAAATAAGGTCTTTGGTAAACTAAGATGTTTTTACGAGAGACAAGCAAGTAACTTGAAACATAACATTCCGTCGGCGTGTGAGGTAGCTCGCGGGGGAGGATCGAGCTAAAAGACAAGAAATGGTACTATTGCAACTATTTTGTTTAAGGACCTCTTCAAGCAGTCTTAATTCTTAACAATTATGTTCAAATGGTAGAAAAGTCATTCCGTATCAGAGATTGCGCTATGGTTATTACTCGTTTTAATAGATTTTATATACGGTCATTTACTTGTTGAGTTTTAAAGAAAACCTAATCGTTATGCTATTTTTCCATAATTTAGCAAATTATCATTGCCCAAGTCCATGACAGATATTATCCACTTATTGCCCGATGCGGTTGCCAATCAAATTGCTGCCGGAGAGGTTGTGCAAAGGCCAGCTTCTGCGGTAAAGGAATTGTTGGAAAATGCCGTTGATGCCGGTGCCGATAAAATTCAGTTGGTGATAAAAGATGCAGGTAAAGCGCTTATTCAGGTGATAGACAATGGCTGCGGAATGAGTGTTACCGATGCACGTATGTGCTTTGAACGGCATGCCACCTCGAAAGTAAAAAAAGCAGAAGATTTATTTGCCATTCGCACCATGGGTTTTAGAGGGGAAGCAATGGCTTCTATCGCTGCAATTGCGCAAGTGGAAATGAAAACCCGTAGACACGAAGATGAAATTGGTACTCGTTTGACCATAGAAGGCGCTCAAGTGTTAAATCAAGAACCAATTGCAACCACTGCCGGAACGCAGATCGCAATTAAAAATTTGTTTTTTAATACGCCTGCGAGAAGGAATTTTCTTAGGAGCAACGCGGTAGAGATGCGACACATTATCGACGAATTTCAGCGAGTAGCGCTCGCCCATCCACATGTTTTTTTTTCGTTAGACCACGATAATGTAGAGGTTTTTAATCTCCCAAAAGGAAATTTAAAACAACGGATTGTGCATCTTTTTGGTAAAAACTACAATGAGCGGTTGGTACCAGTAGAAGAAGAAACGACCATTATCAACCTTAAAGGATACATTGGAAAGCCTGCTTTCGCAAAAAAAACCCGTGGAGAGCAGTTTTTTTTTGTGAACAACCGTTTCATAAAAGATCCTTATTTAAATCATGCGGTAGCAGCTGCATTTTTTGATCTTTTGCCGGAAGATAGCTATCCTTTGTATGTATTATTTATTGAAATAGATCCTTCGAAAGTGGATGTGAATGTCCATCCTACCAAAACAGAGATTAAATACCTCGATGAAAAATCTATTTATGCCATTTTAAAATCCGCGGTTAAGCGTTCTATTGGTAGGTATAACATTGCGCCGAGTTTAGATTTTGATCAAGAAACTGGTTTTAATGGTATGATTACACAAAAAGCTGTAGAAGACATTGTGCCACCTACAATAAATTTTAATCCAAATTTTAATCCGTTTGGCACAACTCAAAATAGAACCGAAAAAGAGATTCCATTTTTGCGAAATCAGCAGCAGAAGCCCAGTATAGAAAACTGGGGTTCGTTATATGAGATTTCTACAATTCCTGAGGCCGAGCAAACATCGTTCTACACAGAAAATGACGATCTTACAACGCAGAACAAGCAGTATATGCAGCTTCATAATCGTTATATTGTTTCTCAAATAAAATCTGGTTTAATGGTTATTGACCAGCAGTTGGCGCACGAACGGATACTTTATGACCGATTTCTCAGTCATTTAGACAATAGGAAAGGGGCTTCACAACAAAGCTTATTCCCGCAAACCGTCACCTTAAATGCGAACGATTTCGAGTTAGCTAAAAGCTTATTAGACGACATAAGGAGTTTGGGTTTTGATGTGAGGGAATTTGGGAATAACACCTTGGTTATCGAAGGTATCCCCGTAGATTTAGGTGGAAGCAGTTTTAACGAGACTCAGCTATTTGAACAACTTATAGAGGGCTTTAAGAACTCTCAACAGGCGTTAAAGCTAAGTAAAAGAGAGGGATTGGCCAGAAGTCTTGCAAAAAATAGTGGAATAAAAGCTGGTATTTCTATGGCGCAATCAGAAATGAACACGTTGATAGAAGAGCTTTTTGCTTGTAAAGTACCTAACTTTACCGCCGGTGGTAAAACAATTGTGCAGACCATAACGTTGGCAGAATTGGATAAGAAATTTGAGAAAAATTAGTTTGTAAAATAAATTTAACGCCCCCATAGAAAGACAATTAAATTAATGAACAACATACACATCCCGCCAGTAATTAAGAACCTCTTAATCATTAATGTGCTTTTTTACTTAGGTACTATGTACTTTAATGCAGAAGGAACTCCGCTTGCCTTCTCGCTAGGCGCGTTTTATTTCGATTCGCAGTTTTTTAGGCCTTGGCAACCCATCACCTATATGTTTATGCATGGTGGTTTGGCACATATTTTTTTCAATATGTTTGCGCTGTACATGTTTGGCTCTGTGCTAGAAGTTAAATGGGGGACTAAAAAATTCATTATATTCTATTTAATCACCGGGTTGGGTGCGCTTGCGTTGCAGATGGCTGTTCAAGCTTTTGAAGCGCATCAGATCACCGGCTCTATTACAAATATGGTTAACATAGATTTTATCAAAGGAACCGTAGAGGCAAATGTTCCCGGAATTACACAAACTCAATTAGGAAAATTGGCAGATATATATGGTACGCCTATGATCGGCGCATCAGGCGCAATTTTTGGTTTGCTCGTTGCATTTGGGATGCTTTATCCAAATGCAGAATTGTTCATTCTATTTATTCCTGTCCCGGTAAAAGCAAAATACATTATCCCTATATACATTTTATTCGAGTTGTTTTTGGGGGTCGGACAATTTGCAGGTGATTCTGTAGCCCATTATGCCCACTTAGGGGGCGCACTAATTGGATTTATCCTAGTTAAATTTTGGAAAGATAAAGACGATACTTTTTACACACTTTATGAATAGCAACAACATTTTAAAGGATTTAAAATACAAGGTTTTTAACTCTGGCAATCCTCTTTATTTTTACATTGGGTTAAATGTGATCGTATTTCTGATAGTGGGAATTGCTTCGCTTGCCTTATTTTTAAGTGGCAGCCAGTTTAACATAAGCGCTTTAGTAAGGGAATGGTTTGGACTTCCCGCGGCACTAACTAAACTGCCTGAGCGATTTTATACAGTTGTTACCTACATGTTTTTTCATGATGGCATTTTTCATTTGTTATTTAACATGTTAGGCCTGTACTGGTTCGGTCAAATATTTTTAAATTTTGCCAAGAATCGCCAGTTTCATTTTATTTATATAGTTGGTGGATTGGCCGGCGCAGTGTTTTACGTTCTTGGCTTGAATGTATTTCCGGTGTTTGCAAACAGTGTGTATGGAGCAACGGTAATTGGTTCTTCTGCGGCGGTAATGGCAATTGTTGTAGCGTCTGCAACGCTCATGCCAGATTATTCGCTGTTTATGATGTTTTTGGGCCCAGTTAAAATAAAATATTTGGCTTTGGGATTTTTTGTATTGGATATCTTGGGCATTGCCTCGACAAACGCTGGCGGAAGCTTCGCCCATATCGGCGGTGCATTATTTGGTTTTTTTTACATCAAAAGCTTACAGAAAGGAAGCGATTGGAGTAAGCTATTGCAGCCAAAACCAAAGTTGAAAGTCGTAAAAAACGATCAACCAATTGTTAAGAAACGCGCTACGGATTTGGTTTCCCAAAAAGAAATCGATGCGATTCTCGATAAAATATCTTCGTCTGGTTACAATAAACTTACGGCAATCGAAAAGGAAAAGCTTTTTAAGGCAAGCAAGGATTAATGGTAAAAAAGAGGTATAATTTTCTAGACAAGCTTTTGTTGCCAATAGCGGTGGTTTTTTTAATAGCACTGATTATGGGTATTTTCGCCGGTGTTGTAGATCCTAGAGGATTTCCTTTATTTGCGTTTTTTGGGCTTGCTTTTCCTTACGTGCTATTGTTTAATATCCTATTTCTTGTCTGGTGGTTTATTGGTAAGAAGTATATTTTTGGGTTACTTACATTGCTGGTGATAGTTTCAGGTTACCGCCCAATTATTGCAACATTTTCCTTTTCGGGAAATCGGGGTAACGCTGTAAAAGTGCCAAATAGCATTAGAGTGTTGACATATAATGTACATAACTTCCAGCCATTTGAGGGCAATAAAAGCGAAAAAATAAAGGAGAAAATCTTAAAAATTGTTAAAGATCAAAACCCTGATGTTGTTTGTTTTCAGGAGTTTTATACCCGTTTTAAGGGTAAATACGATCTTATTGATAGTTTGAAAACTCAATTAAATGCAAAGAATTTTTATTTCGTAGAGAGCGAAAGGAACAAGTATGAAGCAACAGGTTTAGCCACTTTCTCTAAATATCCAATAGTGGCACAGGGAGAGATTCCATTTGTAACAGGTTTGAAGGGCAACATGAGCATTTATACAGATTTGAGTATTGATGGAAAGCTGCTAAGGGTTTATAATGTTCATTTTCAGTCCATTTCCTTTCAACCCCAAGACTATGAGTATTTGGATCAGATCAAAGATATGAAGACCCAGGTTAGGCCGAGCAAGCGTATTTTGCGTATGCTGAAAAAAGCTTTTGAAAAGCGAAGTAGTCAGGTTGATATCATGAAGAAAGAGATGGCCGATTGCAAAACTCCCTACCTTATTGCGGGCGATTTTAACGATACACCGGCTTCTTACGTCGTCACCCAAATTACAAAAGGTTTGAATAATGCTTTTGTTGAGAAAGGTGCAGGTTTAGGGAAAACATATAATGGAAAATTTCCAAATTTTCAGATAGATTATATTGCGACCTCAAAAGATTTGAATGTATTGAATTACAATATTATAGAAGCCAAACTTTCTGATCATTTTCCAGTGAGGAGCGATTTAAGATTTAAATAACCTTTTTTTTTGTTTTTCGCGTGAGATAGGCTTGTCAAGCATCGAAGTTTTTGTAAAAAAATGTTAAAGCTTAAAACTTGTTAGGTGTAAAATTTTTAATTGGATATATTTACCAAATCGAGATTTAAAACCATCTAAATGAATTCCTTCAAAAGGTCGAGTATATTATTTTTAGTGTTATTGGCGGCTTGTTTCAGTTGTAGCGCACAAACAGATACCGTAAGCATCAATACCATGATCAATAAAACTAGTAAATATTTATCAAGCTACCCCGAGGAGAAGATTTATTTACACTTTGATAAACCCTATTATGCCGTGGCCGATACGGTTTGGTTTAAGGCGTATGTAACAGAGAATTTAAATTTGCTGTCCAAGCTCAGTAGAATTCTTTATGTCGATGTAATCAATCAGAAAGATTCATTAATTCAAACCCTAAAATTGCCGTTGGCAGATGGCATGACAGAAGGCAGTTTTCCGCTTGATCAAGTAAATTATGCGCAGGGCAATTATCATCTTCGAGCATACACTAAATGGATGTTAAACTTCGAAAACCCTGCCTTTTTTAACAAAACTTTTTACGTCGGCGAAACAATTGATAAAGAATTAAAGACCCACATCGCCTATAAAAATGCCTCTACCGACAAACAAGAAAAAATAATAGCTCGTATTCAGTTTAAAGATCCAAATGATAAGCCTTATGCAAATAAGCAGGTAACATGGCAAGTAGTAACTACGTTTACCGTAATTGATAAGGGAAAAGGTACCACAGATGGGAATGGCTACTTAAGCATCGCGATGAGCACAAATCAGAATGCAGAATATCAGTTAAAAAACGGTGATTTACAGACAAGTTTAACGATTAGAGAAAATGATATAGCAAATAGCACTTTTAAGTTAAAGACGGCTATCGTAACAGAAGACATTCAATTTTTTCCGGAAGGTGGTATGCTTGTAAGCGATATTCCCAACAAAGTTGCTTTTAAATCAATTAAAAGTGATGGCTTAGGGATAGAGGTTAAAGGTTCTGTTATTGATGAAAACGCTAAACAGATTGCCGTCATTAGCTCGCAACATTTAGGAATGGGCAGTTTTGAATTTACGCCCGAAGCAGGAAAAACCTATTCCGCAAAGCTTACTTTTGGCAATGGCGATTCTAAGATAGTAAAATTACCTGCTGTTTCTGCAGAAGGCAGCGTGCTTAATATCGATAATTCAAATGCAAATCAGCTCGTGGTTAAGATTTCATCAAATAAATCTTTTTTAGATAAGCACAAGGGCAAAAAAGTCTATCTCATCGCACGCTCTAAAGGTGTAGTTTGCTATGGCGCACAAACGTCGTTGGCAGAGCCAGTGTATAAGACCTCAATTGCGAAAGCTAAATTTCCACGTGGTATTGCGCAGTTTACCTTATTTTCTGAAGATGGAAAGCCAATAAGTGAACGTATTGTTTTCGTGGATCAGAAAAATGCACTTGCCTTGAGCATTTCTACTCCACTGCCTAGTTACGGATCAAAAAAGAAAGTTAAAGTAAATGTCCTTGCAAAAAATGATACTGCTACAGTGCAAGGTAGTTTTTCTGTGGCGGTAGTAGACGAAACCAAAGTGCCTTATAACGATGATCGGGAGGCAACCATTCTAAGTACTTTTTTACTCACCAGCGATGTTAAAGGATATATAGAGCAGCCAAACTATTATTTTGATAAGCCCGATGAAAAAAAAGCAGAAAACTTAGACCTATTATTACTTACCCAGGGATATAGAAGTTTTAATTATGGTGATATTTTTGCGGATAAAGTTCCAGAAATAGCCTTTTTGCCCGAACAGGGGATAGAAGTATCCGGCATATTGAGACTTTCGAATGGTATTCCGGTTAGAAAAGGTCAGCTGTTGTTGACAATTCCCGATAAGCGTTACAGGCAAGAACTTACCACAGATCCTGTCGGTAATTTTAAGTTTTCTGGCCTCGTTTTAAACGATACGTCAAAAGTTAACATTTCCGCTAAATACAATCCTGGCTACCAGAATATGGTGCTTAGCTTAAAAGGAAATGCATACCCAAATGTAGGTCGCAATTTTAATGGGCCAGATGAGGTATTGAATATTGACAGCACTTTAACCGCTTATTTAAGCAATAGTACAAAGCAATATTCTTACTTACACACCTTAAAAGATGTTACCATTCGGGGTGTCTCTAAGCCCAAACCTAGCCACAATGATTATTCTGCATTGACAGGATTAAGTCAAATCGCAGATCATGAGGTGAGTGGGGAGAGTTTAAAGGGATGTAATGTGCTCATTAATTGCTTACAAGGATTGTTGCCTGGAGTAACTTACATAGACAATAACTTTTACATAACTAGAGATTATAATGCGGGCAATCGGACGCCAATGGGGATTTTCTACAACGGCTTTTTTGTTGATGTGAGTTCGTTGGGATCTGCTTCTGGAGACAATATATCTTCGATAGAAGTATTTTTAAAAGATCCCCTTGGCACAGTAAATAGACAAAACAATGTGAACGGTGTTATTGTGATCAATCAAAAAGAAAAGCCGAAAGGAGAACGGATTAGTAAAGCGCAGTTGTTAGACATGCTGCCAAAGAATTACCAATTAACTTTTTCTCCGCAAGGTTATGATAAAGCACGCACGTTTTATGTGCCGCGTTATGATGTCCCTGCAAATTTAAACCGAAACGATTTGAGAACGACAGTTTATTGGAATCCGAACGTGATTACCGATGCTGCTGGAACAGCAAGCTTTGAATTTTACAATGCCGATGGAAAGGGAAAGTATAAGGTGGTGGTTGAAGGTATAGATGACAATGGCAATATCGCTCGCGGAGTTTACAGATATATCGTGAAGTAGGAGTGCTGATTGTTTTTTATGATTTCATATTCTATTGCAGCGCTTAGAAGAAGATTTAAGATGTAATAGTGTTGTGGAGATGCACCACAAGTTCGCTGTCATTGTTTTAACTTTTGAATTGACTTGGAATCTTGGACATGACTAATGGCAAGGTGTCACCAAAAATTCTCCGCAGTTTTATGCTAAATAGATCAAATACTGCTTGCGTATTTAGATGCGCAAAAAGTTTTAATAAGGTTTGTTAGGGATAGCAACGAAAATCTAAAATGAAGTAAACGTTGCGGCGATTAGTAGTAGATGGCGTGGTTAATCGAGCGGCTTGAGCGAGTTTCCAGGGAATTTAATACTAGTAATTTATTGCGCAAGAAAGAAGGTTGTAGGAATAATGTTAAATTTTTTATCTCCCTCTTTTATCAATTTCATGCAGTTTACAAGGTGCTAAGCATTAATCTGAACTAGAGACCGGGCAGACTGAAAACAATTCCTTTAACCCCTTGATTTTGTGAATCTTTTGTTCTACTTTTGCAGTCCGTTTTATAGGCTATCTGTAAAGAGGCTAGGGGAGCGGTAAATTATTTAATAAATAACATAAAAAAGCACAATGCCAACCATTCAACAATTAGTTAGAAAAGGTAGAGTAGCTCTGGAGTTTAAAAGCAAATCTCCAGCGTTGGACAGCTGTCCACAGCGAAGAGGTGTATGTACACGTGTGTACACCACTACCCCTAAAAAACCAAATTCAGCTATGCGCAAAGTTGCCCGCGTTCGTTTAACGAACGGTAAAGAGGTAAATGCATACATTCCTGGAGAGGGACACAATTTACAAGAGCACTCTATCGTATTGATTCGCGGTGGTAGGGTAAAAGATTTACCAGGTGTACGTTATCACATCATTCGTGGTGCGCTAGATACTTCTGGTGTTGCTGGTAGAAATCAGCGTAGGTCTAAATATGGTACTAAACGTCCAAAACCAGGTGCGGTAGCTGCTGCACCGGCAAAAGGCAAAAAGAAATAATTGGGAGGAAATAAGAAATGAGAAAGTCGAAACCAAAAAAGAGAATTATCCTTCCTGATCCAAAATTTAACGATATTCAGGTAACTCGGTTTGTAAACAACATGATGTACGATGGAAAGAAATCTATTGCATATTCTATCTTTTACGACGCTGTGGAACTTGCCGAGAAAAAAGTTGGCGAGAACGGTTTAGAGATGTTTAAACGTGCATTAGCAAACATAATGCCATCTGTAGAGGTAAAAAGTCGTCGTGTGGGTGGAGCAAATTTCCAGGTTCCAATGGAAGTTAGGCCAGACCGCAAGATTGCGCTTGGCATGAAGTGGTTAATTTTATATGCACGCCGTAGAGGTGAAAAAACCATGAAGGAAAAGTTATCGGGAGAGATTGTTGCTGCTGCCAAAGGCGAAGGCGCTGCGGTCAAAAAGAAAGAAGATACGCATAAAATGGCTGAAGCCAATAAAGCGTTCTCTCACTTCAGGTTTTAATACAAAATGAATTAATTTGAATGATTGAATTTTGGATAGTGGCACGGTTTATTCTGTTCCGTTATGCTTTAATTCAATCATTTGCTAATTATAACAAATGTCGAGAGATTTAAAATTTACAAGAAATATTGGTATCGCTGCCCACATCGATGCTGGTAAAACGACGACTACCGAGCGTATTTTATATTATGCTGGTGTGAGTCATAAAATTGGTGAGGTGCATGAAGGTGCTGCAACAATGGACTGGATGGCGCAGGAGCAAGAACGTGGGATAACTATTACGTCTGCTGCTACAACTGTTGATTGGAATTATAGAGGGCAGAAATACCATGTTAACGTTATCGATACCCCTGGGCATGTGGATTTTACGGTAGAAGTAAATAGGTCGTTGCGTGTGTTAGATGGCTTGGTATTCTTGTTTTCTGCTGTTGATGGTGTTGAGCCTCAATCTGAAACGAACTGGCGTTTAGCCAACAACTATAGTGTGCCACGTATTGGTTTTGTTAATAAAATGGATCGTTCTGGTGCTGATTTCTTAAAAGTTGTTAAGCAGGTTAAAGACATGTTAGGTAGCAATGCTGTTCCATTGCAGCTGCCTATCGGTTCGGAAGACGGATTTCAAGGCGTTGTAGATTTAATTAACAACCGTGGTATTGTTTGGAACGAACATGATAAAGGAATGACCTTTACTGAAGTGCCAATTCCAGAAGATATGTTGGAAGAGGTTGCCGAGTGGAGAGAAAAATTGCTTGAATCTGTTGCAGAGTACGACGAAAGTTTGATGGAGAAATTTTTTGACGCTCCAGAAACCATCACTGAGCGCGAAGTTTTAGATGCTTTACGGGCAGCGGTTTTAGACGCTAAGATTGTACCGATGGTTTGTGGTTCATCTTTCAAAAACAAAGGTGTACAGACTATGCTAGATTATGTGATGGAATTATTACCGTCGCCTATGGATAGTGAGGGTGTGGTAGGAATTAATCCAGATACAGAGCAAGAAGTAACGCGTAAGCCGGCAGAATCTGAGCCATTCGCAGCACTGGCATTTAAAATTGCTACCGATCCATTTGTTGGAAGGTTGTGTTTTATTCGCGTGTATTCTGGTAATTTAGAAGCGGGTTCTTACGTGTATAACACACGTTCTGGAAATAAAGAACGGATATCTCGTATTTTCCAGATGCATGCAAACAAGCAAAATCCTATTCCTAACGTAGGCGCAGGAGATATTGCAGCCGTGGTAGGTTTCAAAGACATTAAAACCGGAGATACGCTTTGTGAAGAGAAAAATCCGATCATTCTGGAGTCGATGAATTTTCCTGAGCCGGTTATCGGTTTAGCCATTGAACCAAAAACTCAGGCTGATGTAGACAAATTGGGTATTGGATTAGGTAAACTTGCAGAAGAAGATCCTACATTTAGAGTTCAAACTGACCAAGAAACAGGCCAAACGGTTATTTCTGGAATGGGCGAGCTTCACTTAGATATTTTAATCGACCGTTTAAGACGTGAGTTTAAGGTAGAAGTGAATCAAGGTGCACCACAAGTTGCCTATAAAGAGGCAATTTTTGGCACTACAAATCACAGAGAAGTTTATAAGAAACAATCTGGTGGTCGTGGTAAGTTTGCTGATATATCTGTAGTGATTTCTCCAATTGATGCAGATTACGAAAAAGGCGGATTGCAGTTTGTGAACGAAATTTCTGGGGGTTCTATTCCTAGAGAATTTATTCCTTCAGTAGAAAAAGGTTTTGCTAACGCGATGGCAAATGGTGTTTTAGCAGGCTATCCACTTCCGGATATGAAAGTGCGCTTAACGGATGGATCTTTTCATGCAGTCGATTCAGATGCGTTATCTTTCGAACTTGCTGCTCGTATGGCATATCGCGAAGCGTTGCCAAAGTGCAAGCCTACGTTGATGGAGCCAATTATGAAGATTGAAATCCTTACTCCCGAAGAAAACATGGGTGATGTAATCGGTGATATGAACCGTCGTCGTGGCCAATTGTTGGGTATGGATTCTAGGGCAGGTGCTCAAGTAATTAAAGCCACTGTACCACTTTCAGAAATGTTTGGTTATGTAACGCAATTGCGTACCATTACCTCAGGTCGTGCAACATCTACCATGGAATTCGATCATTACGAGGCGGCACCCAAAGGTGTTCAAGACGAAGTGATAGCGAAGTCTAAGGGAAAAGTCAAATCAGAAGATTAAATAGTATCGAGATGTTAGTATCGAGTATCAAGACAGCTCATTTATCCTGATACTCGATACTAAATACTTGCTACTAATAAAATAAACCCGATTGTTTGTTACCAATAGCTCTAACAAGTAGTCTCAATTAAAATAATATGAGCCAAAGAATCAGAATTAAATTAAAATCTTACGATTACAACTTGGTAGACAAATCTGCTGAGAAGATTGTAAAGACGGTTAAGCCTACGGGTGCCGTGGTAAGTGGACCAATTCCATTGCCAACAGAAAAGAAAATCTTTACTGTTTTGCGTTCACCACACGTAAATAAGAAGGCTAGAGAGCAGTTTCAACTATGCGCTTACAAGCGTTTGTTGGATATCTACAGCTCTAACTCTAAGACAGTAGATGCTTTGATGAAACTTGAATTGCCTAGCGGTGTTGAAGTTGAAATTAAGGTATAACTATTTCGAAACAAAGCTAAAAGGCCTCGATATATATTTATCGAGGCCTTTTTTATTTTTAGTCATGGCCTAAAAACAGTAAACTTTTCAGTTTACGTGCAAGCAGTAGTCACCAAAACCATTTTTTATCTGACTGGTACTAGACAGGTTTGAAAAAAGTAAATCATTTAAACGCCGAAGTGTTGTCTAACCAATTATTTTTTATGAAGAAATTAGGGTAAAAAAGACAAGCATAAAGCCATTAGGCCCTGCATAAAATGCTGCTTTTAAAAACTGAGTGTAAATTTAAAATTTACTAAAGGTGAGTGGAAAAAACTTAATTTATTATCGAATAATCAATAGCTGTTTATTCTATAAAGTTATTTCTAACTGCAAATCCTATTAATTCCGCTGTGTTTTTTGTTCCAGTCTTCTGCAAAAGCTTTTTCCTGTTTCCTTCTATTGTTCTTTTACTTGAAAATAACCTTTCAGAAATTTCTGTATTCGTAAACCCCTGCGCAACAAATTTCAAAATCTCCAATTCTCGATTGGTAATTTTCAGGCTAGGCTTTACTATTCCATTGACTAATTTGCCCTTGCTTGTAGCTAATTTGTGCAGACACTTGGTGGCAAGTTGACAACAAAGATAAAGCTGCCCAGACACGATTTGTTTAACCGCATAAGAAAGCTCTTCAGCCGGTGGTCGAGACATCGCAAACCCGTCAATTTTATGCTCGTATGCGGTTTGAAGGAGGTCTAAGTCTTCAGAAAAACCGCTGCTCAGAATTTTTAAGCTTGGATGACGATTTTTTAAGATTTTAACGAAATTTAATTCTAAACTCCCCAAGGAGGGTGTTTCCAAAAATAATAGATGAGGAAGTGGATGTTCCTCTAAAAAATTCACCGCATCCAATTTGCTTGATAAAGACCCAACCACATTAATGTTGTCTACGCCATGCAAATTTTTAACCGACAAGTTGCGCTCGTCGGGGATTAAGGATACATGAAGCAAATTTATTTCGGAGTTCAATTTTAAATATTTGTTTAGAATTTTCGCTAAAATCAAATATCAAGAAAAATAAGCCAGAAAAACACCTGATAAATACGCTTAATTAGGGGGTTTATACGCGTTACTTATACTAGAGATGAGGTGTTTATACTAGAGCTTAGTTGTTTGGTTCAATATTACAATCAATAGAATTTAAGTTCAAACAAAAAACATAATTAAAATGGTTGGCTGTTTTAATTTCCCCATGTTAAAGAAAAGCCTACGGATAACAATTGTTTGGAAAGAACATTGAATTAATAATTTTCGACCGCACTATCAAATGCCTCTTTAATTTTGTCGCTGAAATTTTTCACACCATTTGCAATATCTGGTGCCTGTGCTGAAAGGTCATCGATTAATGATTTACCGTCGCTATCTCGTTTTTTAGTGGCATACTTGAAAGCCATAACTGCTGCTGCGCTTGCAAGTGCTAACTTTAATATTTTCATACTCGTTTATTTAAAATCTTTTGAAGAACTCCCCGTATTGCTTTCCGCACTTTCCTTTGTTTCCAGGTCATCCTTATGTGGATAAGCATCATCATGTAAAGAGTCCTTCCCTTGAGTTCCTGTATTGTCAAGGCCATCTTTAGCAGAAATATTATCTTCGTTTAAGCCACGCTGGTTCTTTGTCTTTAGAGGCTCATTACCAAAACTTGTTACAACTTTACTTTCGTTTCCTTTGTTTGATGCTTTCTTTAAACCTGATGCTTGCACATGCGATCCCTCCTTGCCATCATAACCTTCTAAATGGGGGTCTTTTCTATACGCGCTTACTTTCATAATATTTTTCTTTTATAAGAATAACACAAATCGCCATTTATGGTTTTGTGCATTTTACCAACTTTTTGGTTTCACAAACTATTGGCCTCAACCCCGTCTATTGTCATCCCACCTGTTACGCTCATCTTGAAGTTCGCGAGCTAACCTCATCTCTTTATCTTTGGCCTTAACCTTGTGGTTCTGGAATTCATCTGCAACTTCTTGGTAGAGGTCTGTTCTGTATTTCGCTTCCTGCCTATATTTACCAGATTGAAATATGATAACTCCGAGTGCGATGGCCAATAGGATAATGATAGACCAAACTAGGACAGAGTAAGTGTTTTTCTGAAACGGAATGCCTAAGAATTTGATTTCGTTCACGGCAGCGGTTGCAGTAGCCAACGCATTTTGTTTGGTCGAAATCTCGCTTTCTAAACTAGAACTAGCGTTTTTTTGTGAGTTAATCTTTTCATTTGCTTGGGCAAGTTCCTTTCGTTCCTTTTTCAGCGTATCTGTAACACTTCGCCATAGTACCGATAACCTGTTGGGATTTATCAGTCTCGATCCATAAAGACTCTTTGATTTAGACAACATAAACCTGTATTGCCCATTTAGAGAGGGATCTGTATTTTTGGTAGTGTCATTTTGAGCATTTGCCAAAAAACTAACCAGCAGCGTAAGGGCAAAAAAAAGAAGTGTTGGTTTTTTAAAAAATTGCATGGTGGGCCGTTAAATGTTTCAGTGTTTTATAGTTATTTTAAAGTTCCGAGACTTCAGCTTCGTAAATCTATCCAAATCCTCGTCCAAACTTATATTAATTAACAGTTTTATGCAATTTTTATTATAATTTTTAGCCGTTTCGGTTACATTTGTTAAATGCAGATAGGAATTATTGGATTGGGTGACATGGGCAAATTGTATGCGCTATGTTTTGCTAAAGCAGGTTATGCCGTTTGCGGTGCCGACATTCCAAGCCGGTTTGAGGAGTTGGAAGAAGAGTTGCTGCCTAAAAAAATAGAGGTGTTGATTGATGGCCACGGGGTCGCGCGTAAATCTGACTTTATTTTGTATTGTGTAGAGGCAGAATTAGTTGCCGAAGTTGTTGAAAGATTTGCATGCTCTACAAAATACGGTGCCATTGTAGGTGGCCAAACATCTGTTAAACATCCGGAAATCGCGGCTTTTGAAAAATATTTACCAAAAGAAACACAAATTGTAACCTGTCATTCGCTTCACGGTCCGGGATTTAGTTCTAAAGGCCAGACATTGGTGGTGGTGAGACATCGCGCTTCTGACGCGGCTTACCTAAAAGCAATGACCGTTTTAAAAACTTTAGAATCTAACATCATCGAATTAGACGATTATAAAACACATGATAGGATTGTTGCCGATACCCAAGCAGTCACTCACATGGGCTTTGAAAGTATGGGCTCCGCATGGAAAAATGCCGGTTTTTTTCCTTGGGATAATCCCGCTTACTCAGGCGGAATAGACAATGTAAAGATTTTAACGACGCTGCGCATCTTTAGTTATAAATCTCACATTTACGCTGGCTTGGCCATCCTCAACCCGTACGCTCAAGAACAGGTTAAATATTATGCCCAAGCCGAATCGGAATTGTATAAATTGATGATTTGTGAAAATGAGGAACAATTTAGAGCAAAAATCTACGCCGCAAAAAGCTTTGTATTTCACGAAAGTAGAAAGTTGGTATTGCTTGACGACAGCATAATGAAAGAGTTTAGTTTGTCTGATGGCAACCACAACCAGAAACCTAACTCGCATTTAAGTTTGCTTAGTATGGTATATGCTTGGTATAAGATGGGAATAAATCCCTACGATAATTTGATTTGTCAGACTCCTCCGTTTAAACTTAGGTTGGGGATAGCAGAATACCTTTTTAAAAATGAAGCGATGCTAGAAGAGTCCATTCAGACCGCTTTGTTCGATAAATCTATCCGCGGCGACGATTTAGAATTTCACACTGCGGTGCACGAGTGGGCATCTATTATTGGCTATGGCGATATTAAAGGGTATAAGGCGCATTTCGAGGCCGCAAAAACTTTCTTTGCAGATCGATTAAATGATGGGAGAGATTTAAGTGCAGAGATGATTAGAAGGCTGGGACAATAGTATTAAGGTTAAACCGTGAAGATAGGAATGGCTTTTCGACATCGTTACTGGGTTTTATAAGGTATTGTACTTTTGCTATTCCCTGAGGTAATTTTCCATTTCATCTAGGTATTCGATAGAATTTATTTTATTCATTAATTCTTTCGTTTACCATAAATAGGTACATTATATTTGCGCGGATGTCGATTTTGCTTTTTACGTTGATTATGTTAATTGGCGCTTTTTTAGCGGGTTTAGTAGGTTCGCTTACTGGTTTAGGAGGCGGTGTAATCATCATTCCCTTGCTCACTTTAGGACTCGGTGTAGATATTCATTATGCCATTGGCGCTTCCATTGTTTCGGTTATAGCAACTTCCTCGGGTTCGGCGGCCGCCTATGTGAAGGAAGGCATTACAAACATCCGGATTGGTATGTTTTTAGAGATTGCCACCACTTTAGGCGCCATTGGTGGAGCAATAATAGCAGTTTACCTTAATCCTAGTTTAATTGCGGTTGCTTTTGGCATCATCTTAGTTTTTTCTGCATTGATGATGGTAGTTAAGAGAAAAGGTCAATCAGACAATCCACAAACTAGCAAGTTGGCTTTGTTTTTTAAACTTAACGGCAGCTATCCATTAAACGGAGTGGAGAAACCTTACAAAGTCCATAGGGTTGTAGGTGGCTTTTTTATGATGCTTTTCGCGGGAACGCTTTCAGGGCTACTTGGCATTGGCTCTGGGGCACTTAAAGTAATTGCTATGGATAACATCATGAGCATGCCATTTAAAGTTTCTACCACCACTAGCAATTTTATGATAGGTGTCACGGCTGCAGCAAGTGCTGTTGTTTATTTACACCGCGGTCAAATAGATCCTGGAATTGCGATGCCGGTATGTATTGGAGTACTTTTCGGGGCAACCTTAGGTTCCAAAATACTTGTACGTGCTAAAACAGATAAATTAAAAATCATATTTGCAGTTGTAGTACTTTTTTTGGCGGTACAAATGATTTATAATGGCCTAAGCGGGAATATATAGCTAACGTTGGTAATGAAAGACAGAGACATACAAGTTATTTTGGGTACTTTATTGCGCGTGGGGGTAATTATCTCTATGGCAGTCGTGCTTATTGGCGGTGTGTTGTTCTTAATCGCGGAGAGCGGTACAACCGTAAGTTATAAGGTATTTACACCAGAAATAGCGACGTTATCCAAACCCACAGAAATTATCAAAATGTTGCCTACATTAAATGGGAAAGCAATTATACAATTCGGTATTCTACTGTTGATTTTCACACCTATTTCTAGAGTGGTTTTCTCCATCTTTACTTTTTTTTTGGAAAAGGACTACATGTATGTAACCATTGGCTTCATTGTACTATGCATAATTATGGTTAGTTTAAATGGCGGCTTCGCCGGATAGCTAACGGCTTAGTTATTAATACAATCTGCGCCATCAGGCAATGCTTTGGCGTAATAAAGCGCACTACACATATTGTTAACGCTCAATCAGGATGAGGTGACTTAGCGGATATCTTTACTGAGCTAGCCATTTTTTAAGCTTTTGATCTTTCATAAAATTGCTTTTAAACCGAACAGATTAGGGTGCAGCAAACTATTTGAAAAAATAATGAGCTAACTGTTTGAATATTAAGAATTCTTTCCTATTTTTGCCCTCCCCTAAAACGGGATGAACAACCACCTTGAACGAAGCCCTACTGCTACGATGGGTGTTAAAAACAAATAAATATAATGTCAGGAATTATTGGAAAGAAAGTAGGAATGACCAGTATTTTCGATGAGGCAGGAAGAAACATTCCTTGTACCGTAATCGAAGCTGGGCCTTGTGTGGTGACACAAGTAAAAACCGAAGAAAAAGATGGTTACTCGTCAGTTCAACTTGGATACGACGAAGCCAAAGAAAAAAACACCACCCAGCCTTTAAAAGGGCACTTTGCCAAAGCAAAGACCACTCCAAAACGTAAGTTAATCGAGTTTGATGAGTTTGACGATTCTGTAGTCTTAGGCGATACAGTTACCGTTTCTATCTTCGAAGTAGGAGAATACGTAGATGTGGTTGGAACTTCTAAAGGTAAAGGTTTTCAGGGTGTAGTAAAACGTCATGGATTTGCCGGTGTGGGTATGCAAACTCACGGTCAGCACAATCGTTTACGTGCGCCGGGTTCATTGGGAGCGTCATCGTTTCCATCTCGCGTGTTTAAAGGAATGCGTATGGCAGGTAGAACGGGTGGAGACAGAGTGAAAGTCCAAAACTTGCAGGTATTGAAAATCTATGCAGATCAAAACCTAATAGTGGTTAACGGTTCCATACCAGGAGCTAAGGGTTCTTACGTAATTTTAGATAAGTAGTCAGATGGAAGTTAAAGTATTAAATATTTCAGGTAAAGAAACAGGTGCCAAGGTGCAGCTTTCTGAAAGTGTATTCGGTATAGAACCAAACGACCATGCTATTTATTTAGATGTGAAGCAGTATTTGGCCAACCAACGTCAAGGTACGCACAAGTCTAAACAACGTAATGAAATTGCAGGTTCGACCCGCAAACTTTACAAGCAAAAAGGTACCGGTGGTGCACGTGCAGGAAGCATTAAATCACCACTGTTTAATGGTGGAGGTCGTGTATTCGGTCCGCAGCCACGCGATTATGGTTTTAAGTTAAACAAGAAGCTGAAATCTTTGGCTCGTAAATCTGCTTTGGCTTATAAAGCTAAAGACAATAACGTGCTTGTTTTAGAAGATTTTACATTCGATACTGTAAAGACAAAAAGTTATAGAGGTTTATTGGAAGCTTTAAATGTAGGCGGCAAAAAAACTTTGTTGGTATTGCCAACAGTAGATCATAATATTTATTTATCAAGCAGAAACATTCAAAGAACCAAAGTAGTCCTTGCAAGTCAATTAAATACGTATGACGTATTAAATGCAGGTGTACTTGTGTTTACCGAAAATTCTGTAAAATCTTTGGAGGAGGCATTTGCCAAATAATATGGAAATTTTAAAAAGACCAATATTAACCGAAAAAGCTTCTCTTTTAACTGAGAAAGGCAATCGATTTACTTTTAGTGCAGATCACAGGGCTAACAAAATACAAATAAAGTCGGCTATCGAAAAGATGTATGGTGTTAATGTTGTAGCGATAAATACCATGGTTGTAGATGGGAAAGCAAAGTCCCGTTATACAAAAGGTGGTTTTGTATCTGGCCGTACAAATAAGTATAAGAAAGCAATTGTTACGCTAAAAGATGGCGAAACGATAGATTATTACGCAAATATCTAATTCAATTATTAATAGTAACTATGGGCTTAAGAAAATTTAAACCAGTCACTCCGGGTACTCGCTTTAGAGTAGGTGCCAGCTTTACGGAGATTACAGCAACCAAGCCCGAAAAATCATTGGTTGTATCATCAAAGAAATCTGGTGGGCGTAACAACACAGGAAAAATGACTATGCGCTACATGGGCGGTGGTCACAAGAAATCTTATCGTTTAATAGATTTTAAACGTGATAAGTTTGATATTCCTGCAACAGTAGCAACTGTTGAATACGACCCTAACAGAACCGCACGCATAGCTTTATTACACTATGTAGATGGCGAGAAGCGTTATATCATCGCTCCAGAAGGCATACAAGTTGGGCAAGAAGTGATGTCTGGCGATAAAGCTATTCCTGAAGTTGGTAATGCTTTAAAATTAGCTAACATTCCTTTGGGTTCTATCGTTCACAACGTAGAAATTCACCCGGGCAAAGGAGCACAACTTGCACGTAGCGCCGGTGCTTATGCACAACTAGCTGCTAGAGATGGCAAGTATGCCACACTTAAAATGCCATCAGGTGAAACCCGTTTAATACTGGTTACGTGTTTGGCAACTATAGGTGCTGTTTCTAACTCAGATCATGCAAACGAAGTACTCGGTAAAGCGGGTCGTAAACGTTGGTTAGGCCGTCGGCCTAGAACAAGGCCGGTAGCGATGAATCCTGTCGATCACCCAATGGGTGGTGGTGAGGGAAGATCATCAGGTGGTCATCCACGTTCGCGAAATGGTTTATTAGCCAAAGGCTTTAAAACCAGAGAAAAGAAAAAATATTCTAATCGTTACATCATAGAGAGAAGGAAGAAATAATGGCTCGTTCGATAAAAAAAGGACCTTATATAGACCATAATGTAGAGAAGAAGGTTGTCTCTATGAATGATTCAGGCAGAAAGTCGGTCATTAAAACATGGTCTCGTAGATCAATGATCTCTCCAGATTTCGTTGGTCATACATTTGCGGTACACAATGGTAATAAGTTTATCCCTGTATACGTAACAGAAAACATGGTTGGACACAAGTTGGGAGAATTTGCCCCGACTAGAACATTTAGAGGACACTCTGAAAAAAGGAAATAATTAGACAATGGAAGCAATAGCAAAATTAAATAATTGTCCAACTTCGCCGCGTAAAATGCGCTTAGTTGTAGATCTTATCAGAGGTGAACGCGTAGAAAAAGCATTGAGTATTTTAAAATTTACCAATAAGGAGGTGGCAATAAGAGTTGAGAAACTGTTATTATCGGCCATTAAAAATTGGGAAACTAAAAATGATGGTGCCCGTCCAGAAGAAAACCAATTGTTTGTAAAGACAATTATGGTAGACTGTGGCCGCCAACTTAAACGTTTGAGACCTGCGCCGCAAGGTCGCGGTTTTAGAATACGTAAACGTTCTAACCACATTACGCTGATAGTAGATAGTAAAAATACAGAAACTCAAAACTAATTTAGGAAATGGGACAAAAAGCAAATCCAATAGGTAACAGGTTAGGTATCATCAAAGGATGGGACTCGAACTGGTTTGGTGGAAATAACTATGCCGATAAATTAGTTGAGGATGAAAAAATAAGGAAATACCTTTCTGCACGTATTGCAAAAGGCGGCATATCTAAAGTTGTTATCGAACGTACCTTAAAACGTATTACGGTAACAATCCACACAGCACGCCCGGGTATCGTAATTGGTAAGGCGGGTGCTGAGGTTGATAAGATCAAAGAAGAGTTGAAAAAATTGACTAAAAAGGAAATTCAGATCAACATTTTCGAAATCAAACGTCCTGAGCTTGATGCACAATTGGTTGCAGAAGGTGTTGCGAAACAATTAGAAGCGAGAATTTCTTTTCGTAGAGCAATGAAGACTTCTATTGCATCAACAATGCGTATGGGAGCCGAAGGCATAAAAATCATGACTTCTGGTCGTTTAGGCGGTGCTGAAATGGCGCGTTCTGAACAATACAAAGAAGGAAGAGTGCCTTTGCATACTTTCCGAGCTGATATAGATTACGCTTTAGCAGAAGCTTTGACAACTTATGGAAAGATAGGTGTTAAGGTTTGGATTATGAAGGGCGAAGTTTATGGCAAACGCGATTTATCTCCTAACATTGGTGCTACTAATAATGGCCCGAAAGGTGCTGGCGATAAGCCTGCTTTTGGTGGAAGAGACAATAGAGGTGGTGGAAGAGACAACCGTGGCGGCAATGATAGACGCGGCGGCGGCGGCGGCAACAATAGAGGCGGCGGCGCAGGAGCGGGAGCAGGTGCTAGAGGTCCTCGCAAATAACTGATTAATTAACATCGTTTAACGATAAGAAAAGAATAAAATGTTACAGCCAAAAAGAACAAAGTTCAGGAAGATGCAAAAAGGCAGGATGAAAGGTTTAGCTTCTCGTGGAGCTGAGTTGGCATTTGGGTCTTTTGGCATCAAATCTTTAGAATCTACATGGATTACCAGTAGACAGATAGAGGCTGCCCGTATTGCGGTAACACGTTTTATGAAACGTGAGGGCCAAGTATGGATCAGGATTTTCCCGGACAAGCCAATTACCAAAAAGCCGGCAGAGGTGCGTATGGGTAAAGGTAAGGGAGCTCCAGAATATTGGGTTGCCGTAGTTAGACCAGGGCGCATAATTTTCGAAGCGGAAGGAGTGCCTTTAGAAGTTGCTAAAGAAGCATTGCGTTTAGCAGCACAAAAATTACCAATCCAAACTAAGTTTGTAGTACGTAGGGATTACGTAGAAGCATAAGTCATTTGAGATGAATGTTGTGGATACTTGTTTGTACAACCTCTACACTCAAAATTTAAAGAAAAATAGAAATGAAATATTCAGAAATCATAGGGCTTTCAAAAGAAGATTTAGTAGCTAAGATTGCAGAAGAAACAGAGAATCTTACAAAGATGAAATTTGCACATGCTGTTTCGGCCATAGAAAATCCTTCTCGCATCGGGAAATTAAGGAGAGATATAGCTCGTTTAAATACTGAACTGACTAAAGTAAAGGCTGCGTCGGCAACTAGTACTGAAAGCAATTAATTTGAAAGTCGAAATGGAAAGAAAATTAAGAAAAACAAGAACAGGGTTGGTAGTGAGCAACAAGATGGATAAATCTGTTGTAGTAACTGTCGAACGTAAAGTAAAGCACCCTATTTATGGTAAGTTCGTTAAGAAAACTACCAAATTTATGGCACATGACGAGAAGAATGAATGCGGTATTGGAGATACGGTATTGATTATGGAAACTCGCCCACTGAGCAAGAACAAGAATTGGAGATTGGTACAAATTTTAGAAAGGGCTAAGTAGATGTTACAACAGGAATCAAGATTAAACGTTGCTGATAATAGCGGCGCAAAAGAAGTTTTAGTCATACGGGTGTTAGGTGGAACTGGCAAACGTTATGCTTCAATTGGCGATAAAGTTGTTGTAACCGTTAAAAGCGCATTGCCATCTGGCAATATAAAAAAGGGTACAGTTTCTAAGGCAGTCGTGGTTAGAACTAAAAAAGAAATTAGACGCAAAGATGGTTCTTATATCCGCTTTGACGATAATGCGGCCGTTTTGCTAAATGCACAAGACGAGCCAAGAGGTACACGTATTTTTGGCCCGGTGGCGAGAGAGTTACGTGAGAAACAATTCATGAAAATCGTATCATTAGCACCGGAGGTATTATAATATGGGAACTAAAGTAAACAAACCATCAAAGCTGAAGATCCGTACGGGAGATTTGGTAAAAATTATTGCAGGTGATTCAAAAGGCCAGCAAGGAAAAGTACTAGAAGTATTTATAGATAAAAACAGAGCCATTGTAGAAGGTGTAAATTTAGTGTCTAAACACACAAAACCAAATACAGCTAATCCTAACGGTGGTATTATTAAAAAGGAAGCAGCTTTACACATTTCAAATCTTATGTTGATTGATCCTACATCTGGAAAAGCAACACGTGTTGGCCGCAGGGCAAATGCAGAAGGTAAATTGGTTAGAGTGGCAACCACATCAGGGGAGGAAATTAAATAATGGCTACACCTAGGTTAAAAAGCAAGTACAAAGAAGAAGTTGTAACTGCACTTAGAGAAAAATTTCAGTATAAAACGGTTATGCAGGTTCCTAAATTGGAAAAAATCTGTATCAACCAAGGTATAGGAAGGTTTTCTGTAACGGATAAGAAAATTATGGATACTTCTATTGCTGAGTTGACTACCATCACTGGTCAACAAGCGGTTGGAGCGAATTCAAAAAAGGATATCTCTAACTTTAAATTACGTAAGGGAATGCCTGTTGGCGTGCGCGTAACATTGCGTGATAACAACATGTATGAGTTTTTAGATCGTTTGATCTCCGTCGCTCTTCCTCGTATCCGTGATTTTAAAGGAATTAATGATAAGGGATTTGATGGACATGGTAATTACACTCTAGGCGTTACTGAACAGATTATCTTCCCTGAAATAAACATCGATAAAATTAGTAAAATTTTAGGGATGGACATTACTTTCGTAACTTCGGCAAAATCTGATGTAGAAGCCTTAGAGTTACTAAAACAATTCGGTTTACCGTTTAAAAATCAAAAAATAGCAGAATAATGGCAAAAGAAGGTATTAAAGCACGCGAAGTAAAACGCCAAAGGTTGGTGGAAAAATACGCAGATAAGCGTGCAGCAATGAAAGCAGCCGGAGATTATGAAGGCTTAGATAAATTACCAAAAAATGCATCTCCAGTTCGTTTGCACAATCGTTGTAAATTAACAGGCAGACCACGCGGGTACATGCGTACTTTTGGTATATCTAGGGTAACTTTTCGCCAAATGGCATTAGATGGTAAGATACCAGGTGTCAGAAAAGCATCTTGGTAATAGGAGTAGCAATTATTTAGTATCAAGTATTGAGATAAAAGTTTCTTGATACTTGATGCTAATGTCCTGATACTAATAGAAAAGAATTTTAACCGATGGAAGGTCTATAAGTTAAATAGCAATATAAGAAACCACCATCAATAACAATAAAAAATGAATACAGATCCAATAGCAGATTATTTAACAAGAGTAAGGAATGCCATTAAGGCCAACCACAGGGTTGTAGAAATTCCTGCATCAAACCTTAAAAAGGAAATCACAAAAGTACTTTTTGACAAAGGTTACATCACGAACTATAAGTTTGAGGACACTACTGCACAAGGCACCATTAAAATTGCTTTGAAGTATAATCCTATTACAAAAGTTCCTGCTATTCGTACGTTGATGCGAATAAGTAAACCAGGTTTGAGACAATATGCCGGCGTAGCAAATATGCCAAGGGTATTAAATGGTTTAGGTATCGCAATCTTATCCACTTCTAAAGGCGTAATGACCGACAAAGAGGCAGCCAAATTAAAAATTGGTGGTGAGGTATTGTGTCATGTTTATTAATTAGAGGAGAAAAACACAATGTCGAGAATAGGAAAAGCCCCAATTACAATCCCTGCAGGTGTAACGATATCGGTTTCGAAAGAAAACGTGGTTACGGTTAAAGGACCTAAGGGTGAATTAACCCAAAATGTTGATCAAGAGATCACCATTGACCAAGAAGATGGTGTATTACAAGTAAGCCGTCCATCAGACCAAAAGAAGCATAAAGCGTTACACGGTTTGTATCGTTCGCTGATTAATAACATGGTTATTGGTGTAACAGAAGGATACAAATTGCAACAAGAACTTGTTGGTGTTGGTTATCGTGCCACAAACCAAGGCAATACATTAGATTTGGTTTTAGGTTATTCCCACCACTTTATCTTTCAGTTGCCTGCAGAAGTTAAGGTAACTACGAGCTCAGAGAAAGGGCAAACTCCAAAAATTATGTTGGAGAGCATAGATAAACAATTGATAGGACAAGTAGCGGCAAAGATTCGTTCGCTACGTGCACCAGAGCCTTATAAGGGTAAAGGTATCAAGTTTGTTGGTGAAGTATTAAGAAGAAAAGCAGGTAAATCAGCATCTAAGAAATAGTAATCATGGCAGGAAAGAAATTATCAAGAAGAGATAGAATTAAGAAAGGAATTAGGAAGAGACTTACTGGTTCTGAAGCGCGCCCAAGATTGTCTGTGTACAGGAGCAATAAAGGTATCTACGCTCAAATTATAGACGATGTGAATGGAAGTACCATCGCATCTGCTTCATCTTTATCAAAAGATTTTGCTGGCAAAGGCAATAAAGTAGAACAATCTTTAGCAGTTGGAAAACTAGTTGCAGAAAAGGCATTGGCAGCGGGCGTTAAAGAAGTCGTTTTCGATAGAAACGGCTATTTATACCACGGTCGTGTTAAATCACTCGCTGAAGGTGCACGTGAAGGTGGTCTAGTTTTTTAAATTGTAAAAAGAAAGAAAATGTCAACTATCAATATAAAAAGAGTAAAGACAACCGATATAGAATTGAAAGATCGGTTAGTTAGCATACAGCGCGTTGCCAAAGTTACCAAAGGTGGCCGTACCTTCAGTTTTTCCGCGATTGTTGTTGTGGGAGATGAAAACGGTGTGGTAGGTTTTGGACTTGGAAAAGCGAAAGAGGTAACTGAAGCAATTGCTAAAGGAATTGATGATGCTAAGAAAAATTTGGTAAAAGTGCCTATTTTAAACGGTACCGTTCCTCACGAGCAGATTGGAAAATATTCTGGAGGTTTTGTGCTAATAAAACCAGCAGCAGTTGGTACTGGCGTAATTGCCGGTGGTGCGATGCGTGCGGTGTTGGAAAGTGCTGGGATTACCAATGTGTTGGCAAAATCTAAGGGATCTTCTAATCCACACAACGTGGTAAAAGCTACCGTAGATGCATTAACAAAAATGCGTGATGCGTATACCATCGCGCAAACCCGTGGCATAGATTTAAATAAAGTTTTTAACGGATAAGAAATCATGGCTAAAATTAAGATAACACAGATTAAAAGCACGATCGATAGAAGTGAACGCCAAAAGAGAACTGTAATAGCTTTGGGTTTAAGAAAAATGAATCAAAGTGTTGAAGTTGAGGCAACTCCACAGATTGTTGGAATGGTTAGAAAGGTAAATCACCTTGTTGCCATAGAAAGCATATAAATATTAGGAAGAGTTAGCTGCTTTTTGGCGCTAACTCTTTTATTCTTCTAACCGTTGTACCTGTTTAGTGAAAGCGAAGGGCGACACAAGTTTAAAAAAATGGATTTAAGTAATTTGAGGCCGGCAAAAGGCTCAACAAAAAAGGTTAAAAGAATCGGACGTGGTACAGGTTCTGGACGTGGTGGTACATCTACCCGCGGTCATAAGGGAGCTAAGTCTCGTTCTGGTTATAAATCAAAAGTTGGTTTTGAAGGTGGTCAAATGCCTTTACAACGCCGAGTGCCTAAAGTTGGTTTTAAGCCAATCAATCGCACCGAATATGTGGGTGTGAATTTAGATGTACTACAAGGTTTAGTGGAGAGATTCGAGTTAAAATCTGTAGATTTGGCCGTATTGAAAGAACACGGATTGGTTTCTAAAAACGACTTAGTAAAGATTTTAGGTCGCGGCGAGCTGAAAGCCAAAATAGAGATTACTGCGCATGCATTTTCTACAACCGCTCAAAAAGCAATTGAAGCTGCTGGTGGTTCAATCGTAAAACTGTAAACTAGTACATGAAAAAGCTAATTACGACTATAAGTAATATTTGGAAAATTGAAGAACTAAAAGAGCGTATTTTATTTACGCTCTTAATTCTTTTAATTTACCGGTTTGTTTCTCACGTGGTTATGCCGGGTGTAAATCCGAGCGCTTTGGGAGACACAACCAAGTCTGGTATTTTAGGCTTGTTGGATATGTTTGCCGGTGGGTCGTTCTCACGTGTGTCTATTTTAGCATTGGGAGTTATGCCGTACATATCGGCATCCATCGTCGTTCAGTTACTCGGAGTAGCTGTACCTTCTTTCCAGAAAATGCAAAAGGAAGGCGCAAGTGGACAGAAAAAAATGGATCAGATTACAAGATATCTAACCGTTTTAATTACCATTGTACAGTCTATTGGTTACGTTAAAACTCAAGTTCCTACGGCAGCTATATTAATGCCTATTACCCTTTTCTACATTCTTTCTGTTATTGTATTAACTGCAGGTACTTTATTTGTCATGTGGCTTGGTGAAAAGATTACAGATAAAGGGATAGGCAATGGCGTTTCGCTAATTATAATGATTGGTATAATTGCTCGGTTGCCTGTTGCACTAAGTCAAGAATTTTCTGATAAAGTTGGAGCGTCAAGTACCGGCGGTGGTCCTGTTGCTTTGGTTATAGAGGTTGTTGCATTATTTGCTGTGGTGATGTTTACCATATTAATTGTGCAGGGCGTTAGAAAAGTTCCTGTTCAATATGCTAAGAAAATAGTTGGAAACAGGCAGTTTGGCGGCGTTCGCCAGTACATTCCGTTAAAGGTTAATGCTGCAGGTGTAATGCCCATCATTTTCGCACAGGCGTTAATGTTTATTCCAGGCGCGCTTACTTCGTTTGTACCTTCTTTACAAGGTTCTTGGTTAATTCAATTTAGCAACCCTGTTTCGTTGGCATATAGCCTTACATTTGCAATTCTGATTATTTTATTTACATTTTTCTACACCGCTATCACCGTTAATCCGGTGCAGATGAGTGATGACATGAAAAAGAATGGGGGCTTTATTCCGGGCGTTAAGCCAGGGTTAGCGACCTCAACTTTTATTGATGATGTGATTTCTAAAATTACCTTTCCAGGTGCAATCTTCTTGGCTATTATAGCTATTCTGCCATCTATTGCTGTAAAATTTGGAATCAAGCAGGAATTTGCTCAGTTTTTTGGAGGGACATCTTTATTGATTTTGGTTGGTGTTGTGTTAGATACACTTCAACAAATAGAAAGCTACTTGTTAATGCGTCATTACGATGGTTTGATGAAAACAGGTAGAATAAGTGGAAGAGCAGGAGTTCCGGCAGCGAGCAGCAACGCCGTTTTGTAGGAAATTCACATGTCTAAAATTTATTATAAATCTTTAGAAGAGATAGAGCTTATCAGGGAAAGCAATCTATTGGTGTCAAGAACTTTGGCAGAGGTGGCAAAGGTAATTGGACCAGGCGTTACAACAATAATGCTCGATAAGCTCGCTTTTGAGTTTATTAGCGATCACGGCGCAATACCGGCTTTTCTAAATTACAATGGCTTTCCAAACTCATTGTGCATTTCTCCTAATGATCAAGTGGTTCATGGTTTTCCAAGCGACTACGTTATTAATGAAGGCGATTTGATTTCCGTAGACTGCGGGGTAATCAAAAACAAATATTTTGGCGATTCTGCCTATACGTTTTCAATCGGTGAGATTTCTGAAGAGAAGAAGAAACTTGTAACTGTTACCCAAGAGTGTTTACGTCTCGGTTTAGAAAAAGCAGTCGTAGGGATGAGGATTGGAGATATTGGGTTTGCCGTCCAGCAACATGCGGAAAGTAATGGGTTTGGCGTAGTTAGAGAATTGGTTGGGCATGGCGTTGGTGTGCAGTTGCACGAAAAGCCTGAGGTACCAAACTATGGGAAACGCGGAAATGGGCCAAAGCTTGAAGAGGGGATGGTTATTGCCATAGAACCTATGATCAACGCGGGTGTAGCGGGAGTTAATTTTCATTCTGATGGTTGGACAGTAACAAGTAAAGACAACAAACCTTCTGCCCATTTTGAGCATTCTGTGGCGATAAAGAAGGGGAAACCAGACATTTTGTCTACGTTTGATTACATAGAAGAAGTTTTAAGAAAAAAAGAATAAAATGTGAATTATTTTATTTAATTTTGCGTCCCTGTTTAGAGGCAGGTAAATAAGTAACAATCAGTATAATATGGCTAAACAAGCCTCAATTGAACAAGACGGAGTAATAAGGGAAGCGTTATCTAATGCTATGTTTAGGGTAGAATTAGAAAACGGGCATGAAATTATTGCGCACATATCTGGTAAAATGCGCATGCACTACATAAAAATTTTACCTGGAGATAAAGTTAAATTAGAGATGTCGCCATACGACTTAACGAAAGGCCGCATAACTTATAGATACAAATAGAAATGAAAGTTAGATCATCAATTAAGAAGCGTAGCGTAGATTGCAAGATTATTCGCCGTAAAGGAAAGCTTTACGTGATTAACAAGAAAAATCCGAAGTTTAAGCAGCGTCAGGGATAGTTAGAACAGTATAACGAGAACCGTACAACGGTGGCCCGCCGTTCGATCGTTTATTAAAAACCAATTTACAAACATGGCAAGAATATCAGGTATTGATTTACCAAGAAACAAAAGAGGAGAAATTGGTCTAACCTATATTTATGGGATAGGCAAAACGACTGCACAGCGCATACTTACTCAAGCAGGCATCGACTTTAATAAAAAAGTTGAAACTTGGTCTGATGAAGAGTTGACTGCAATCCGTACCATCATTAACGATGAGATTAAGGTTGAGGGCGCTTTACGCTCTGAAGTTCAATTGAATATTAAGAGATTAATGGACATTGGGTGTTATCGTGGTCTACGTCATAGAAAAGGGTTGCCTTCTCGTGGTCAGCGTACTAAAAATAATTCCCGTACGAGAAAAGGAAAGAGAAAAACAGTTGCAAACAAAAAGAAAGCTACTAAATAAAGAAAGGATTTGAGCTGTTAGATTTGAGATATAAGACAATTGTATTATCTGGTCAACTTCTCGGTTTAACGTTATAAATAGTTAAGATAGTGGTGTGAGAGAGAATTAAGTTTCCATACTCATAGCTCCTGTCTCATATCTAAAATTAAAAATGGCTAAAAGTAAAAAAGTAACAAAAAAACGTATCGTTGTCGTAGAATCGGTGGGCGAAGCCCATATCAATGCTACTTTTAACAACATCATCGTTACCTTAACAAACACAAATGGACAAACCATTTCGTGGTCGTCTGCGGGCAAAATGGGTTTTAGAGGTTCAAAAAAGAACACTCCATATGCAGCAGGACAAGCAGCTTCAGATTGTGGGAAAGTAGCCTTCGATCTTGGGTTACGTAAGGTTGATGTATTTGTAAAAGGTCCAGGTTCTGGTCGTGAGTCTGCTATTAGGACTTTGCAAGTAGCAGGTATCGAGGTAAATTCTATCAAAGACATTACCCCACTTCCTCACAATGGATGTCGTCCTCCTAAGAAGAGAAGAGTTTAATTAATTTTAAAGATAAGAATCTCCATCTTAAGGTTGGTTGATACTTTAAAAACACAAAAAAAATGGCAAGATATACAGGCCCAAAAAGTAAGATAGCCCGTAAGTTCAGAGAACCAATTTTCGGTCCTGATAAGGTTTTAGATAGAAAAAATTATCCTCCGGGCCAACATGGTTCGTCGAAAAGAAGAGGAAAACAATCAGAATATGCGATCCAGTTAATGGAAAAGCAAAAAGTTAAATATACTTATGGTGTATTAGAAAAGCAATTTAGTAACCTTTTCAAAAAAGCTTCTTCTCGCGCTGGAATTACTGGTGATAATTTATTGCAATTGTTGGAGGCACGTTTAGATAATGCTGTTTATCGTTTAGGTTTTGCGGTTACTCGTTCTGGCGCTCGCCAGTTGGTAAGCCATAAGCATATCACAGTGAATGCAGAAGTTGTAAATATCCCTTCTTATCAGTTAAGAGCTGGAGATGTAATTGCCGTTAGAGAGAAGTCTAAATCTTTAGAATCTATTTCTAATTCAGTTGCTGGCCGTAAGATTAACAAGTTTGGTTGGTTGGATTTTGATGCAGATCAATTGAGTGGAAAGTTTTTGACTTATCCTCAACGTGACGAAATTCCGGAGAATATCAAAGAAAACTTAATTGTGGAGCTTTACTCTAAATAATTTGTAAAAATGTTAAAGGCTATATCTTGTCTTTAACTTTTTATATTACCATAAATATTTAATAACGAATTTAAATAAACATAAATGGCAATTTTAGCATTTCAGAAACCAGACAAGGTGATTATGCAGAAATCAAACGATTTCGCAGGCGTATTTGAATTTCGTCCGTTAGAGCCCGGTTTCGGAGTAACAATTGGTAACGCGCTAAGAAGAATTTTGCTTTCTTCCTTAGAGGGTTATGCTATTACCAACATTCGTTTTTCAGGCGTTTCCCACGAGTTTTCTACCATGAAAGGAGTAGTAGAAGATTTAACAGACATCATCTTAAACTTAAAACAAGTTCGTTTCAAGAAAACAGGAGATTCTGGCGATGCGGAAAAGGTTTTTATTATAGTTAACAATCAGGATCAGTTTAAAGCTGGTGACATTACTAAATTTTCCAATAATTTCACTGTTCTAAATCCAGATCACGTTATATGTAATATGGATAAATCGGTAACTTTAGAAGTAGAGCTTACTGTGAATAAAGGACGTGGTTACGTAGCTGCAGAGGAGAATAAATTAGCTGATTCCGTTGTTGGTGTTATAGCGATAGATTCTATCTATACGCCGATGAAGAACGTTAAGTATACCATCGAAAACTTTCGTGTTGAGCAGAAAACAGATTACGAAAAGTTAATTTTAGATATTTCTACAGATGGTTCTATTCATCCTGAAGAAGCACTGAAAGAAGCCGCAAAAATTCTTATTCAGCATTTTATGTTGTTTTCTGATGAGAATCTTGTACTCGAATCTCAAGCCAAAGAAGAAACTAAGGAGGTTGATGAGGAAATTTTACATATGCGTAAAATTCTTAAAACAGAATTGGTAGACATGGATCTTTCCGTTCGCGCATTAAACTGCTTAAAAGCAGCAGACATTCGCACTTTAGCAGATTTAGTAAGCTATGATGTTGCAGATATGTTAAAGTTTAGAAACTTCGGTAAAAAGTCTTTAACTGAAATTCAAGAACTTGTTAAGTCAAAAGGATTGTCTTTCGGTATGAACTTATCTAAATTTAAGTTAGACGAAGAATAAAATGTTGTAGGTAATAGGGTTACGTACTTCGTATAACTCATTACTTATTATTTAAAAATAATTTCACAGTGTATAATTCCCTCGCTTAAAAGAGACGGTATACACTTAATAAAAAAACCATGAGACACGGTAAAAAAGTAAATCACTTAGGCAGAACCGATAGCCACAGAAAAGCAATGTTAGCCAATATGGCTGTGTCGCTTATCATGCACAAAAGAATTTCTACAACTTTAGCTAAGGCTAAAGCTTTACGTATGTATGTAGAACCTATTATTACGAAGTCAAAGAATGATACCACACACTCTCGTCGGACCGTGTTTTCTTATCTTCAAGATAAAGAGGCGATAACGATTCTTTTTAGGGAAATTTCTGAAAAGGTTGCAAATCGTCCTGGCGGCTATACTCGTATCATTAAATTAAACAATCGTTCTGGTGATAATGCAGAAATGGCATTAATTGAGCTTGTTGATTACAATGAGATCTATGGAAAAGGAAATGCAGACGAGGCCAAGAAAACTACCCGTAGAGGAAGAACCAAGGCGACTGCCAAAACTGTTTCTCCTGATGCACAAGGTGTAGTAGACGTTCCATTAACACCAGTAGAAGAAGTAATTTCAACCGAGGAAGTTAAACAAGAAGCACCTGCAAACGATGTTTCACCTGAGGCTGATGCAGCTGTAGCTAAAGAAGATCCAAAAGGAGAGTAAGGTTTATAGCTAAATAATTTTAAGAGTCCTGTTCGAAAGAGCAGGACTTTTTTGTGAAATAAATGCTTGTTCGATTTTAACAAACCTTTGATCCATATTGTCTTTCGGTTGGTTGTTTTACGCTGGATCCTTAACTTAGCGTCAAATACTTGCCGAATGAAATTTATTTTTACTTTAATAATTTTTGCCATTTGCACATTAGGAGCTAATGCGCAAGTGTTAAAATATACTAGTGCTAACAACTCGTGGAATGCTGATTCACTTGGCAACCACCGAGCTGTTGTTTCTTTTGATGGATCTGGCCCTACAGCCCATGTTAGTATAAATTGGCGAAGACGAGACAGAAATCCAGAGCTTAAGCGCATAATTGTTCAAAAAGCGAGTGGCGAGTTGGTTTCAGAAGTCGGTTATGATAAATTAAGCAGAGAAAGTGGCGATGTCTATTTTAGTGCAAGTTCGGGAACATATTTCATCTACTACATGCCTTTTAAAAACGAAGGGCGCAGTAACTATCCCAAGGGGGTTTATTTAAAGCCAAATCTTATGGATGAATCTTGGTTTTCAAAGGCCAAACACACATCCATCAATGCTCATGTGGTGGAGATTCAATCCATTGATTCGTTTAATTCTTTTTATCCGATGGAAGTTATCGCTACCGCAAAGGAAACCCAGATTCTAAAGGCAAAATACTCGGATAATTCTTTTTTGGTTTTTCCTGAAGATCGAATGCACCCTGTAAAAATGGAAGATGATCTTCCATACAGGTGGGTTAAAATGACCAATCTAGACCGATTTAATGGAAGCGCAAGCAGAGGCGAGAATTATGCTTTTCAACTTGGAGTATATGCGATGACAGACTTACAGGACGTAAAGATTACATTTGGCGATTTCAAAACATCAAATGGCAAAGTGATAGCGGGTAAATACATTAATTGTTTAAATACCAATGGAGTTACCTTTGATGATAAGCCGTTAACCAAAAAGGTAAATGTTGCGAAAGAGAAAATCCAGTCCATGTGGATAACGGTAGACATTCCAAAATCGACAGAGGCTGGAATTTATACTGGAAAGTTTAAGGTAAGTGCAAACGGAAGATCAAAAACTGTTGATGTAAAGCTGACAATTCACAATGAAATTCTAGCTGATGGTGGAGTGGCGGAGCCAAATAAACAAACTCGGCTTACTTGGTTAAATTCTACCATGGCACAAAAAAACACGGTGATAGCTCCATACAAAGCGTTAACGGTAAGCGGAAATACCATATCACTACTCGGAAGAAAGCTTGAATTGAATACCGATGGTTTTCCAAAACAGATCCAAACCTTCTATAATTCTGAAATGACTGCCTACTCGGATCAACCTAATAATATATTGGCCGAAGCCATGCATTTTCATTTCTTCAATACACCGAAAGTTCAAGAGAAATTTACAACAAGTAAGTTTGAGATCGCCAGCAGAAGCGCTGGTACTGTGACATGGACCGCTAAAAATATTTCTAAAAACTTAGAGATGGATTTAACCGGCAGTTTAGAATTTGACGGTTATGTTCATTATGTCGTTAAAATTACTGCTTTAAATAGTGTGAGTTTTAGCAACGTGGATTTTCACATTCCATTCAGCAAAAAATCTGCAAAATATTTAATGGGATTGGGTGAGAAAGGTGGCTTGAGGCCAGATACACTTAAATGGAAATGGGATGTTTCAAGTAAAAATCAAGATGCAGTTTGGGTTGGAAATGTAAATTCTGGTTTATACTATAACCTTAGAGACGAAAATTACTTGAGGCCATTAAATACTAATTTCTATTTACAAAAGCCCTTGCTATTGCCAAAGTCTTGGGGCAATGGAAATGGAGGTGGTATTCAGATTAACGAGAATGGATCATCCATTTTGGCCGATAATTTTACCGGCGCAAGGAATTTGAAGAAAGGGGAGGTGCTTTATTTTAATTTTAACTTGCTGATTACCCCCTTCCATTTGTTGGATACAGATTTCCAATGGGAAAATCGATTCTACCATAAATATGGAAGTTTAGATTCTATCAAAGCATCTGGAGCAACCGTGGTAAATATTCATCATGCCACACCAATAAATCCTTGGATCAATTATCCATTTATCGCGTGGCGAGATATGAAATCTTACATCGATGAAGCACATCAAAAAGGACTAAAAGTTAAAATTTACAATACGATAAGAGAACTTTCAGACCATGCTTATGAGTTGCCTGCGATGAGAAGTTTAGGAACGGAAATTTATTCGCCGGGAAACGGCGGTGGTTTCAGCTGGTTACAAGAACATTTAGATTCAAATTACATTGCCGCGTGGTTTGTGCCAGAAATTAAAGACGCCGCGATTATAAACAGCGGTATGAACCGTTGGCACAATTATTATGTAGAAGGTATGAATTGGCTTACCAATAATGTTGGCATAGATGGCGTTTATTTGGATGATGTAGCTTTTGACCGCATTACTATGAAACGCATCAAACGCGTGTTAACTCGCAATAATCATCCCGGGATAATAGATCTTCATTCTGCGAACCAGTACAATAAAAATGATGGATTTAACAATAGTGCCATTTTATATATGGAACATTTCCCCTATTTAAATCGGCTGTGGTTTGGTGAATATTTCGACTATGAAAATAACAGTCCAGATTTTTTTTTAACAGAAGTGAGCGGTATTCCTTTTGGCCTGATGGGTGAAATGCTGCAAAATGACGGAAACCCTTGGAGAGGAATGATTTACGGCATGACGAGCCGTTTAGGCTGGTCTGATAAAAGTGATCCAAAGCCTTTGTGGAAAGCTTGGGATGATTTCGGTCTCGAAAAGTCTAAAATGATCGGTTACTGGAGCGAGAATTGCCCAGTTAAGACCAATAACTCAAATGTTTTGGCTACTGTCTATCAACAAAAAGGGAAAACAATGATTGCCTTAGCCAGTTGGTCGCCTACAAAAGTTGCTATAGATTTGATTATAGATTGGCATAAGTTGGGTATTGATGCGGCTGAAGCAAGCTTTACGGCACCAAAAATCGACAAATTTCAAGAGGAAGGCAGTTATCCAGCAGGAAAGCGCATTACAATAGAGCCAGGGAAAGGCTTAATCTTAATTGTTAAATAGCGCGTACTAGCAAGAATTGATCAACCGAAAAACAAATGTTGCTCGAAGGAATATCAAACAAAAAATCGCGCATGAAGCGCGATTTTTTAATTTTAAATTTTTAAGTTTTCCACTCCGTATTGTTTTAGAACATCTACGGGTACCCCGGTCCATTGATTTGGGGCGTTTCCAACGTAACCAATGTCCTTTACGCCGATCTCTGTAGTGTAGAAACCTGAAGCTGTTAAATTACGCATTCGGCTAAAAAATGCAACGCCAGCATGCATCTCTGGCTTCGCTGTACTCGGATAGGCAATGTCATCTAAAATGGCTTTTTGATTCGCGGTGCCCGCATCTACAAATGCCTTCTGAAATCGATTGTAACTTTGAAGATCAATCCATTTTAATCCACCACGCATAGGCGTTTGATGCTCGGGCATATCTTTTACAATAAACTCGATAAAGTCAGGTACTTTTGCATCAGATGCACTTCCAGAGACAGCATCTTTCGGGATTATTAAATCTGCTAAAATAGTGATGGTAGCCATTTCTTCTTTGGTGAAAAACTTTTCATCGTTTAGCGCTTTATCGCGTTCCACCTCCCAAGCTTCTTTACCCGCTGTTGGTTCTTCATTTGCCTTAAGTGGGATTTCTTTTGCTGTTTCCGGCTGTTTACACGCTTCCAATAAAACGGTTGTGCTTATTGCGCCTATTCCTAAAGCCTTTAAAGATTCACGTCTGTTCATTGTTTTAGATTAAATGTTTTGTTTTTTCTTCTGTGCCAAAATATATTCTGCAGTCCGCATAGACATTGCCAAAATGGTCCATGTTGCATTTTTATCACCCTGTTGAACGAAAGGAGCTGCGTCTACCACAAATAGGTTTCTACAATCATGCGCTTGACAATATTTGTTCAACGCAGATTTGGTCTTGTCATCACCCATTCTAACAGTTCCTACCTCATGTATAATTCTGCCAGGAGTCTCTAACCCGTAATTGTTATCTGCTCCGTGTATGGTAGAAGTAACGATACCGCCCATGGCTTTTATAATGCCCTGAAAAGTCTCTTGCATGTGCTTGGCCTGATTGATTTCTTCTTTGGCCCATTTATAGTGAAATCTTAAAACTGGTATTCCATATTTATCTACTACTGAAGGGTCTATTTCGCAATAGTTGTCTGCCCTCGCAATGGCTGTACCTCGACCAGCCATGCCAACGCCTGTGCCATAAAATCTTCGATAATCATCTTTTAATGACGCTCCGTAGCCGCCTGCAGGCTTTTGTTTTCCATCTCTTCCTGGCGTTAATCCATTAAGCGTTGCCACATCGCCACCAAAGCCATAACCAGGCATGTGCATTCCACCACCGTACTCTATATGATAGCCTCTCGGGAAATCTAATTTTTTATTATCCAACCACCATGGCGAGTAAATGTGCACACTTCCTACACCATCTTCATTGTACCTTTTCCGATCCATTAGTTGGGGTAAAAATCCCGAAACACTTGCTCCAGTAGAATCATGTAAATATTTTCCTACTACATTGCTGTTATTTGCCAGTCCATTTGGATGGTAAGAAGACCTAGAATTTAAAAGTATTCGAGCAGATTCACACGAACTCGCTCCGAGAATAACCACCTTTGCATTTACTTGGTATTCTTGTAAATCTTTTCTATTAACGTAAGAAACGCCTGTTGCTACTCCATCCTTATCCGTTATAACTTCACGAACCATTGCATCTGTAATAACTGTTAAATTCCCAGTTTTAACTGCAGGAATAACCAGGCAAGACGAAGCAGAAAAATCGCCATACACTTTGCAACTCCTGTTGCATTGTCCGCAGTAAAAACAAGGCGCACGGTCACTATTTCCTTTTAGGGCTTCTGTCATCACAGCACCTCTACCTGTTATTACCCTTACGCCAACTTTTTCGGCGCCTTTTTTAATGAGAAGTTCATTTAATCTAGGTTTTGGTGGCTTCATAAAAATACCATCTGGTTCACTTGAAATGCCCTCTACAGTGCCATAAATACCAATTAAACGATCAACTTTATCGTAAAAAGGTTTAATGTCATCATAGGTTATTGGCCATTCGTCTGTCAAACCATCCGTTGGTTTAAAGTCTTCAGGACCCATGCGTAAACTAATTCTGCCCCAATGATTTGTTCTTCCGCCCAACATTCTAGATCTAAACCAATCAAAAGAAGTGTTGTCTTTTGTCGTATAAGGTTCGCCATCTAAACTCCAGCCTCCATAAGAAGCGTCAAAATCACCAAAATAACGATTTGTGCCAGCACCACGTCTGGGAGATTCCCAAGGCCATTTTAACTGTTGGGAGTCAGTTCTTGGATCAAAATATTGCCCCGCCTCTAACATCAATACTTTTTGTCCGGCGTTTGCGAGTACATACGCCGCCATGCCTCCACCCGCACCAGATCCCACTACAATGGCATCGTAAATGGTGGGCGACTTTTTTATCTGAAAATTACTCATAAATGGTTATCTCTAAAAGATTCTGTAATGTAAGGTAAATTTGTCTGAAATAAACCGCTTGAAACTAATTTTTTACAAAGCTCCTAATAGCGGAGATGTTACATGTTCAAGATTGTAAAACTACTTCTGTTTTTAGAAATTCAATTAGGTCGCCCTAAGTAAGATCCTTAAATATTAATGTTAACCATTCTAAAAATGGGATCTCTTTTTTTTTAAAATCAAAACTGAAATACCCTTGCCTGTGTTTGCTAGAAAACGATGAGCTATGAATGATTTAGAAAAACAAAATAAAAACCTGCAGGATGATAAACTGGAAAACGCTGCTGAGCGCTCTAATATGCCCGATCATTTAGTGCCAGCAAATCACAGCGACGAGCACAATGAGCAAAATGTGGTTAAACCAGAGGATAAAGATCTTGGCAGAAGTTTTGGAAAGGGAGATTTTGGCTCTGAAGAAGCCAGAAGCGACCATGACAAAGGAAATAAGGGAAGTGCGGGGAATATGCCATACAGTAAAGAGGAGTAATCTTTAATGTATTCTATTCATGCGCTTTTTAAAGCCAATTGTTTTTGCACCAAATTTCGGTCCATAGTGCTTTTAACGCTCAAATTTTCCATTTTCTTACAATTGAAATAAGCTTTTTGCAATAATGGATGATGCCGCTTCGCCAAAATCTAAACCCGAATAATCTGGATTAAAGCCAGAAATGTAAGGAACTGCCATCACGTAAATCCTTGGGTTTAGCGCACCGAATTCGTCTAAAACCTGAAAATTATCGTTGATTGCAATTCCGGGTACCTTTAGATAATGGCCGTTAGCAGATTTTTCAATACCGTTAATTTTGTCACTACCAAACATAGTTGACGTAATGGACTGTTTAAATTTTAGTTTAGCAGGTGATATGGTGTTGTCAAAAAGTAGACTTTTGAAGGGAAAGTCCTGATAATTTAAGTGAGGCTGACCGACGCAATTTATAAAGGTTTTAAAGTGTTTGGCAACTACTACGCCGTTTTCATTTTTATAATGATAAACTGCTCCGCCAAGAGGGTCTGGTTTTTCTATTCCGTTTTCATCAACAGCAACCATTTCTAGTACCCCTGCTTTATACAAGGCTAGAAGTTCTTCTACAGAACTTTGGGGCACAAAGGCGATGACAATAGAGATGAGCGGCATCAGTGTTTTCTGCAAACGCAGCATGTCTTCTGCCGAAAAATGTTTTGCCGGATAATTCATCGCAAAGCTAAGTACTGCGAGCAGCTCTTTCCAATATACAGATTCTCTACGTTTTATAGATTTATCTGCCTCGGCATATTCCGCTTCAAAAAGCATAAACGGATCTAACCGTTCCCTTAATTCCATTGCCTTATCAACAAACGCTTCTATAGACAAATTCTTGATTTTATTGTAAAAATCCGGATCTTTTTCTTTAAAAAGTTCCTTAAAGTTTTTATCAAAGACGAAATCTAGCAGTAAAAATCCATCATTTTCACGCATGTTTTGTGCCACTTCCTCACGGCTTAATATAGTATCTTTTAATAAATGAGAATCAGCTAAATGAAATCTAACTGCAGGCAGCATCCCGTGGCGAGAATGCATAATCATTTTAAATTCTGCACAACCTTCATTTAATTGATATTTTGGAATTTTATGTTTACCCTTCGAGAATTCACCATGGTGTCTTGCCAAAGTTCGGATCGCGTCGATTGCGGTCAAGGACGATCCTTTTATAGCGATGGGATGATTAAACAGCTGTTTTAGTTTTTCTGGTGGATATGGAGAATCAAAATAACCGTCAATTGTCCCTTCAGCTGTTTTGGGCCAAGTATGTCCTGTGCAAATAATTACATGGTCGTAATCTCCCATAGCTTTTCCCTTAACAAAAACGGTCACTTTTTTGCGTTCCGGAAAATCCTTCACATCGGTCACCTCCGAATCGAAGAAAATATTTGTTTTTACTCCAACTTCTCGAGCTTTCTTAATCAGCAAGTTAAATTGGGTTTCTAAGTAATCTCCAAACAGTAACCTAGGAAGCACCTGATAGCCGCTAAAATTCGCTAGATCTATGTTAAAGCGATCTAATACCGCCTTCGGGATTGTTTTCATCCAGTCGGTTAAATTATTAACCAACTCAGGTATCTCATTGCCAGATACATTGGTTATGTGCTCATCTAAAGCGCCTTCATTACTATAGGGCATGCCTGCGCCAAGCCGATTGCTTTTCTCAAAAACATCAACCCGAAAATCTAGCTTTTCTGCCAATACAAAACGCTGAAACATAAACAGTGCACTCGGGCCGCCACCTATTAGCGCAATTTTCTGAAACATTTGAAAAAAAGATTTATGTCAAATTGTGCCCTTTTTGCCCTATGCAATGAGCAGATTAATTTTCCTTAACTCCTTTTTCTACAGATGGTTTTTCGTTGCTAGAAGATGCGTATAAAAAACGTTTATTTTAGGTAGTTTACCTATAATGTTTAGATTGGATATACGGTAAAAATACACTTCCAATATAAAAGTAATTCCTTGTTAATCTCAAAAGTTGATGAATCGAACTACTTGATCCGTTACAAAATGAATGGTATCCTCTTTATACAATTTACCTTCTGCATTTAACTCAGAAACTATATTTGGAATGTGCAAACGTGTGGGCAGCACATGTAAATTAATGTAGTGGCAAACACCTGTAAAGTGATCTACACCTCTAATGTTTCCATATTTTCCAGATGACAAACCAGTTAAGGCGGCTTTTTTGTTCGAGAAACTTTCCGGGAAATCACAAGCATCAATCAATACTTTTAATACGCCAGGAAAGCTGCCGTTGTACTCTGGCATGATAAAAAGGAATTTATCAGAGGCAGAAATAAGTTTTTGAATTTCTGTAAAGGCCGGAGATCTTTTTCCATACATGTCTGTATTAAGCACATCTGGAGGAAGGTTTTCCAAGCTTAAAATTGTTGAACTCACGCCTCTATCTTCGAACGCCTGTTGATAATTTTTTGCAAGTTTTAGAGTTTTACTATTAGGTCTATTTGTCGCCGATAAGATGGTAAGCATGGTTAATTGTTAGTAATATGTGTAAAACGCGAAGGTTGTTGCAGCTAAAATTACCATATAGTTTGTATCTTAGCTGTTTGATAAATAGCCTGCACAGCGAACAAAAATAGTTTTTTTCGAGAAAAGAAAAGCCACATCAAAGTAAGGCGATTAGACGATACGTAGTTTTTTGAATAGATAAATGAGCAAAATCATTGCATTAGCAAATCAAAAAGGAGGGGTGGGAAAAACTACGTCTTCTATAAACTTGGCCGCAAGTTTGGCCGTGTTAGAATTTAAAACATTACTGGTAGATGCGGATCCTCAGGCAAATTCTACTTCTGGCATTGGATTCGATCCGCGTACTATCAAAGAAAGTATTTACGAATGCATCATCAATGATGTCGACCCTTTGCTGGCCATTCAAAAAACGGAAACTCCGAATTTAGATCTTTTACCTGCTCATATTGATCTTGTGGGCGCGGAAATTGAGATGATCAATCTACACAATAGGGAGTACAAGATGAAAGCTGTACTCGAAAAGATTAGAGATCAATACGATTTTATCATCATTGATTGTTCTCCTTCTTTAGGATTGATTACCATAAACGCACTGACTGCTGCAGATTCTGTTATTATTCCAGTACAATGCGAGTACTTTGCATTGGAGGGTTTGGGCAAATTGCTTAACACCATAAAAATTGTCCAAAATCGTTTAAACCCCGATCTAGAAATCGAGGGAATTTTACTTACCATGTACGATGTGCGTTTGCGTTTATCCAATCAAGTAGTAGAGGAGGTTCGCACCCATTTTAGTGAATTGGTTTTTGATACGATTATCCAGCGCAATACGCGGTTAAGCGAAGCCCCAAGTTTTGGTATTTCGGTTATAATGCACGATGCAAACTGTAAAGGTGCCATCAATTACTTAAATCTAGCACGCGAAATAGTTAAGAAAAACGGGTTGTTAAAAGAGGTAGAAAGTATAGATACGGAAACAATATAATTTTATAGATGACATCTTTTCAGCGAAAAACAGGTTTAGGAAGAGGATTAAGTGCGCTTTTGGATGACCATGATGTTAGCCAGCCCTCAAGAGATAATTTTAATGCAACTAGTGAGGGCGCTCAAGTGGGCAACATCAGCCATGTGAACATGGCAGAAATAGAAACAAATCCTTATCAACCCCGTACCGAATTTGATGCGGAGGCACTCGGTGAGTTGACAGAATCTATAAAGGTACAGGGACTAATCCAGCCAATAACTGTACGCAAACTAGGCGCCAATAAGTATCAAATTATTTCGGGAGAACGCAGGTTCAGGGCGTCGAAATTGGCAGGTATCTCTAAAATTCCTGCTTACATTCGAGGTGCAAATGACCAACAAATGCTAGAAATGGCATTAATTGAGAACATTCAACGAGAAAATTTAAATGCCATAGAAGTTGCACTGAGCTTTCAGCGGATGATTGATGAAATCGGCTTAAAACAAGAGGAATTAAGTGGTCGTGTAGGTAAAAGCAGAAGTACAGTTACAAATTACCTCAGGTTGTTGAAGCTTCCTCCTGCAATTCAAGCCTCCATTAGAGATCAAAAAATATCTATGGGCCACGCAAGGGCACTCATAAATGTTGATGGGATAGATAAGCAGCTGTTCCTCCACCAAGAGATTTTGGAGAAAGGATTGTCGGTTCGTAAAGTAGAGGAATTGGTTCGTAATCTTCTACGTCAACCTGCGGAGCAGCCTAAAAAAGAGGTTACAGATAAGTTGATCTCTTTTCAACACCGTAAATTGCAAGACGAATTGGCGTCGAAGTTTGCAACCCGTGTAAAATTAAAGGTTGGCGAAAATGGAAAAGGAGCGATAGAAATTCCATTTTTAAATGATGATGATTTAAACAGAATTCTGGAATTATTGGATTGGTAATGCATACGTTAAAGCATTTTTTACTTATTTTTTTCTGCAGTATCCTACTTTCTACTCTTGCGAAAGCGCAGGTAAAAGATACCGTGTTGAAACCTTTGGATTCGGTAAAATCGGTTAAAAAACCTCAACTTATTGAGAAAATTGGATCGAAAAGTGAAACCGATACCGTAAAACCGAAATACGTCAATCCCGGGAAAGTTGCCGGTCGGCAGGCAATTATCCGTTCGTTAATTGTACCTGGATGGGGTCAGCTTTACAACATTCAATTGCTCAAGGATGGCTACGGAGAGCGGGCCGGTAAAAGTCATGTCCTTCAAAAAGCTTACACTATTGGTAAAATAGGCGCAATTTATGGTGGCTTCACTGCTTTGACCATCGCTTACATCGACGCCAGAAAGAATTACAAAATCTTTTTAAAAGAGCTGCAGTATAGGTTCGATAACGATGCACCGTTCGATCCAAACGGCCCATTCGGCGACCGCTATTCCACCGCAGGAATTACAAACGGAAAAAATACGTACAAAAGAAATAGTCAAATTGTGATCTTCTCTTATGGCTTGCTTTATTTAGCCAATGTGTTGGATGCATATATCGCTGCCCGGCTTCATTTTTTTAACGTGGATGATAATCTGGCATTCAACTTGTCGCCATCACTACAAAATACCACACTATATGGAGGTAACTATGTACCCTCGCTTAAAGTAGTGTTAACCTTCTGATTATTAATAACATGAAAATTGCACTTCTAGGTTTTGGCAAAATGGGACAGCTAATCGAGCAAATAGCGCAACAGCGAGGGCATGAAATTGTGCTTAGAATTTCTATCGATAACCCTTTCGATTTGACCAATGAAAATTTACAAAAGGCAGACGTCGCCATTGATTTTAGTACGCCCGATGCAGTTTTGAAAAATATTTATGCCTGTTTTGATGCGAACTTACCATTAGTTGTAGGCACAACGGGTTGGTATGGAAAGCTTCAAGAAGTAAAAAATGATTGCGATAAAAGCAATAGTACCATGCTTTATGGTTCTAACTTCAGTATTGGCGTTAATTTGTTTTTTAAATTAAATAAATTTTTAGCTAAGTTGATGAATGAGTATCCAGCTTATGATGTGCAATTGGAAGAAACACATCACACCCAAAAGCTAGATGCACCAAGTGGTACAGCAATTACCTTGGCAGAAGGGATAATAGAAAATGTGGATCGTAAAAATGAATGGGTAAACCAGCTAACTGATGTGCCTGCCGTGGTTTCTCCAAAAATAAATCAATTGCTCATTGAGTCTAATCGAGTGAATAACATTCCGGGTACACACGCAATTGTCTACAGCAGTGAGGTAGATGATATAGCCATTACGCATACGGCGCATAGTCGGAGTGGTTTTGCACTTGGTGCAGTAATATCCGCCGAATGGTTGCAAAATAGAAATGGTTTCTTTAACGTTGCAGATATTTTTGAATAGTGCAACACGCGCAACTAATAAGCAGGAATGAATTTAGAAAATAGGACCTGAGTCCTCACTGGTTCTTTTACCCGTGCCATAAACGATGAGACATTACCCAAACGTAGGTTTCTAGAAATTCAAATTGGTTTTATCTGCAACCGAGTCAAACAAATGAAAAATTATACTTTTGCTTCCATAAATTGTAACATTGACCAAATCTGGTGCTCAAAGTCAGGTGTTGGCGTGTTGCCATTATAAATTTTGATGAGTTAGTTTTAATACCCTTAATATGAGCTACAAATTTTGGCAGAAAAATAAAACTGCCTCCGAAAAGAAAAAATCTAAAACGCGCGAGTGGGTAGATGCCATTGTATTTGCAGTGATCGCTGCCACCATTATTAGAGTTTTTTTTATCGAAGCATACACCATTCCTTCAGGATCAATGGAGCGCACGCTAATGATTGGAGATTTCTTATTTGTAAGCAAGGTTAATTATGGCGCAAGGATACCGATGACGCCGATTGCATTTCCATTCGCACACCACACCATGCCCTTAACTACTTCTACTAAGGCTTATTGGGATGGATTTGAATTGAAATACCACCGTTTGCCTGGCATCTCTGAAGTAAAAAGGAACGACGTAGTTGTTTTCAATTTTCCGGAGGGTGATACTGTAGCAGTAGAAAATCAAGCAGATAGTTATTATAATATGGTGCGCAATATGGGTCGAGGAGTTGTTCGCAGCACTTATACCATTATAGATAGACCGGTAGATAAACGGGAGAATTACATAAAACGTTGTATAGGGGTTTCTGGCGATGTGGTAAGTATGAATGGCGGTATAGTTAGTATTAATGGGAAGCCAGAGCCTTTAAAGGCTACTGGAATGATGCCCTATCAGATCGATTTTAAAACAACTGATGTTAATTTTTCTGTTTTAGAAGATCTTGGGCTGAGGACTGGGGAAATGCAGCAGATTGGAAATCAAAGTTATATCGCCAATGCCTCGCCAAATATCGTAGAAGCGCTTAGATCGTTGAATTTCGTGAGCGCTGTAAAACTCAGTCCAACAGTATTAACGCAACGAGAAACTGGTTTATTTCCACATGATCCAAATAGGGTTTGGAATGTAGATAATTTTGGACCGATAAAAATTCCTGCAAAAGGGTGGACAGTCAACATCGACAGCAACACAATGCCTTTATATTATCGAGCCATCAGAACATATGAGGGAAATAAGGTAGAACAAAAAGGAAAGCAATGGTACATCAACGATAAACCAGCAACCTCCTATACTTTTAAAATGAATTATTATTGGATGATGGGAGACAATAGGCATAACTCCGCGGATAGTCGATATTGGGGTTTTGTTCCTGAAGATCATATTGTTGGCAAAGCGCTTTTTATCTGGATGAGTTGGGACGGCGATGCGCCGTTACTCCATAAAATTAGATGGAGCAGGCTATTTAGCGGCATTCACTAAAAGCATTTAACTAATCAAGTTTATTAAACTCCTGAAATTTTTTTCAGGAGTTTTTTTATTAAAACAAACTTTTTAAAAAAATATAAAAAGATTCTTTAGGAATGTGAAATTTAGTTTAAGTTTGTTTAACTATTCAAATGTCAGCAGTCATACAAAACGGATTAAATCTTAGGGCAGAGGCCTTTAAGTATTTATTTTATAGGAATGCGCTTTCGCTTACCTGGCTAACTAAACTTAGCTTGCGGAGTTTGGTATCGGTTGCAATTGTAGAGGTTGCGAAGACAAGCTTGCCTATTTTGTTAGAAGACGAGACCGACCGGTATAAAGATTATTTTCTAATTGTGGTAGCTCAACAAGATTCCTCAGCCACATCAATCTTTTCAGAAATCTTCAATCATTTAAAAAAAATCACAGCCATACTGATAACCATGATTTACCCTAAATGCATCGTGTTCCTGCGCAGAGGAGCGAGCGGGTGAAATGTTGTTTTCCACGCATTCAAAACGTCATAACTGAATTTTTCATGGCAACGAGGTGCAGAACGGACAAAAAACCTGCTTACAACGCAGCGCTTAAGACTCGACTTCGATCACCACAGCAAGTCTAGTTATAGAGCACAGTGTATTTTAATAATGAATATAAATTTTAATCCATTAAACTAGTTTTATCTAAAAAAGAATGACATCATGAAAAAAATCTATTTGAGATGTCTAAGCGTACTATTGTTAAGTTGTTTAACGATTGTTGCTTATGCACAAAAAACAGTTACCGGTACGGTAACAGAAGCTTCTGGCGTGTTACCCGGGGTGAGTGTCCTCGTTAAAGGAACCAAAATAAGTACGCAGTCTGATGCAAATGGAAAGTTTTCCATTTCAGTAGATCAGGGAGCAACTTTGGTATTCAGTTTTGTTGGATATGGAAGTAAAGAGGTAATCGTTGGCACGTCATCTATAGTTAATGTAACAATGCAGGCGGGCAACAATAGTTTAAGCGAAATAGTAGTTACAGCTTTAGGAATTAAGAGAGAATCGAAAACACTAACCTATGGAGTGCAGACATTTAAAAGTAGCGATGTCAACGCAGTAAAAGATCCAAGTTTGGTAAACACCTTATCGGGTAAAATTGCTGGTGCACAGATTACAAAAAGCTCATCTGGTGTAGGTGGTTCTACTAAGATTGTTTTACGCGGTAGTAAATCTGTTACTGGCGATAACAATGCGTTATTTGTAATTGATGGAATACCCATGCCACGCAACAATAGTTCACAAATCGAAAGCGCATTTGGTGGACAAGATAGGGGCGATGCAGTAGAAAACCTGAATTCTGAAGATGTGGAGAGCATCACAGTATTGCCCGGTTCAGCGGCTTCTGCTTTGTATGGTAATCAAGGTTCTAATGGTGTGATTTTAATCACCACAAAAAAAGGTATTGATGGTAAAACGGTTGTTAGCTTCTCATCAAACTCTACTTTTGAGAATGATTTTAAATTACCCGAAATGCAAAATACCTATGGGCAGGCCGACGTCGCAGCTAATTCTAACGACAGTTGGGCGACTACTAAATTAAGCTCGCCATCGTCTTTCAACCCAACAGATTTTTTTAACACAGGTAAAACATTTACAAATTCGCTATCTATACAAACAGGTACTAAAACCAATCAAACTTATTTCGGTTTCGAAAGCACTAACTCAACTGGAATTATTCCAAACAACAAATTGGACAAATATAATTTTAATGTACGTAACAGCAGTCAATTTTTTAAGGATAAATTAACGCTAGACATTACGGCAAACTACATTTCACAAAATGTGAATAACAGGCCAAACCAAGGTTTTTATTACAACCCAATTGTGCCTTTGTATATTTTTCCAAGGGGCGTTAATTTCGATCAGTTCCAAAATTATCAGGTGTACGATCCTGGAAGGAATTTGATGGTTCAGAATTGGCCATCGGCTTTTACGGTAAGTGACATCGCCACGCAAAATCCTTATTGGATCGTAAACCGAAACAATAATCAGGATAAATTAAGCCGCTTGTTGGGAACAGTATCTGCCAAATATTTATTAACAGATTGGTTTAATATACAAGCCCGCTTAAAGATAGATCGTACGAACGATACTTATGAGGGCCAGAATTTCGCATCGTCTAACAACACCATCGTTGGCTACAAAGGTTCCTATACTTTTAACCCTTCAACCGTTACTCAGACCTACGCGGATGTTTTAGCCAACTTCACTAAAAAAATTAAAGATTTTAGCTTGGATGCTAATTTAGGCGCAAGCTTGCAAAACAATCTAAGTTCGGGCTCGAATACCTCGGGCAACTTGTTAAATTTTGCAAACGTATTTTCTATCTCTAATATAGATTATACCAGAGTTTATCCAACTCAATATTCAGACAGAAGCCAGGTACAATCAGTGTTTGCTACTGCAACCATTGGTTTCCGAGATGAGTTCTTTGTGGATCTTACAGCCCGTAACGATTGGGACTCTAGTTTAGCTTTTACGGCTAAGAATAATTATTTTTACCCATCAGTAGGGGTAAATGCCATTTTGAGTCAAATATTTAAAATGCCAGATTTTGTAAGCTTTGCAAAATTAAGAGCCAATGTTACTGGCGTTGGTAATGGCGCATCGTCTATATTGTATGCAACCAATCCAACGTATTCAGTTACAAACGGTACTGTTTCCGCTATTGGCGCTGAAGGACTTGGTACCTTAAAGCCCGAAAACACAAGGTCCTACGAAATTGGTACTGATTTGCGTTTTTTTAACAATAGTCTAACGCTAAGTGCCAACATATACAGGTCATTCACTACAAACCAAATCTATGCCATACAACCGTCCGCAAGCTCACTTCACAGTCTTTATTACTTTAATGGTGGTAATGTGCGCAACGAAGGGGTTGAAGGAACCTTGGGTTATCACTTGGTGTCAGGTGGTTTTAGTTGGACTCCCAGCATTAATTTCTCTGTAAACCGCAACAAAGTGTTAACTGTACTTGACAACTTTACCGAACCATCAACCGGGCAGAAAAAAAATCTTGATTATGTAACGCTTTCGACAGACTTCTTTGATCTACGTGTTCAGAAAGGCGGATCTTATGGCGACATGTATTCTCGCACACTGCAAAAAGATGCCGCGGGAAATTATATTGTTGATTCAGATGGCATTCCACTAAGATCAGATGACCTAAGCAAAATTGGCAATTACAATCCAAGATTTTTAGCAGGTTTCCAAAATCAGTTTACCTATAAAAATTTCAATTTTAGCTTTCTTATCGATGGACATTTTGGCGGCCAGGTAGTGTCACTGACCAACTCTGTATTAGACTTTTATGGAGCTTCTGCTGCCACTGCGCTGGCTAGAGATAATGGTGGAGTACAGATTAACAACCAAAAAGTTGATGCGAAGAAATATTACGACTTAATTGATGGTCGTAACGGTTTAGCATCAGAATATGTTTACAGCGCAACAAACATCAGATTGCGTGAAATGACATTCGGTTACACTTTGCCAAGTGCTTTGTTTAACAATAAGGTAAAAAATATTGGAATATCGGTATTGGCTCGTAACTTGTTTTTTATCAAAAATAATGCGCCATTTGATCCTGACGCTGCTTTATCAACGGGTAATGGTTTTCAAGGGATTGACATATTCAATTTACCTACCATTCGTAGTATAGGATTCAAGATCAGCGCTCAATTTTAATCGATAAATCATACGGAAATGAAAACAAAATATTTAAACAAACAAAATATCGCCTTAGCTTTTGGGTTAGGCGTTATGTTGGTGCAGTCTTCCTGCACAAAAAACTTCGAAAAGTATAACACCAATAGGTACGATGCCACTGACTCGCTGCTAAAAATTGATGGCGAGGGTTTAGGCGCATTTATGGTACCTATGGAACTTGGTATTGTTAACAGTATAAACTATAATTACCAAGTACAAGAGAATCTCAATGCCGATATATTTTCTGGTTTTATGATGACAGGAGATGCTGGTTTTAATCCAAATAACCACACTTACAACCTCAATGAAGGTTGGAATACAGCGCCATTCGACATTGGCTTTGGTACTATAATGGCCAATTGGGTACAAGTAAGAGGAAGAGTTACCCCGACCTCGCAAGATTACCTCGCGATAGCCAATATTTTAAAAGTAGAAGCCATGCACCGTGTTACCGATGTATATGGACCTATACCTTACACCAAAGTTGGTCTTAAAGCATTGTCTGTTCCCTACGACAGTCAAGAGACTGTGTATAAAACCTTTTTTGATGAGCTAGATTTTGCCGTGAGCACACTTACCAAATACATTGCGGAAAACCCAGATGCAAAACCGTTTAAACCCTACGATCTGCTTTACAATGGCGACTATAAGGAATGGTTAAAGTTCGCAAACTCATTGCGCTTAAGGTTGGCGATACGTATTGCCATGGTAAATCCTGCACTTGCGAAAACTCAAGCCGAAAAAGCGGTGAGCGATCCAGGAGGTCTAATGACAACTAACGCTGATAACGCCTATGTAAATGCAGTTAACGGCGTTACTTTTACCAACCCGATTTGGTCCGTTTGCTATGAATATTTGGATACTAAAATGGGAGCACCTATGGAAACTTATCTCAAAGGATTTAAGGATCCGAGGATATCAGCTTATTTCGTTAAAAATAAAAATGGCGAATATCGCGGCATCCGCAATGGGATTCAACTAGACAATTCTGCCCAGTATGCGCCGGCAAGCGACTTTAATCTGTCCAACTCTTCGCCTATACGTTTAATGGCAGCATCTGAAATCTCTTTTTTACGTTGCGAGGGTGCTTTGCGTGGTTGGGCCATGGGCGGTACGCCGCAGAGTTTTTATGAAGGAGGAGTATCACTTTCATTTGAGCAGGCGGGAGTTGCTATCGGAGGCTACTTAAACGATGCGACCAGCACAGAGGCTCCCTACGTGGATTTAGTACGTGCATCTAATAATATAGCGGCCGGTTCGCCTAATTTAAGCACCATAACCGTTAAATGGAACGACGGTGATGTTTTTCAGCGTAAAATGGAGCGGATCATAACACAAAAGTGGCTTAGCTTGTGGCCTGATGGCAATGAAGCATGGGCCGAACAACGTCGTACCAACTATCCTATTTTAATGCCGGTGGTTATAAATGCAAGTCAGGGTAAAATTAGCACTACAGATTTTATTCGCAGATTGCCCTTCTCTAAGAAAGAATATGAGACCAACAAAGCTGAAGTAACCAGTGCAGCAAGTCTGCTTGGTGGCGCAGACAATGGCGGAACTCGCTTATGGTGGGATTTAAAAGTAAAAAATTAATATTTTCTCAATTTGCATTGTGAAGCGTAATAGGACCAATTTTATGGGTCCTGTTACGCTTTTTAGGTATCAAGAAAGAAATCATCTTTGGCTTATGGACAATCGATTTAGTACTTCGGTACTTGGTCAAATGTGGCAGAGCCAGATGCGTAGTGCACAAAAAATTAAGAAGATGAAATGACCGGCGGATAAGGCTTTGTAGCAAAAATCCTGAGCAATATGCACAAATCAGGCATGCTTAAAATGGTCATCAGACCGTCAACGCCAACCAGAATTTTATTTTGACGATCCATTTATTCTTGATAAACTCGCGGTAGCCCTAAAAAATCATATTTGACGCTTTTTTTTGCGCTTAGACCAAAGCTCCCATCTGTCATTTTTATTAGCCATTCGGCAGATGTCCCGCAAACGTCTGAAATTATGTTTTCTTGGATAAGAAACGATGCAGAAATACGGATGATTTTGCCTGTAAACGGCTTATTCATTGGCTGATAATTAACGCAATCGTAGGTTTCATATATAACTTCTGTCATCTTTTCATTTGTTAACCGACACTCGTGATGACTTTGTGTTACTACATGCGAAAGAAAAACTAAATGTATCATATTTGCAACTGCAAAAAAAAGAGTCAAAAAAATGAATTTAATAGAGGATTTGAATTGGCGTTATGCCACTAAAAAAATGAACGGTAAAATCGTTCCACAAGATAAAATTGATTATATCTTAAAAGCTGCTCGCTTGGCTCCATCTTCATCGGGTTTGCAGCCATTTAAAATAATTGTGATCAGCGACAGGGAAAAGCTTGCCGAAATTAAGAAAATCGCTTCTAATCAAAGTCAGATTACAGACTGTTCTCATTTATTGGTATTTGCAGCTTGGGATGGATATTCCAATGACCGTATGGGTAAATCTTTAGCTCAAGGCGCAAAGGATCGTGGTTTGCCAGAGGATTCTGTAACAGGTTATCAAAATTCTTTATGGAGCATGTATGAGCCATTGGGACAAGAGTGGCATCAAAATCACTCAGCGAAACAAGCTTACATCTCTTTGGGCATAACGCTTGTAGCTGCTGCTGAGCAGAAGGTAGATGCAACGCCAATGGAGGGATTTCAGGCACCAAAATTGGATGATTTTCTTGGCTTAAAGGAGCTTGGGCTTAAGAGCGTTGTTATTGTGCCATTAGGTTACAGGGATGAAGAAAATGATTGGTTGGTAAACCTAAAAAAAGTCCGGACACCTGAAGATGAGTTTTTTATAAAAATTTAGATTTTTATCAGCTTTCATATTTCCTTATCCCCATCAAAATTTAGTTCCTTGATGGGGATTTTTTTTTGCACTTTCTTGAATTGACGGAAATGATCTATAATCCATTTGAAAATACTGCTGGCTCTTTTGGCCGACGCCGGATTCCGAAGATTTTTTAGGAGCTTTTTAGATATAAAATAGTATATGTAAAACATAGGAATACCTTTTAATCTTAAAAACTTATTGAGAAGTTTTTTTTATTGACAATACTTATTAAAAAAATTAAAAAAGATTTTGGTAGATTGTAACTTTAATGTTAAGTTTGTATAACTAAACCAAGAATGTCAGCAGCAAAACGAAACGGATTAAAGCTTAGAGCCGAGATCATTAAATACTTCTTTTATAAGAATGCGCTTTCGCTTGCTAGGCTCAGTAAACTGACGCAGAGGAGTTTGCCATCAGTTGCAACAGCAGTTAATGCGTTGGTAGATGAAGGTTATGTGCTGGAAGAAGGATTGGCCCCCTCTAGCGGCGGCCGGCGTGCAGCATTGTTTACTCTAAATCCAGATCATCAAAAATACATCGTTGTTCTTGCCATGGATCAGCGCATTACTCGTTTCAATATTTTAGATCTGCGTCGCAACAAGATGATGGAAACCCAGACAATGGATTTCAATCTCGAGAGTGGAGCCCTTGGCGTAAATGACCTGGTGGTTTTTATCAAAACATCCTTAAAAAAATCCGGACTGCAATTAGAGCATCTTATAGGGATGGGGATCGGGATGCCAGGCTTCATCAACAAACAGGACGGAATTAACTATTCTTTTCTTACCGCAGACGAACCCTTAAACATCAGCGAATTTTTGAGTGATGAACTTGGCCTTCCTGTCTTTTTAGACAACGATTCCAGTCTGATTGCTTTGGCAGAACTTCATTTCGGGGCAGCAAAAGGCTATACCAACGCCCTCGTTATTAACCTAGGATGGGGTACCGGACTTGGGATGATCATTAATGGAGAGCTTTATCGTGGCAGTACCGGTTATGCTGGCGAATTTAGTCATGTGCCGCTGTCGAGTTCTAATAAATTGTGTTCCTGTGGCAAGCGCGGTTGCCTAGAGGTAGAGACATCACTTAAGGTGATGGCAGAAAAAGCAGAAAGGGCAATTGCCGAGGGTGCGGAGACTAGTTTGACCACCTTGTTCGAAGACGAGCGTGTTCAGCACGGAGATCACTTTCTGACTGCGGTAACGCAACAAGATCCTTTAGCCATATCTATCCTTTCAGAAACAGGCTATCATCTAGGTAAAGGAGTCGCCACGCTAATACATATTATGAACCCAAAATGTATTGTACTCGGAGGTAGAGGGGCCAGAGCCGGTAAAATGTGGCTTCCGAGCATACAGCAAGCCATACACGAATTTTGCATCGCAAGGATTGCAGAACAGACAAAAATCGTGGTTTCAGACTTAGCAGAAGATGCGGAGTTGCTCGCTGCAGCAAGTTTGGTGATCGAGAACAGTGAATTTTAAGCATGAAAATAAATTTAAACAAACAAATACCCGTGAACTAAAAAACAATGAATGTTATGAAAAAAATGTACTTAAAGTGTTTAGGTACGCTATTGTTAACTGTTTTAACAATGGCTGCATTTGCACAGAAAACTGTTACAGGAACAGTTAGAGAATCGTCTGGTCCCCTTCCAGGCGTAAGTGTATCAATTAAGGGAACAACCAGGGCAACACAAACAGATACGGATGGAAAGTTCTCCATTTCTGCAAATACCAATGATGTGTTGGTATTTTCTGCGGTTGGCTATATAAAGCAGGAGGTTTCTGTCGGAGACAAATCTTCTGTCAATTTAACACTTAAGCAAAATGACAACCAGCTTGATGAAGTAAAAATAGTTGGCGCTTTGGGAATTATAAAGGAAGATAAAAACCTTGGTTATTCAGTAAGCTCTGTTAAGGGAGAAGACATTACCCGTACCAATACCGTTAATCCAATTACAGCTTTGCAGGGTAAAGTTGCCGGAGTGAATATTAACGTTATGAGCGCATCTGGTATTCAAACGTCGCCATTTATACAAATTCGTGGTGCAAAGGTGTTGGGTTCTAGTCCTGGACAAGCAAATAACCAGCCCATTTTTGTAGTAGACGGAAACGTATTACAAAACAACTTAATAGGTGCGGATGGTGCTGATGCAGGCTCTCAATTGAAAAACTTAAACCCAGACGATTATGAATCTATTACTGTTTTGAAAGGTGCGGCAGCAACTTCGTTGTATGGGTCTAGGGGTTTAAATGGTGCCATTGTAATCACTACTAAAAGAGGAAAATCTGGTACTGGTCTCGGTATAGAAGTGAATTCAACCTACCAAACTTCTAACATTTACAAAAGTCCTTTAACATTTCAAAACACTTATGGACAGGGTAGTGCGCTAACAAGAGAAGGTAATTTTGCCCCAGACGGAAGTCAGGCAAACACCGTTGGCAGTTGGGGGCCAAAATATGATGGTACCCAACATCCAGTAATCTTTGACCATTCTAGAATGACCGCTTATGTAGCTCAACCAGATAACTGGAAAGCTTTTTATCAAGATGGAAATTTCATCAATAACAATATTGCATTAAGCGGCGCTAACGATAAATTTAATTATCGCTTATCCTATTCAAACAACTCAAGCAAGGGTATGTTGCCAAATAACGCCTTAAAAAGAAATGCCTTTGATATTAAGGTTGGTGGTGATTTGAATAAGGTTTTTTCAACCGAGATTGGAATTAATTATGCAAATACGATAACGAGTAACTTTTTTGATCAGGGCAGATATGCGTATGGTGGTGGATCAAATTTGGCATTCAATACCTACTATCTCCCGCGTAACCTAAACTATAATGATTGGCGTGCAACTTATCGCAACGCAGACAATTCTGTTAACAGCGCTGGCGCTTTTGGAAACTTAAGTAGTGTCATTAACGCTTTTTCTGTTTTTGATAAGAACAATTCTAACAGGAATGAAAATTCATTTTTGGGCTACGCCCAGTTAAAGGCTCAGATTACACCTTGGTTAGATCTATCAGGAAGGGGAAATGTCAACTTTTTGAAAATTTATAATGAAACAAAAAACTATGGCAACGATAAAAATAATGTAGGTGGCTATTACTCTAGTTCTGGAAATTATTCAACCGACTACACACTGCTTTTTATGGCTCATGGAAGTAAAAAAGTGTTAAATGACGACTTGAATGTAGACTTAAGAATTATTAATGAAATTTACGGAAATGGGCTGTCCGAGAATTATGGGGTAAGCACCAACGGAGGGTTGGCAGTACCAAATCAGTTTTTTCCTGCAAACTCTGTCAATGACATTCAAAATAACTACTACTATAATTACGGATCAAATGGAGTTACCTACCCTGGTTCGCAAACAGCAAACACAAAAACCATTGGCGTTGCAGGTGTGTTAAATTTAAATTATAAAGAATATTTAAATTTGGAATTAACTGGGCGTAACGATTGGTTGAGTACACTAACTTACCCAACTGCAGTAGCTGGGGCAAATAACTATTCGGTCTTTTATCCATCAATTAACTTATCATACGGATTCTATGATCAGTTTCAGGCAGATATGCCTAAATGGTTGTCGAGTGGTAGATTGAGAGCTTCTTTAGCATATGTGGGTAATGCAGGTGTTGCAGGTCCGTACGCTACCGGTGCAGGGTATGCACCTGGAACGATTTACAATAACAACAATCAGACTGTTGGTAGTGCGAGCCAAATCAATGCAGATGTTAAACCCAATTACGATTTGAAGCCTCAAAGGCAACGTTCACTTGAGTTTGGTACAAATTTCGGCTTTTTAAAAGAGCTGATCAATGTAGATTTAACCTACTACAAGACAAACACCTTCAACCAATTGCTATATGTGCCTAGTGTTTTAGAAACTGGTTATAGTCGGAATTTTTTGAACTTTGGCAACATTCAGAATCAAGGGCTAGAGTTATTGGTAAATATAAACCCCATTCGTACTAGCGACTGGAATTGGAACGTAGCTGTCAACATGGCTCATAATAAAAGCATGATTAAAAGTCTTGGCTTTGGGATAAAAGAATGGGAATTGAGCGGAGGATATGATGGTGCAAATGTTTGGGCATACGAAGGTGGTGATTTTGGCGTACTTACGTCGGATTTAGGTGCCTCTTCTAAAAAAGATCCTGCAACTGGTTTCCCACTTCTTCAAGTAAGTAGCCGCTATGTGCAAACTAACCCAGCGCTTAAATATGATATTGCAGATTATGCGCTTGTTAATCCTGATTATTCTGACACACAAAAAAGAATTGCGATCGGTAAAATCGAACCAGATCTTACAGGTGGAATCAGTTCTACCTTGAGGTATAAAAACTTTAATTTATTTACTCAAGTTGACGGCCGTTTTGGTGGCTACGTATATTCAGAGGCATTAAGTTATGCTAGCGGCCAAGGAACGTCTGCAAATACCCTAAATTTTAGAGATCAAGAACATGGAGGTGTTGCAAGAATCGATTCCTATACTGGGCAAACGAGATACGATGGAGTGATTCCAAATGCAGTTTTTGATGCCGGGCAGACAAGCCCACTTAAGGCAGGTGTTAATATCGGCGGGATGACATTTAGACAAGCTTATGATCAAGGACTAGTTGAACCATGGAAAGCCTCTCTGTATTATAACGGATGGTATGGTTACGGCACAAACATTAATGGAAATGAAACGGCTTCTAAGAACTCTTGGATTATGCTGCGCGAAATTACATTAAACTACCGCATACCGACTTCGATTTTGGATAAAGCTCACATAAAAGGCGCTAGGATAGGTTTTTCTGCGAGAAACATAGGATATCTATATAGAACCTTGGCTGATGGTCAAAATCCAGAGTCCATCCAAAGTAACGATCCGTTTAGACCATACATAACAGGTGGTGTGCCGTTTTATAGAAATTATTCTGTCAACCTTAATATTACATTATAGTATTAAACTTCACAACAATGAAAACAATAAATAAATATATACTGGGATTGATCTCGATAGCAATCTTGGGGCAATCCTGCAAAAAAGATTTGGTAGATCTTAATACCAACCCAAAAACTTTACCAGATGCGAATCCGGAATTCATATTTACTGCTGCAACAGCCGATTTTACAATCACTAGTCGAGACAATACAAGTCAGAAGTATGGCTCCACTATGACTTATATGCAATACATCGTGGCAGATGGTGCGGATGCGAATGGAATTGCCGGAAGTTATTGGAATCCAACAAAATCGATCGGTCCAAATCCTAATTTCCCATATTACAACGATTATTTTAATGGGATAGGTAGGAATATGAATCGCATCATAGCCAAAATTGATGGGTTACCGGCGGATCAAAAAGCAACCTACCAAAGTTTGAAAGCAATCTGCCAAGTGCTCAATGTATACCAAGCATGGAAAGTTGCCGATGTTTTTGGCGCCTTACCTTATACTCAAGCGTTTGATGATGCCAAATATCCGCTGCCGATGTACGATTTTGACTATACACTATATAAGACTTTCGATACGCAGTTAAAAGATGCAGCCTTGCTGTTAAAAAACGGAACAGGACAATTTGCTTTGGGTAGTCAAGATTTCTTTTTCAATGGAGATTATGCAAAGTGGTTAGCCTTCGCCAATACCTTACGCATAAAAATAGCACAACGTTATGAGCAAAGAGATCCCGCACAACTAACAAGTGTTCTAACAGACATTGCAAGCAATTTTGCGAGCACCATTATCGCTTCAAATGACGGATCGTTTGGTTACAATCAAACGCGCGATTGGAACAATAACGTAGATGACATTAATGTTATCCTATTTCAATATGATGCAGCGTTTCCTTTCGTAGAGTATCTTAAATCTACCAAAGATCCAAGAATTAATTTCATGGTTCGCCAGAATGATTTTGGTGCAAATTATAAAAACTATTTAACGGTTAAACAAAACGGCGACGCTACCACACAAACAGCGTTACTTCAACCAGAAAACCAAGTGCGTTACTGGGGAAAACACACTTTTCCTGCGTCTGCGAATTCTGCTTATGGTTCAACCGGATTAGATCGGTTTAAAACATTTACAGTTACAGGTGGTACGCAAACTTTAGGCTTTTTATCAGCCATACAAAGTAGGTTGTTTATAAAAAATGGCGGCTTTGGTGGTTTCGATGCGCGTTCTTCTAAAGATTTAATGCACGATGATGAGTCTTATGTAGATGGCGCGACTATAAAATACCGCACTCCATATTTAACTTATCCAGAAACTTGCTTTATGATGGCAGAAATTGCTCAAAAAGGTGGCAATGGTCTAGGTAAATCTGCTTCACAATGGTTTTATGCAGGTGTTCAAGCATCATTCGATGAATACAAAGCAGCTGCTATTAATGCAAATGTTCCAAATGCATCAACCGTTACCATAGGGGATTTTGCTGCCAATTTACCCTTCTTGGGCTTGCCAAGTATATATTCTCAAGCTTGGGTTAATTATTTAAGGCAGCCAGAAGAATCTTGGGCCATGTGGAAAAGAACTGGTTATCCTCAATTTACAGATGTTAGACCAGGAAATAACGGTTTGATAGGAACTTCTTCTATTGCTTATCTAGAAAGCATTTACGATGGCGGTCAAAACCTACTGATTCCTAGGCGCAGTGCGTTGAACTTAAGTACAGGTTCTAATCTAAATTCTAAAAATTATTCAGATGCCATTCAAGCAATGATTGCAAAAGATCCGGCCTATGGGATTAATGCACTAGATACTAAAGGAAGAATTTGGTGGGATAAAAAATAGGTTCAAACCTAATTGGTTAATTGATAAAGGGTCTGTGATTTTCGCAGGCCCTTTTTTTGCAGTCTACAGTATAAAAAATCTAAGGTTTAATACAATTCGAAGACTATCTCTTTTATAATAATCTAGCATTCACTGCTCAAGTTCTCTCATACATCAATTTCATCATCGTGCGCTTTGCCATATAAATTTGCGAATTTCCTATTTAAAAAGTTTTAAAATTTATAAATTATTTTCCACCGCCCCAACTTTTTCGCTGTATAAATCAATCGGACCATCTAACAAAACTGCAACAATGGTTAGGTGTTTGTCGAGTTTTTCTTCTGGTATCGGGATATAAACAATTCCTGGAACTTTACTCCAATATAATTTATTGTAGACTTCATGCGAAAGCATTGTACCTTCCCCAACAATACGAATTCTGCTAATGTTATTTTTTAAGCCTTTTATCGCAATAGGGCCATTTGGTTTGCCTTCTACAAAAAGATATAATGTCTGTTTATCTGCAGAAAGTGCCGTATTGCCAAAATAGTGCCCAGCCGGAATACCCTTGATTGAACCAGAAAGCACTTCGGCATTTTTTATTACCCAATTTACCGCCTCTTCGTCTAAAGGCTTTACATCTGGTGCAAATCCCAATCCATCAGAAGCGAGCTTACTGTCTTTAAAAATATTTAGGCCATTATTTAAATCTTCACTTAGTTTTTTAAATTTTAAGTGCGCCGATTGCAAATTTTTATTTTTGATAAATAAGCTTTCATAACTTATTGGTTTACTATTTAGAGGTGCCAACTGCAAAGCATCGTCAAATGATACTTTTAAAACAGTTACATCTTTGTCAAAAGCAGTTTCAGGTATTTTAATTAGATAGTCGTTTTGACCTAATGACGTAAAGGTTGCATTAGTGTTTTCGCCGACAACACTAATGTGTTTAATTTTAGATTTTATTCCGCTTAGCCTAGTGCCATCTAAATCTTTATTTTCTAGATAAAGAAATAAAGTTTTTTTATCTTTTGAAAGAGCACTTCTTGCAAAAGTATGTCCTTCTGGAATGCCGGCTTCCGTGCCGTAAATGGCTTCGGCATGTTTCTTTGTCCATCGCCCCAAATCCTTTAAAATTGCGACCTGTTCTGGTGCAATTGTTCCATTAGGTTTCGGCCCAATATCCAACAGTAGATTTCCGCCCATGCCAATGCAGTCTACAAGCGTTCTTACAATCATATTCGAAGTTTTGTAATGGTGGTCATTTGGCTGATATCCCCAAGAATCGTTCATCGTATAACAGAGTTCCCAATAGTGATCATTAGGTCTCAAAACTGGAACGCCCTGTTCTGGAGTCTCATAATCGCCGTGCTGGTCTAATCTGGAGTTAATGATGATGTTTTTATTTCTCGCTTTTAGTAAATCTCTAACCTTGCCCGTTTCCCATTGAGCAGCTGAGTGTTCCCAATTTCCATCGAACCAAATTAAATCCGGATTGTATTGTGTAGAAAGTTCTTTCACTTGTCCTTGATAATAAGTTAAGAAGCGCTTCCACCTATTTACATCTGCATTGGCATCATACCTTTTTCTGTCTCTTGTAAAAACATCATAATCAGGATAACTCCAGTCGGGCAAAGAAAAATATAAACCTGTTTTTAATCCTGCTTTTTTAAGTTCAGCAACGAAGGGTGAAATTAAGTCCCGTTTTGCAGCACTATTATTTATTGTTGTTGTCGCTTTAGGCGCTTTGGTGTTCCATAACGAAACGCCATCGTGATGTTTGGTAGTAATCACAGCATATTTGGCTCCGCTTTCTTTAATAAGATTTACCCACTCTTTTGGATTGTATTTTTCTGCAGCAAAACCCTCAAGCTGTTTCATGTAATTATCATGATTGATGTAATTGTTGTAAAAAGCCCATGATTCTGAAATGCCATTAACCGAATAAATCCCCCAATGGATGAAAATACCAACTTTGGCATCTGAGAACCATTGCATTTTTTCCTCGGAAATGCTAGCTTTTTGTCCGAATGCATTGCAGCTAAAGAAAATTAAAAACAACAACTTTAAAATACGACTCGCCATAAGGTGCTAAATTTGGTTTTAGTTAAAAATAAGGGATAACTCACGCAATTACAAGTCAAATAGACATAGTTTGCAAAACCTAAAAAATCACATGCCTCAATTTTACGTTCTTTAGAGAAATTTGGGCGATACACAATTTACATTAACTCTTTGTTTTCGTTACTAAGTCAATTTTATTGCTTTCATTTCTTTAAATTTTTAGGCTGATTGTTAAGTTAGAAATAAGTCTACAAAAATTTAGTTACTTTGGTTGGATATGGGTCCGCTTCGTAGAAAATTGTATGGGATAGTTTTTGGCACATCAACTAAGGCGGGCAAAATATTCGACATTTGGCTGCTTGCTTTTATTTTGGCAAGTGTGTTGGTGGTGATGTTAGAAAGTGTGCCAGACTTAGGCGCAAATCACATGAATTTGTTCCTGATATTAGAATGGGGGTTTACCATCATTTTCTCCATCGAATACATCGCCAGAATTTTTATTAGTCCAAGACCCTTAAGGTATATTTTTAGTTTTTGGGGACTGATCGATTTATTGTCTATAATGCCCACTTATTTGAGCTTTTTCGTTTTCGGTTACCATTACCTTTTAGTGGTACGAGTGTTTAGATTATTGAGGGTTTTTAGGATTTTTAAGTTGGCAAGATTCAACGCAGAATCGAAAGTTTTAATGGTTGCCTTAAAATCCAGTCTCTACAAGATAAGTATTTTCTTACTTACAGTGTTGGCCATTGTGGTTTTTTTAGGCACAATAATCTACGTAGTAGAAGGGGGAGAAGAGGGGTTTACCAGCATTCCGCAAAGCATTTATTGGGCTGTTGTTACAGTAACGACTGTTGGCTACGGCGATATGGTTCCCCACAGTGTGTTGGGCAAATTTATATCAGCGTTAGCGATGATGCTCGGATACGCCATTATTGCAGTTCCAACTGGTATTGTTACGGTTGCGATGAGCAATTCTGAAAATGAAAAATGTGGAAGTTGTGACACCAGAAACAATAGAAATGCCAAATTCTGCAATGGGTGTGGCAAGTCGTTTTCGAAGGATTAATGTAGAAATCCGAGCTCCTAAATTCTTTTTTAGTAAAAAAAAGCAGCGAGGAGAATGGAAGAGAGATCGAGGTTGTGAAAAAGAAAAACCTATCGCCACACCTATAACCCATTACCGATCACCCATCACGCTCCTCTTTCCGTCCCTATTATGTAAAATGCAGACTGCTTTTATAATTTCCGCCGAAAATTACGTTATTTAGCGTCTTATGCAGGCACAATACATTTCCTATCAAGATACAGCATTTTTTTCTAAGCTGGCCATAGATTATATAGACGATCAGCCGCAGTTAAAAGATTTTTACAGTTATCGACCTGAATTTCATGGTCTTAAAAGCGCAGTAGAAAATAGGATAGAAACAGGGGATAGAGGAACGTTGGTAAATGTGCTTCAAAAGCAATACAGCGCTTTAACACCAAATAAATCTGTGCTTAAAAATATAGAGCTTTTAGCATCTAAAGATACTTTTACGGTAACAACTGGCCATCAACTTAATTTGTTTACTGGACCGCTTTATTTCATTTACAAAATAGTTACTGCAATTAATCTCGCCAGGGAACTTAAAATAGCTCAACCAGAGAAAAATTTTATTCCTATATACTGGATGGCAACTGAAGACCATGATTTTGAGGAAATAAATCATGTAAATGTTGATGAAAAAAACATCAGTTGGTTACAAAGTACCAATGGCGCAACAGGAAGATTAAGTACTAAAACAGTAGCCGCTGCGGTTACCGCTTACACTGGTTATTTGGGGATAAGTAAAAACGGTAAACATTTGGCAGAAATAGTGCAAAAAGCTTATCTAAAACACGATAATTTAGCCGACGCTACACGTTTTTTGGTAAACGAACTTTTTCAGAAATATGGATTGATAATTATAAATGCAGATGATAAACGGCTTAAAGCCGAGTTTATGGACATCATGCTTGCAGACATTACCCATCAAAGCAGTGCCAAGACGATAGATGCTACTTCTAAAAAATTGGAGGATTTAGGTTATAAAAGTCAGGTGAATGGGCGAGACATTAACTTCTTTTATTTAATCGATAACCTCCGCGAGCGACTAATTTTCAAAGACGAAAAGTATCTCGTCAATCATACCGAAATTAGCTTTAGCAAAGAGGAGCTAGCAGCTGAAATGCACAATTATCCAGAGCGTTTTAGTCCGAATGTGGTGATGCGACCACTTTATCAAGAAGTCATTTTGCCAAACATCGCTTACATTGGCGGCGGTGCAGAGGTGGCCTACTGGATGCAACTCAAAGCAAATTTTGATTTCTATAAGGTGCCGTTTCCGGTGTTGTTGCTGCGAAATTCTGCTTTACTTATCGATAAAAGATCCGCACAAAATCTATTCACTTTAGGCTTCGGTTTGGAGGATGTCTTTTTGTCGGTCGACGCCTTAAAAGACAGATGGGTCCGTAATAATACGGAGGTAGCACTTAGCCTTGCAGATGAAATGCGTTCCATAAATAGCATTTTTGAACAGATTAAGCTAACCGCATATAAGATAGATAAAACGTTGTCTGTTTCTGCTGATGCGGCGTTAAATAAGACAGAACATTTGATAACCAATCTTGAGAAAAAATTGTTTAGGGCCGAGAAACGTAAACACAAAACTGCGCTTACCCAGATAGAAAATGTAAAAAAGCGATTGTTTCCAAACGGAACGCTTCAAGAAAGAACAATGAATCTTGCGCCGATGTATGTCAACTACGGGGAGGATTTTTTATCTACCTTGATAGAAAATTTCGAACCCCTTGGTGGAGACTTTACCTTATTGTTGCCGTAAAGTATCCAAATCCTTTCAGTTTTTTCATCGATAAGACCACAAAATAATATGACCACAGTTACCGAAGCTAAACTCAGGGCTTTTACCCAAAAAGTTTTTATACAAATGGGTTGTTCGACGGAACATGCGATTTTAGCTGCCGATGTCTTATTGAAATCAGATTTACGTGGAATCGATTCGCACGGCGTAGCGCGTTTAAAGGGCTACGTGCGTCTATGGGAAAAAGGCAGAATAAATACCAAACCGAATGTCAAAATAGTACACGAAACACCAACCACCGCCACAATTGATGGCGACTCAGGACTCGGCCTTGTTGTTGCGCCATTTGCCATGGACTTGGCTATAGCAAAAGCCGAGAAGTATGGAAGCGGATGGGTTGCTGTAAAAAATTCAAATCATTTCGGCATTGCCGGTTACCACGCTTTAAAAGCTGTTGCAAAAGACATGATCGGCATCAGCATGACTAATGCGAGTCCTTTGGTGGCACCAACTTTTACCACAGAACGGTTGCTCGGGACAAACCCAATGTGTTATGCGTTTCCTGCAGGGAAATATCCGCCTGTGGTGGTAGATATGGCAACTTCTGCAGCTGCAAATGGCAAATTAGAAATCGCTCAACGGGCCAATGCCGAGTTGCCGTCGGGATGGGTGCAAACCAAGGAAGGAAATGCATCGAAGAATCCAAACGAATTGCATGATGGCGGCGCTTTGTTGCCGCTGGGAAGCGATAAGGAACATGGAAGTCATAAAGGATATGGGCTTGGCGCAACAGTAGATATTTTATCTGCGGTGCTTTCTGGCGCAAATTATGGTCCTTGGGTTCCTCCGTTTGTGGCTTTTTTAGACCCGCCATCAGATCCTGTTGGCGAGGGAATCGGTCATTTTTTTGGGGCGATGAGGGTAGATGGATTCAGGCCAACAGCAGATTTCAAGAATCACCTAGACAATTGGATCCAAAGATTTAAATCAGCAAAAAGCATTGATCCAGACAAACCTGTAATCATCCCTGGAGAACCGGAATATGCGGCCGAGCAAGAACGTGCTAAAACTGGAATTCCCATTGTAGATGCGGTAGTTGCAGATTTGAAAGAGATTGCAACGAAATTTGAACTGGAATTTCCTGCTTAGGTTTATCAGAAGTAGTCGTTATCTCTATGCTTTGACTGGATCAACTTCTTGGTTAACACCATCTTATTCAGTAAGTTCAAAATTCAAATTCTTTCTATTTTTTGGGCAACGGCCGGGCTGTGCATTACTTCGCTTTCGCTACGGCCCTGCGGACAAACTTTTAATCCACCCCCGCTTTCCTCCACTCAAAGTTTTAATTTCCATCCCTGTTGCAGAACAGAGTTAGTTTTCAATTTGTTGCGCAAACACTAAAGCAGATATTTCTCCCGCTGTTCGGAATCTTTCGTAGGCGCAAAGCAAACTCCGGTAAAAGGGCATTTTTAATTTTTTGTCTTTTAATAATTTCACGCGTCCTGTGGCCCGTTTCTAAGGTGTCACGTTGAGCGCGTCGAAACGCCTTGCAAATTTACCGATAGACTTTGGTCTGCTTGTCCCAACCACTTGGAAAGCGCAGGAGGAAGCGACTTGATGTTATCCCGTTTCTGACTTGCAATTATTTTTTAATCACACCAATCACATAATCAAACGAATCAGGATTTAGAGATTTTTGTTGGCAAACATTTTCTTCAGTTTTGAAGTATATGTGAGCAAACAATTATAGCAAAAAATGGAAAATTTATTATTCGAGGCATACAACTCAGACAAATTATGCTTAAGAAACCGCGCAGTAATGGCACCAATGACTCGCTCTAGGGCAGAGGAAGAAAACACACCGAACAAGCTAATGGCCACGTATTACGGTCAGCGTGCAGAAGCGGGATTAATCATAACAGAAGGTACTTCTCCATCGCCAAACGGAATTGGTTATCCTCGTATCCCTGGTTTGTATAACCAACAACAGGTGGATGGTTGGAAATTGGTAACTGACGAAGTTCATGCCAAGGGTGGAAAGATATTTTTACAATTGATGCATTGCGGAAGGATTGGCCATCATCTAAACCTACCAAAAGGAGCAGAGATTTTAGCGCCATCAGCCGTTGCTGCCGACGGGGAAATGTATACGGATGCCGAAGGAATGAAAAAGAACGATACGCCTAGAGCAATGACCAACGCGGAAGTGAAGGAGGCGATCAAAGAATATGTAACTGCGGCCGAACTCGCTGTTGAAGCAGGTTTTGATGGTGTAGAAATACACGGCGCGAATGGTTATCTAATTGAGCAATTTCTTAATCCTGATAGCAACACCAGGACAGATGAATTTGGCGGAAGCATAGAAAATAGGGCAAATTTTTTGTTAGAAATTATGCGTCAAGCAGTTAGCGCAATTGGTGTAGAAAAAGTCGGCCTTCGGTTGTCTCCAAATGGTGCGTTTAACGACATGAAGCCTTACCAAGAAATGGCAAAAACCTATCATTACATTGCTGAAGAAATCAACAAAATTGGACTTGCATACGTTCATTTGTTAGATCATTCTGCTATGGGGTCTACAAAGCTACCAAAAGAAGTGCTTGAAGATGTGCGTAAAACTTTCCACGGAACATTAATTCTTTGCGGTAATTTCGACAAAGATTCTGCAGAGAAAGCCTTAGAAGAAAAGACAGCAGATCTAATCGCATTCGGGAGACCTTACTTGGCAAATCCGGATTTGTTGGCCCGTTTTAAAGCCGACGCTGAATTAAATGCGCCAGATATGAATACATTTTACACTCCTGGATCAAAGGGCTACACGGATTACCCAACCATGTAAAAATTTGAATGCTTCGAGGACAAACGTTGTACTCCTTAAATCTATTTAAAAATCAAATCCCCAGCAGAAGTTAGGGATTTTTTTATGGAACGCTATTCGACACATTCCGCAGGTGCAGGTCGAATTTTTGTTAAAGCGGCATTTGCAATTTCGACAAAGAAACACCTCCAAGCCATCCCGAAAATAGGTAGGAAGCAATTAGTTTGCTTTCTTTGAGCAGTAAGGGTTGTTTTTTCTAAATTAGTAGTATGTCGCTGGCTTACAACCAAATAATCAGTTGGTATAACTATTTTAAACTGTAGACTTACAGAAATACATCTTCCAAGGTTCTAAAACGAACGGAATTAATGATTTCTGTTTCTGTAAGACAACCTGGAGTAAACCCTGTAAAAAACTTGAAATCTCTAATGAGGTGCATTTGATCAAAATATCCACATTGATAGGTAATGCTAGACCAAGATCTATGCGGAAACAACTCCTTTAACTTGTAGGCATAAGAGAATCTGATCATTCTACTGTAGAGTTTGGGAGAAATGCCGATGCGGTTTAAAGATGCTCTCTCAAATTGTTTTAATGAAAGGCAAGCGCTTTTTGCCACAGATTCAATGCGTAAATTTCCGGTGTTTTTTACAAGTGCTAACATTGCCAGGTCGAAAGGCAAGGCCTTTTGTAAAGAGTCCAACTTGCCCATCAAATATTTTTGGATGACTTGATTTTTCAGCTCATCTGTCTTTGCACTACTTAATTGATCGATCACTTCATCTACCTCAGGCCCTAAAATTAATCGAGCATCATAATCCTTATCTACAATGGTGTGTAAAGGTATGCCCAAAAGCCTAAACATTCCGCTCGGCTTAAGACAAACCACAACATCTTGATGTTTACGCCCTAAATCGAGTGTAACGGGAGTTGTCTGCGGCCCAATGATCATCGAACGCGGCTTTAATTTAAAATCTTCCCCATGCTTTTTCACCAGAACCTTGTCTTCTAAATAGAAACATAAAAAACGAGTATGTGTTGGCACGAAGGTGTATATGGGAGAAATTTCCTTTTCCACCGTAAAATCAAATGAAGTTACCGTGATGTTGTCTACAAACTCCCGCAATGATGGATGAGGGAGAAAAACTGAATGAATCATAATCCAAGCGAGCTACTGAATAAACCACATAAAACTACAAAAAAAAGCCTTAAAAAAGAGGAACTAAGCCCATTTCGTGCTGACAGCCAAAAGATTAGGCTACCCTTGCTAGAAGACCATATTTTTTTTAAATAAAATAATCAAATGTCGTTTTTATACTATGTTTTAGAAAAGTGAGCAACTAATTTAGCACGTAAATAACCTTGGATACTAGAACTGTCATTGGTGCTAGCCTTTAAGCATGGATGAGCGGATGATCTTTTGAATCACCGCTTGGATCTGCCTAGTTGCAATCCAGGTTTAAAAAATATTGCGCTAAAAGAGGGAATTAAAAAGAATCAAACTCAACAATTTAAAATAAATAGTATTTATGAAAAAGACTAGTTTTTACATTACCGCACTCATTGCAATTTTGTTTTTAGCCGCATGTGGCAAAGATGGTGCTGTTGGGCCAACAGGCCCAGAAGGAACACAAGGACCTGTTGGGCCAGCCGGACCAATAGGCAGCAATGGGCAGAGCGGCAGTATTATTTACAGCGGCACTACCGTGCCGGCTGCTGGCACGGGCAACGTAGGCGACTTCTATTTAGATAAAACTACAGCCTTATTATACGGGCCAAAAACAGCGAGCGGATGGGGAACTGGCTTATCCCTAAAAGGCGCTTCAGGGGCAAAAGGAGCAGCAGGGAGTCAGATCTACAAAGGGAGCGTGGTGCCTGCTACCTCCTTGGGTGCCAATGGCGACTTCTACCTAAACAGTACCTCTTATTTGCTTTACGGACCCAAAACGTCAGCTGGGTGGGGGGTTCCCGTAAGTTTACGTGGCCCTACAGGTGCTCAAGGCCCCGAAGGCAATGCAAATGTAAAAACAGATGTATTCACGCTAACTTCTTCCGACTGGCTCTGGAATTCGCAATATGGATTAAATACTAGTCCATCTAATACCACATTTTACTTTAGTAGGTATTATATCCGAGCCAATAATGCTATTACGCAAGATGTGCTTGACAATGGGATGGTACTCGCCTATTTTGTACCCGACATTATTCGTAACGCCAACAATTGGGTACCGCTTCCTTTTCAGTTTACAGCGTTTGGCGGAAGTTTTGACTACAACATTGCTTTTGAAACATTTCCTGGAAGTGTAAAGCTCCATTATTTCTTTGTACAACGAGATAAAACAGCCACGATTCCTAGCTTGCAGAATTTCAATATAGGAACTTATAAAATTAAAATCGTAGCCGTTAGCGGGAAGCTTGGAACCTTTATGTTGGCCAATCACATTAACCTAAACAATTACCAGGAAGTGAGTAAAGTTACCGGTCTGTGGCAAGAAGATAAAAATTAGTGGCAGTCACTAATAAATCTAAAGCCGTTCCATAATTATTCTTAAAATTAAATCCTCAATTTTGTTGGGGATTTTTTATTACATGACATCCGACAATCTTTCAAAGCACGTGTTGGAATTTTGATAAGGTAAGATTTGTTAAACCTAGTTCGCTGTTCGCCATATTGCGTATGCCTACGAACAGCTTTCGTTAAAAAGCGATTTGCATCCCTAACTTAAATCATTGGTCATTTTTCGGTCTGAGGATTGGTAAATTTGCTCCATCATCACTTCGTATTGCGCCATATTCTAAATAGGCAAACAATGTTTTATAAACTTTTTGTTGAGTATAAACGAAATGACTTTTTTAATTATCGTGCCTTTTAATTTTTTATAAATATTTATATTTGATAAAATACATGTCACTTATTTACCTTTTAAACCTACCGCGGATTCGGCATGATTTTGATAACTAGCTAAACTTAACGGTATGAATTTTAAAACCTTCGTTGTCCTCTTTAGTTATTTCGTTTTTTTTAATGTCGGACCGCTGAGTGCGCAAACGACAGACAGCAATGGCTTAAATAGCTATTCGCTTGAGTTGTATCGGCAAGCAAAAATCAACCATAAAAATATTGTTTTATCTCCGTTAAGTACTTACGCTGTACTTATGATGGCCTATGAAGGCGCAAAGAATGATACAAAAGCGGCGTTTGAGAAGGTGCTGCATTTGAAAAATGCAGACACCAACAAAAGGGTCTATCTCCAACAATTTTTGGCTAAAACAGATAGCGGCGGTACCGTCAAAATTTATAATGCCATTTGGCTGGATAAAAAAATGCATGTAAAAGATGCATACGTAAAAACCATTTCTGACAAATATTCCTCAGATTTTAAGCAAGTGAATTTTGCAAACCCAGCGTCTGCAGTTTCTTCAATCAATGGATGGGTTGACGAGCGTACTCACAAAAAGATCAGTGAAATTATAACTGCCGATGATCTAAATCCGAGCACCAAGATGCTTTTACTAAATGCAGTTTACTTTAAGGGACAATGGCTAAATAAGTTTGATAAAAAACAAACTGTTTCCTCACCATTTTTTAGCGATGTCGAAAATCAATATAAAGTCGATTTTATGAAAATGACCGAAAGTGTTCGATATTTTGAAAACGGTCAGTTTCAGTTTATGTCAAAATCCTATCAAGATTCGGATTTGAGCTTTTGTATTATGCTCCCTAAAGCGCTTTTTGGATTAGAGGCGATAGAGCAAAAGTTGGATGCTGATTTTCTAAGTGGTGTGCTAGACAGTTCAAATAAGACAAGTGTGTCGCTTTCCTTTCCGAAAATTAAATTGTCATCGAGTTTAGAGCTTAGCGGCGTATTAGAAAAGGCAGGTTTAGCCTCCGCTTTTACTAGCGAAGCGGATTTCTATGGAATGACAGAAACCCCTTTAATGCTTGGAAAAGTATTTCACAAGGCCGTTATCGAATTAGATGAAGAAAAAACTGAGGCAGCTACCTCTACCGCTGCGTCTACATTGCTGAGCGGATTGCCATCTTATAAAATTTTCAATGCAGATCATCCTTTTTTATTTTTTGTCATTGACAATAAATCGAAGTCGATTCTTTTTATGGGAAGGTTTGTTAAACCCGATGCTGCGGAAAGAATCGGAAAAGAAGATTTAATCGCCAATTTAACGAACAGAAAATTGGCGAAATTTTCAATGGGGCATGTCCTCAAACCGGTGTTGTTTGTGCTCGACAATAGCATCATTTCAGAGGCTGAGTTCAAGAACTTAAGTCCAAATGATATTGAAGCGATCCATGTATACAAAGATAAAAATGAAATTGCCAAATACTCGCCAAAGGATTATGATGGATTGGTTATAATTACACTTAAAAAAAGCAAAAAGTTGTAGCAATAGCCCTTAATTGAACGCACTATGCACACGCGCTCTCTGCATATAATAGGGCGTAAGAGCGCTGATAATTCAATAAGATAAAATTAAAACCAAGACAAATAAAAGTCATCGGTTGCGAAGCCCCAAAGTTATTTTTGAATGGCCAAACTTCAAACGGACAAGCGTTTGGCGCAAAAAGCAACAAGCTGTAACATCGTTACTACATCATCGCCTAAAAACAAAACAAATATATATTTTTGGATTGGCGCTACATTCAATCATTAGTGCGCGTAATCAGAATAGGTTTAACGGAAGAATATGATAAAGAAACTCAAATGAAGAAAAGGTATATTTTCTATACACTGCTTGTCATAGGTCTGGCCTACCTTATTTATTATCGTGTTAGTGAAAACAAAAAGATTAGTAGTGGCGTAAAGGGAAAACAGGAACATGTAAAAAGCAGTGCGTTAGCCATCGAAGGCGTGTTGGTTAAGCCTATTGATTTTAACAATAAAATAGAAGTTAGTGGCAGTGTAGATGCCAATGAGGCGGTAACTTTACATAGCGAAGTTTCTGGATTGGTTACCCAAATAAATTTTAAAGAAGGTGGCTATGTGAAAAAAGGTGCTTTATTGGTTAAGATAAATGATCGTGATGTCCAAGCGCAATTAAGAGAAGCAAGAACAAAAGAGACATTGTCTGCGACTACAGAAAATAGGGCTAAACAGTTGTTGGCGAAGGGGGCCATCAGTCGGGAGGAGTACGATGCTGCCTTGGCAGATCTACAATCTTTAAAAGCGCAAAGCCAATTGATCAAAGCCCAACTCGCAAAAACGGAGATTTATGCACCATTTAGTGGAAGAATTGGTCTTCGTTCCATCTCTGCGGGTGGTTATGTGACACCAGCCACCGAAATTGCCAATTTGCTAAGCGTAAACCCCGTTAAAATTACCTTTGCTGTACCAGAAAAGTATGTAGAACTAATTGGTTTGAACTCCATAATTAGCCTTTCTACAGCCGCAAGTAATGATACTTTTTCTGGAAAAGTTTATGCCATAGAGCCTGGTATCAATACTCAAACCCGCACACTTTCTATTAAAGCACTAGCATCAAACCCAGATGGAAAACTACTGCCTGGTTCTTTTGCACAAGTAAAGGTGAATTTAAACACGCTGAAAAACGCTATTCTAGTGCCAACAGAAGCAATTGTGCCGGTGTTAGATGGTAAAACGGTCTTTGTTAGCAGAAACGGTAAAGCACAGCAGATAAAAGTAGAAGCTGGCATTCGCACCTCAAGAAAAATTTTAATTACCAAAGGATTGATTGCAGGAGATACGGTACTAACCACAGGCATATTGTCTTTAAAGAATGACGTTCCGGTAAAAGTTAAAATAACCTCCAATACCGATATATGAGCATCTCGACCATCAGCATAAAGCGCCCGGTTCTAGCCATAGTAATGAACTTGGTGATTATGTTATTTGGCATTATCGGCTATTCCTTTTTGGGTGTGCGAGAATATCCTTCAACAGATCCCACGGTTATTTCTGTACGCACTTCTTATCCCGGGGCAAATTCAGACATTATCGAATCTCAAATTACTGAACCGCTAGAGAAATCTATAAATGCCATTGATGGAATTAGGAATATCTCTTCTACCAGCAACCAAGGGGCGAGTAGCATTAGCATAGAATTTGATTTAGGAAAAAATATTGATGAGGCTGCAAACGATGTTCGTGACAAGGTATCGCAAGCAGCAAGACAATTACCAAAGGATATTGATGGCCTGCCAACCGTAAGCAAGGCCGACGCCAATTCTGATGCGATTTTATCGATGACGATACAAAGCGACAAAAGAACCGTACAAGACTTAAGCGACTTTGCAGAGAACGTGGTGGTAGATAGAATTCAAACCATTCCGGGCGTTAGTAGTGTTCAAATTCAGGGCCAACGAAAGTATGCCATGCGCATTCGCATCGACCCAGACAAAATGTCGAGTTACGGATTGACCTCGCAAGATATTGTTACCGCTTTAGGCAATGAAAATTTGGAATTACCTTCTGGAAAATTAACAGGCGCAAGTACTGAATTGACAATTAATACACTAGGAAAGCTTACAACTGCAGACGAATTTAACAACCTCATTTTAAAGAAAGACAGTGATAATGTAGTTAAGTTAGGTGATGTTGGTTATGCCGAATTGGGATCTGAAAATGAAGAAACTATTTTAAAGGAATCTGGAAAGCCGATGGTTGCAGTCGCTATTATTCCACAACCTGGTGCTAATTATTTAGACATTACTAAAGCGTTTTACAAACGCTTCGATAAGTTAAAGGCAGATATGCCTAGCGACATTAAATTAAATGTTTCTATAGACAACACCAAATTTATTCAAGCTTCGATCACTGAGGTTTCCGAAACAATTCTCATATCTTTAATTTTGGTAATATTAATTATTTACCTCTTTTTTAGGGATTGGGCCATCGCTTTTAGACCCTTAATCGACATACCTGTTTCGCTTATTGCGACATTTTTTATTATGTATATTTTTGGCTATTCGATAAACGTGTTAAGTTTATTGGCCATTGTGCTAGCTACAGGTTTGGTTGTTGATGATGGGATTGTAGTGACTGAAAATATATTTAAGAAAGTGGAAGAGGGCTACAGTCCAATCGAAGCCGCCATTTTAGGATCTAACGAAATATTCGTTGCAGTAATTTCGATATCCATAACGTTAGCAGCAGTGTTTTTACCGGTTATTTTCTTACAGGGTTTTGTAGGCAGATTGTTTAGGGAGTTTGGGGTAGTAATTGGCGCTGCGGTGCTTATTTCGGCCTTTGTTTCTTTAACATTAACGCCGATGCTTAACGCTTATTTGATGAAAAAAGGCGGTCATAAAAAATCAAAATTTTATGATTTAACGGAACCCTACTTTGTCAAACTCAATGACAGCTATCAACGTAATTTGAATAAGTTCTTAAACAAACGTTGGCTTGCCATTCCGATCTTGGTGGTGTGTGTTGGTTTTATAGGGTTATTTTGGAAGATTCTGCCAAAAGAAACCGCGCCTTACGATGATAGGAGTTCCATTAACATGAATATAACAGAGCCAGAAGGAGCTACATTTGCCTATACTGATAAGTTTATGGATCAGATGATTAAGCTTATTGATGATTCTGTTCCAGAGAAGAAGGTCAACATCACCATTACCTCCCCTAATTTTGGGGGTTCTGGTTCTACAAATTCGGGTTATGTACGCATGGCTTTAATAGATCCTTCAGATCGGGCGCGTTCTCAAAAAGAAATTGCTGATAAATTAACCAAGATCACCAAAAGCTATACAGAAGCTAAAGTAATTGTAAGTCAACAGCCAACTATTTCAGTTGGAAAACGCGCAGGTTTGCCAATCAACTACATTATCCAAGCACAAAACTTTACTAAGCTGCAGCAAAAAGTACCGGCATTTATGGACGAAGTGGCAAACGATCCGACCTTTTCAGTTTCGGATGTAAACTTAAAATTTAACAAACCAGAACTAGACTTAACCATAAACAGAGAAAAAGCAAAAAATTTGGATGTTTCGGTGGCAGACATTGCATCAACTCTTCAACTTGGTTTAAGCGGACAGCGTTTTTCTTATTTCTACATGAATGGGAAACAGTATCAGGTTATTGGACAATTTGAAGTAAATAATAGAAAAGCGCCATTAGACCTAAGTTCCTTATACGTAAGAAATGATAAAGGGCAGCTCATCCAGATGGATAATTTGGTTAAGGCTGAAGAAAAAAGTCGTCCACCGCAACTTTATCGCAACAACCGTTTCATTTCCGCTACCGTATCCGCAGGATTGGCGCCTGGCAAAAGTATTGGTGATGGAATAGATGCGATGGACAGAATTTCTAAAAAGGTATTAGACGAAACTTTTTCTACAGATTTAGGCGGTGAGTCTAGAGATTTTAGAGAAAGTTCTTCGAATACTTTATTTGCATTTGGACTAGCTTTGCTGTTAGTTTATTTGATTTTAGCGGCACAATTTGAGAGTTTTAAAGATCCCATTATCATTATACTAACCGTGCCGATGGCAGTTGCAGGCGCATTTCTATCGTTATGGTTGTGTGGCCAGAGCTGGAATATATTTAGCCAGATAGGAACCATTATGCTCATTGGGCTAGTAACCAAAAATGGAATTCTAATCGTAGAGTTTGCCAATCAGCTAAAGGAAAAGGGAGCTTCCGTCCACAACGCCATTAGAGAAGCAGCTGTATCGCGTTTACGCCCAATATTAATGACAAGTTTGGCGATTTCTATTGGCGCTTTGCCAATCGCATTGGCGCTGGGAGCTGCGGCAAAAAGTAGAATGAGTATGGGCACTGTAATCATCGGCGGAACCTTGTTTTCTTTAATTTTAACCTTATTTGTAATTCCTGCCATTTATTCGTTCTGGAGTAAGGAACACAAGACAAATGCAGATTTGGAAGCGATCGAAGCAACAGACACAGCGTCAAACAATCAAAAAGATTAAAATGAAAACAGCCAGCTATATTGTCGCCTTGTGGTTGATTGCATTTGCTCAATTGGCATCTGCCCAAGAAATACTTAGCCTACAGCAAGCCATTACCATTGCCTTGCACAATAATTACGATATTAAATTGATTAAAAATGATTTGGCAATTGCCCAAAATAATGTGAGTCCAGGAAATGCTGGAATGCTGCCCGCTGTGGCAGGAAATTTTACAACCGGCGGAAATCGCCAAAATGCTGTGCAGACGCAACAAAGTGGCACAGAGAAAGTAACCAACGGTGCAAAAAGTACAAATTTGTCCTATGGAGTGGGGCTGGACTGGACAGTATTCGATGGATTTAGAATGTTCGCTACTTACGACAAGTTAAAGGTATTAGAACAGCAAGGCCAAGCGGTCGCAAAAGCGCAAATACTTACAACGGTGTCAAACGTAATCAACGCTTACTATCAAATGGCCAAGCAACAACAATTGGTCATTGCAGCCGATACCTCGATAGACATCTCTAAACTTCGAGTATCCATCGCAAAAAACAAGCTTGAACTTGGCAGAGGCTCAAAATTAGATTTATTAGCGGCTCAGGTAGATTATAATACAGATACTTCCACCTATCTGCAGCAACTAAATTTGCTTAACACCTACATGATTAATTTAAATCAGCTCATGGCACGAGAGGCGACCATCAAATTTCAGGTTGCAAATGAAATTGTGATGGAATTAGGCTTAGCGTATGTAGATCTTCAGAAGGCAACCGAAAAGTTAAACCCAGATTTACAAAATGCTTTTTTAGCCAAAAAAGTCGCTGAACTAAGTCTGAAAGAATTGAAGGGAGACCGGTTCCCAAAAATTAGTCTTAATGGTGGTTACGACATAAACAGAAGCAGTACGCCAACAGGTTTTAACACTGGTTTGCGGGCGAAAGGGTTTAATTATGGCCTTACTGCGAGCTTAAATATTTTTAATGGTTTTTTGCAAAATCTAAATGAGCGCAATGCGAAAATAGAAATTGAATCCTCTAGTTTTTCCTTTGAGAAAACAAAGCAAGACGTAAATAGTCAGCTTGCTTTAGCCTATCAAAATTATCGCACGTATCTGGGGTTGGTGGCGGTGGAGAAAAATAATGTAGAAATTGCCAATGAAAATCTCGACATAACGTTGGCGAAATATCGATTGGGCAGTATTGCGCCCCTAGAATTACGAGAGGCACAGCGTAATGCGATAGATGCTAAGAACCGTTCTTTAGAAACTCAATATCAGGCGAAGGTCGCTGAAGTTACTTTAAAACAAATCAGCGGAACGATTAATTTTGAATGATTGGGAGGTGGATTTTCAGGGATAGCCGGCGGATATTTCAGAGATCGCTACCTACCTTTTAAATTTACTTCCAGAAATCCTCTTGTCTTCTTTCATACAAAATTCAACTATTTTAAGAAAGTTTTGGGGCTTTCCCCCCGAAAAGGGGTCGGGCTTTCTGCTGCAATCTTTTCACTCCTTCCTCGTAGAAAGGATTTCCGGTGCAACCCAACGCAAAACATCCCTCCGGCCAAAAAGCGCTAACGATGGGAATGGCATTTTTAATTGGCACCTTAAAGCCAATTAAAGATACAATGAACAGCGTGTAAAAGCGCCCAAATAATCATCAATAGAATAAGTCGAGCTAGGTTATAAATTCTATTTTTATAATTTAGGCGTTCTCCTGAAGAGGGTCGCGCTTTCCGTTGCAATCTTTTTGTTCGTTCCTCGCAAAAAGGATTTCCTCTGCACTCGCTAACGCAAAATAGCCGAAATGAGAGGTGCGCTAACGATGGGAATGGCATCTTTTAATTGGCCTATTAAAGCCAATTAGAGATATAATGAACAGCGTGTAAAAGCGCCCAAATAATGATCAAACTGTTTGAAAAAATAAAATATTTTAGGGATTTTGGGCGTTTCCCTTGAGAGGGTCGCGCTTTCCGTTCCAATCCTTGTAAGCAGGATTTCCGCTGCAATCCTTAACGCAGCGCTCAGACTTTTTGCGCTAACGACAGCAGCGGCATCTTTTTGGGCTTTTTCTACCCAAAAAATACAGCGGATGGCGTGTTAAAGCGCCCAAATAATTATTAATCTAAAAATCTACCTATGTATTTCAATTCAAGAAGGTTTATTTGAGCGCTTCCTTAAAAGAGATTAGACTTTAAACCAATCTTGGTTTTTTTGCTAATTTTTAAGTATGGACATCATTTAACGAACACTCTTTTGATGTGATGTATCTAGGATATTTATCAGGAAGAAATACTGGGTAAGTTTACTACATCTTTAAAAATGCGCTATACTTCCTTTAAGTTTAATTAATAATAACAGGGGTCAAATAGGGGCTTTATAGGGAGATAACAGGGGCATAACACGGGCGTCTTCCTGTAAATCCCCTGTGAAACGCTTGTTAACTCCGTTTAATATTCTTTTTAAAAATAGCGCTAAAATAACCTTAAATTAACCGGGAACTGATGTGATAGCAAGTAAAATAACACTATAGCGTAAAATATGTTTAGCGATGTGTTTGAGATTGCAAATCAATCATAGCATTTAATGATACTCTAAAAATAAAATGCCCATTAGAATAGCGAGACGTTAAAAAAATGCATATGGTGAACTGATATTTGCATCACTACGAAACAAATTTAAGCTTCTCCACTCAACACATTTCAAGGTATTTAGACATAAATGCTCATGCAGTCATTACAAATGTTATTTATTTCTTCGCTTCTTAATTTGGAAGCGTTTACAGCTGGTTCGAGTTCTATATTTAAATAATTAAAACTAAGGCTCAAGAATCATAGATTTTTAAACTAGTTGATGTAAAAGTAAATTGCCAACTAAATCCATATTGGTGATTGACCTAAAATTAGCTCTTCAATAGCTTCTTTTCTTTGTATAGCCTTTAAACAGAAAAAGAAGGTCTCATCCGAGCACCTTCTTTTTTTTCTAACCAAATATAAACCTGTTATGAGCCAGGCTTTGTCTTTAACAATAAACTTTTTTAAAAGTTTGTCGCTGTTGTGTTTTTCTTATTCAAAAGATAATCACTTCCGATTACCATACTGCAAATATAGATAACTTTTCTTAGTGTACAAATTACACTAATAAAAAAAGTGTATTAATTTTGTCATTTTAGATTTATATGGTGTTTTAACCACTGAAATGAATGTAAAGTGAACAAAATATTCAATTTAGCTCGCTGTTATACAAAAAAAGTTAAATTTTGTTAAAATGGTTAGAAAAATGATTGCAATAAACGTATTATTAACATAAAATTATATTTTTATGTTAATTTAATGTTAAATAAAGTTTTTTTTTGAAATATTTGATCATAATCTCAAATTTTTATTTTTTTAACCTATTTTCGGGTCTAAATATCGTGTTTTTTGCATAAAAAAAAGGCAACGCATAAAAACGTTGCCTTTTCTTAAAATTTAATTCTTTTTATCTTATTTTACTTAAGATTAGAATAATATTCCACAAATTTTGCCAATGCAGAAGAATATCCCCATTCATTGTCATACCAAGAAACCACTTTTACAAAATGATCATTTAAGGCAATACCTGCACCGGCGTCGAAGATCGACGCGCGATCATCTCCGATAAAATCGCTAGACACAACCTCATCCTCAGTGTATCCCAACACACCTTTTAAATCGCCTTCTTCAGATGCTTTCTTCATTGCATCTTTAATCTCTTGGTAGGTTGCAGGTTTTTCTAGTTTAACGGTTAAATCAACTACAGATACATCAGCAACAGGAACCCTGAAAGCCATGCCTGTTAGTTTTCCTTTAAGTTCTGGAATTACAAGGGTCACTGCTTTTGCCGCGCCTGTAGATGATGGGATAATGTTTGAGAAACCACCACGACCACCTCTCCAATCTTTGTGAGACGGGCCATCAACAGTTTTTTGAGTGGCCGTAACCGCATGCACAGTACTCATTAACCCTTCTGCAATTCCCCAATTATCGTTTAACACTTTGGCAATAGGAGCCAAACAATTGGTGGTACAAGATGCATTTGAAACTATAGTCTGTTCTGCAGACAATTTATTATGATTTACACCCATTACGTAAGTAGGGATGCTATCATCTTTTGCAGGAGCTGAAAGGACTACTTTTTTAGCGCCAGCTGCAAGGTGCTTTTCTGCAGCTTCTCTTGTTAAAAATAAACCAGTAGATTCTATGACCACTTCTACTCCAACCTCATCCCATTTAAGATCAGCTGGATTTTTTTCTGCAGTAACCCGAATTGTTTTACCATTAACAACTAGATGGCCATCTTTCACTTCAACAGTTCCTTCGAATTTTCCGTGCGTCGTATCATATTTCAACATATAAGCCATATAATCAGGCTCAATTAAATCGTTAATCGCAACAATATCCAAACCTCTTTTTAATGCTGCCCTAAAAACCAGGCGGCCGATACGGCCAAAGCCGTTTATTCCAATTTTGCTCATTTTTTTCTAATTAGTGAAATGTTTTAATAAATTATGAATGGGTTCTTTGATAATTGTTTTTATCGTTAACTGATGTTTAGCGGCAGCAACTCTTAACCGCTCTTCAAACTCAGAAGCTACAATACCCACGAAATGTAGTTCCTCGTCTTTATATTTTAATGCCATGGGAATCGTGTACTTTTTTAAATACTTTTCAAATCCTTCGTCCACCAGCCCAATAATGTAGCCATGATCTTTGTGCTGAAGAATGAAATCAAAAAAAGAACTTAAAAAATTATTTGCCTGTGGCTTATTGTATATTTTTTCTAAAATTTGTGGACGATCTAAGCCGTAGGCGCTGTTAAATTTTGTTTCAAGATCCTGTGGCAGTTTTTTCGTCAAATGATTTTTCAGCAACATTTTCCCTAAGTAATTGGCAGAACCTTCATCGCCCAAAATATAACCTAAACCGAAGTTATTTTTTATTGGTTTTTTCCCATCGAAATACGCACAATTTGCGCCATTTCCAATCATCCCCACAATTCCGGTTTTATCAAAACAAACAGCTTTAGCAGCACCAAAGAGGTCATCCTCTACAATGACCTTGCTAAATTTGAAGAATGAAGAAAGTGTATTTGCCAATTCTTCTTTCCTGTCGTGAGAGGAGGCGCCGGCAGCGAAAAAGTATATCTTTTTAATTTCCTCTGCATGGTTTACCAAGGCCACTTTTTTATTCAAGATTTGTAAAATCGTTTTGCGATCTACAAAACAAGGATTTAAGCCGGTAGTATTACAATGAGCCACTACTATTCCGTTTTTGGTCAATTTCCAAAAGGCAGTTTTAGATCCACTGTATACAATTGCTACCATCTTAAATAGAAAGTACCTCTGTCATCTCTAACAGATCTGGTTCCAATTTGTTTATTTGCGTCGTGATGGCGTCGTGAATGCTAGTAAGTTTCACTTCGTTCCCGATCAACCCTGCCATTTTATCTGTTTCTCCCGCTATGAGGGCGTTAACTGCTGCAAAACCAAGTCTGCTACCCAAAATTCTATCGAAACTACTAGGACTACCGCCTCGTTGCAGGTGGCCCAAAATGGTCACCTTCGTATCATAATGGGTAAAACGCTCCTTTACCTGTCGCGCCATTTCAAAAGCTCCACCTTTTTTATGTCCCTCAGAAACAATAACAATGCTTGAAGATTTTTTGGTTGAAGCACCTAGCTCTAACTTTCTAATAAGATCGTCAATCGTCGTTTCTCTTTCTGGCAGCAATACAACTTCTGCTCCGCTAGCAATGGCACTGCGCAAGGCAATACAACCAGAATTTCTTCCCATCACCTCTACAAAAAACAATCTATCGTGTGCGTCGGCGGTATCTCTAATTTTATCCACCGCATCTAACACAGTGTTTATTGCGGTATCATAACCTAATGTAAAATCAGATCCTGCCAAATCGTTATCGATCGTTCCAGGAATACCAATTACGTTAATTCCATACCTTTCTGAGAAGATCTTCGCTCCTGTAAAAGTTCCGTCTCCACCAATCGTTACAAGTGCATCAATGTTATTTTCTTTAACGTGTTGATAAGCCTTTGCCATGCCTTCTTCCGTTTTGAATTCCAAACAGCGGGCAGTTTTAAGGATGGTGCCGCCGAGGTGTAAGATATTGCTTACCGAGCGGGCATCCATTGGTTTGATGTTGTTGGTGATTAGCCCTTGATATCCTTGAATTACACCGAACACGTTAAGGCCATTATAAATACCGGTGCGTACCACCGCTCTTATCGCTGCGTTCATTCCCGGCGCATCACCGCCTGAGGTTAATACAGCTATATTCTTAATTTGTTTGTTCATCTAATCTACGAATATAGTGTGTAATTTTTACACTAAGTAATTTTTTTCTAATTATTTTTCTTAATATTGAAAATTATCAAATTAACATCCTCTACTAAATAATGTAACTTGGAACAGATTTTACCCCATTTTGATTCTGTATTTTCGATAGATTGCGTCTTGTTTGGTTTCGATGGCAAAGAGCTTAAGATACTCTTAATCGAAAGAAATGAAGAACCTTTTAAAGATTGGTGGGCCTTGCCCGGGAACATAGTTGGACACAACGAAAGCCTAGACCAGTCTGCCGAACGCATTTTATATGAGCTTACTGGTTTAAGTGGCATTTATATGGAGCAATATTACGCTTTTGGCGATCCAGGTAGGCACCCACAAGGTAGGGTAATCACCTTGGCCTATTACGCCCTGATTAGGTTGGGCGGCGAAAAAGAAGTGGTGCCGAGAAGCAGCTACGCAAAACAAGCCAATTGGATGCCTATTAGTAAGCTTCCGAAATTGGCTTTTGATCACCAAAAAATATATGATAAAGGTTTAGAAAAAATTAAGCGTCGAATAAAACATCAACCAATCGCTTTCGAATTGCTGCCAGAAAAGTTTACGCTCACCCAGTTACAACATGTATACGAACTTGTATTAGGCAAAAAGTTAGATAAAAGAAATTTTAGAAAAAAAATTACAAGCTTCGGAGTACTTAAAGAGCTCAACGAAAAACAAAAAGGTGTTTCTTATCGTGCCGCTGCGTTATACCGTTTTGATAAACGTAAATATGCCAAGTTGTTCGGTAAAGAGATTGCATTCTAAAAAAAAGATGGCAGCTCTTTTTGAGCTGCCATCAAATAATAACATTACTTGTAGTCGTTAACCTAAGTTGGTCTTCGGCGCAATTTCTAGGTGATAATCTACCAAGTCATCTATTGGTGACCTAATAATTTTTCCGATACCCATTTCATATCTATCGGCAACAATACTTAAGATATCTCTGAAACTGTAACCCACGGATCCAACACAATTTAACGTATAGTTTTTATAATTTGGATAATGGACGACTAAGTTTTCGAAGAAGGCGGTAAACGCATAATCAACTGTTTTAAAGGCATAGTCCTCATAGTTGTCTTTAAAATCATATAGAAATTTACTAAAACCTGCACAAAAACGATTTGGCAATGGCTTATTGTAAATATGGTCGTAGATGTCTTCGTTTGTTAACGCATAATTATCATAAAATGCTTCACGTAAACCTTTTGGCATGTATCCTTTCATGTAGTCTCCCAAAATACGCTTGCCAATAAAACAGCCACTGCCCTCATCGCCAAGAAAGTATCCGAGCGAATCGATGTTCATGGTAATGTCTATGCCATCGTATAGGCAAGAATTGGTGCCTGTACCTAGTATTGCAGCGAAACCAGGTTGGTCTCCAAGTAACGCGCGACTAGAAGCCAACAAATCATGACCTACAAAAACCTCGGCCTTTGTAAAGACTTTTTTCATGGCCTCGGCCACTATTTTAACGTTTGTAGGTGTAGAACAACCTGCTCCGTAATAGTAAACCTCGGTCAGTTTATCACGTTCTAGATGGTCTGGAAGGGTTTCATTTAACGATTTAACAATGTAGTCCTCTTTAGAGAAATAAGGATTATAACCTTCTGTATTGAAATAAATCTTTCTTCCCGCTTTATTGATCAAACACCAATTGGTTTTGGTGGAGCCTCCGTCTGCAATTACTATCATTGTTTTTCTATTTTTGTTTTGCGCGATAAAAGTATAAAAAGTCTTAAATTAACAATGCTTTTTTAATAATTTTTTAACAATTTAATTATAAGTGGGACATACGATTTTTTAAGAAAGCATTATTTTTTTTTAAACAAAGTCCTAAAATAGCTAAAATAATGACGTCAAATAGCTTTCTCTTTTTTAAATTACGAAAAATAAAAGCACAATACTAAAATGAGCAAAGCAATAGATTTTAGAAGTGATACCGTCACGAAGCCATCAGAAGGAATGTTAGATGCCATGCTTCATGCAAAAGTAGGCGACGATGTGTACAATGAGGACGAGACGGTTCAAGCCTTGGAGCATAAATTAGCACGACTATTTAATATGGAGGCGGGGTTATTCTGCCCGAGTGGCACTATGACCAACCAAATAGCCATCAAATGTTTTACCCAGCCGATGGATGAGGTTATCTGCGATCAAACAGCACATGTGTATAGGTATGAGGTCGGGGGAATTGCTTATCATTCTGCTTGTTCTGTAAGATTGTTGCATGGCGAACGCGGTATCTTGACGCCAGAATTAATTGAGCCAGAGATTAATGAAGAAAATGTTCATTATCCTAGCACAAGTTTGGTAGTTTTAGAGAATACGGTAAACAAAGGGGGAGGCAAATGTTACACGTGCTCACAAATTGCGCCGATACATCACTTATGTAATTTAAAAGGACTAAAAATTCATCTAGACGGGGCAAGAATTTTTAATGCCCTTGTTGCTACAGGTGACGATGCACATCATTATGGACAATATTTCGACGGCATTTCAATTTGTTTATCTAAAGGATTAGGCGCGCCCGTAGGGTCTGTATTGCTTGGAAACAAAGCAACAATTGAGAAAGCAAAGAAGATTAGAAAGGCATTTGGCGGCGGCATGAGACAAGCAGGTTTTCTGGCTGCGGCCGGCATTTATGCGTTAGACAATAATATTGAAAGGCTAAAAGACGATCATCATCATGCAAAAACGCTGGCTTACGCACTTTCGGAAGCTGATTATGTGCACCATGTTGTTCCTGTCGAGACGAATATTGTTTTGTTTGAGGTTGCCAAGGGAGAGGCAGGTAAAATCGTTGAGAAATTTAAAGACAAAGGAATTTTATGTAGTACCACAAACGATAAGACCATCAGAATGGTTACTCATTTAGACATTAGCCAAGTAATGATTGACGAAGCGATGGAAACCATAAAGCACTTGAAATAGACATTAGCTTTCATTTAACATGCCAGAGATTACTAAAATATTAATCGCAAATAGGGGAGAAATTGCACTCCGGATTATGCGTTCAGCAAAAGAAATGGGCATTGCTACCGTAGCTATTTTTTCTGAGGCTGATAGAAATGCCTTACATGTGCGGTATGCCGACGAAGCCATTTGCGTTGGTCCGGCTCCTTCTACTCAAAGTTACCTCGTTATCGAAAAAGTGATTGAGGCATGTAAAAAAACTGGTGCAGAAGCCATTCATCCGGGCTATGGTTTCTTGTCAGAGAATCCAAATTTTGCCAAGCGTGTAGCCGAAGCTGGTTTGATTTTAATCGGGCCATCTGCTGCAGCCATGGAAACAATGGGGAATAAACTTGCGGCAAAAGCTGCCGCCTTAAAGCACAATATCCCGCTGGTACCGGGCACTGAAGAAGCGATAACAGACATTGCAGAAGCCAAGAAAAGAGCAAACGAAGTTGGTTTTCCGATTTTAATTAAGGCTGCGGCAGGTGGAGGGGGCAAAGGAATGCGCATCGTAGAACGGGCAGAAGATTTTGAAGAACAGATGAATCTGGCTGCAAGTGAAGCAACATCTGCCTTTGGAGACGGATCCGTTTTTATAGAACGTTATGTCACCTCTCCAAGACACATCGAAATTCAAGTTTTAGGCGATAATTATGGAAACATTGTACATCTTTTTGAACGTGAATGCTCCATACAGCGTCGGCACCAAAAAGTGGTAGAAGAAGCGCCGTCTACTGTATTGACTCCGGAAATAAGGGCAGAGATGGGTAAATGCGCCGTCGATGTGGCAAAGGCAGTCAACTATGTCGGTGCTGGCACCGTTGAGTTTATTCTAGATGATAATCTAAATTTCTTTTTTCTAGAAATGAATACACGCCTACAGGTAGAACATCCGGTTACCGAATTGATTACAGGCATAGATCTGGTAAAAGAGCAGATTAAAATTGCGCGTGGTGAAAAGCTATCGTTTACTCAAGAGGCACTAAAAATTACTGGTCACGCCATAGAATTGAGGGTGTATGCAGAAGATCCAAAAACAGATTTTCTCCCAGACATTGGCACACTCAAAACCTATAAAATTCCAAAGGGTGTTGGCGTACGGGTTGACGATGGTTTTGAGCAAGGCATGGAAATACCCATCTATTACGATCCGATGATTGCTAAACTGATTGTGTACGCCAGCGATCGGGCAGAGGCAATTGAAAGAATGATTCGGGCCATCGCAGAATATGAGATTACAGGGATAGAAACCACCTTACCGTTCGGTAATTTTGTGATGCGTCACGAGGCCTTTAGATCAGGTAATTTTGATACGCAATTTGTAGGAAAGTATTTTACAGCAACATCATTGAATGAGTACGACGAACTAGAAGCAATGATTGCTGCGGTGATGGCTGCAAAAATCCATCAAGGACCTGAACACAAATTTGCGGTTAACGAGTCAAAAACACAGTCGTCTAATTGGTTAAGAAATAGACGTAGAAATTAAAAAAATACCACAAGTTTTCATCCAAATAACATGTTTACCGGAATTATAGAAACTCTTGGCTCCATTACTGCCATTGAAAAAGTACACAGTAATGTACAATTTACCATTGCTTCTGCAATTGGCGACGCGCTAAAGATAGACCAAAGTGTTGCGCACAACGGCGTTTGCTTAACGATAGTTGCACTAAATGAGTCGACCCATACCGTAACGGCCATTGACGAAACGCTAAATAAAACCAATTTAGGGCTGTTGAAAGTAGGCAGTAAAGTAAATTTGGAACGTTGCATGCAGATGAATGGTCGATTAGATGGGCATATTGTTCAAGGTCACGTAGATCAAACTGCGGTTTGTATTAAACGAATCGAGTTGGATGGCAGTTGGGAATTTCGCTTTAAATATGATCCGAATCAGGGCAACGTTACTGTAGAAAAAGGTTCTATTTGTATCAATGGAATTAGCTTAACGGTAGTGCATTCCACCGAAGGTGAATTTTCAGTATTTGTTATTCCATACACTTATGAAAATACAAATATGGAAGAAATTTTAGAAGGCGACTCCGTAAACGTTGAGTTTGATATTATTGGCAAATACGTAGCTAGACTTATTGGAAAGAGGTAGCGGCAAATCCAATTTCATTAATCCTTTTTGCTGAGGTGCGCATAGATATGAAATTTGTAAGTTGTGCATTTTACCGAATTTTTGGTGGTGTAATTGAAAATATCTCGGAATTTTAAGATCATTTTTGGATTTCATACAATTCAAACAATTGCCCATTAAATATAAATTGCTTCCACTAAACAAATGCAACAAGGCTACATACGCCAAAGATCACACCAGAAGCTAACTTTTTGATGAGAAATAACGTTTTAACTAAAAAATTAGTTATTTGGAAAAGAGCTAACTAATAAATTAAAGCATTTGGAAAAAAACAAAAACCTTCGTTTTGGGTTTAATATGATACATTTAACAGTAAAAAACAAAAGCGATGGATACTTTAAAGAAATTTGAGTTGATGGAGAAAATTGTTCGCGAGCTAGAAGATCTCCATAATACGCAGCAAGCCCTGGTTCAAAAAATCGGGAAGATAGAGGTTGACAATTTTGACCTTGCTGATAAAAGATTAGAAAACGATTTGCCAGATATTCACCAGAGAATTGCCGATAATTTAGATACCATCAGCAGCATTATGGAATATTTTGCAGATAAGACAGATAACTTTGGAGATAAAAACAAGGTTGAGGCGTTAAAAGAACAGCAAGCAATAGACGAGGCGAAAGGTTAATGAATCATTTATTGTCTACATTAAAAAGGCTGCCCCATCAAGGCAGCCTTTTTTTCGTTATTCTACCTCGACTGCGGTTTGTTCATAGATGTAAGATCCATTTTTAGCTTCAATTGGAAATTCTTTTTTATCGCTTAACGCTTTCACAAAAGAAGCGCCGAAATAAAAGATAAGCGAAGAATAAAATACAAATAACATAATAACTACAATACTGCCGGCAGAACCATAAACGTTGCCAATATTACTTAGCGGAAGTAAAATTCGAAGAAGGTATTTTCCCATCGTAAATAGAGATCCAGTAAGTAGACCGCCATAAAGAGCGCTCTTCCAACTTGGACGGCCGTTGGTCAAAAACCTAAATAGTATCGAGAACCACGCCGTAACAATGAGGACAAAAATAATTTGATTTAAAACAGATGCAAAAAAGACTACGCCATAAAGTCCTCCAGAAATAAATGAGCCTAGAAAAGCCTGAATGCTATCTGCAAGTATGCCGATAAAAAACAAGAGACCGGCTAATAAAATAACCGTAAAAGCTTTGGCCCGTTCTACAAGATTAGAGAAAATCCCACGTCTTTCTTTATATCCAACATTCCAAACTTGCTCTACAGAGTTTTTAATGACGGTGAACAACGTCGTAGCTACAAAAAGAAAAAACACAAAACTGATGATGGTTACATACCAGTTTTGCTCAACACTTCTAATGTTTTTAAGCGTCAATCTAATTTGTTGGATGCTGCCTTTATCTAAAATATTTGCCAGACGTTCGAAAAGGTTGTCGATTAATTTACGTCGATCGGTAAAGTATCCAAATAATCTAATCAGGATAAGTAAAATAGGAGGGAGCGCAAAATTGGTAAAAAATGCGGTCGCTCCAGCCAGTCGAAGTGGATCATTTTTTTGGAAAATGCCAACTGTGTCTTTTATGGTTTGGAAAAAAAAACCTATATTTTTCTTTAAATCAAGCTGCATTTGTTTGTGAAAGCTAAAAAGCCCGAAAATACTAAAATATCTCGGGCTTTGTAAGCATTGTTAATTGTATTTAATTTGTCTTTTTAAATGTCAATAGTTCTTCGTCGTTGTTTGAAAGCACTAAATGTCCGTCTTCTATCTTTGCGGCGGTCGCTTCGTTTAGCCCTTTTAGATACGCAGTTTCTGCAAGCGCGGTTTCTTGGCAAAACATTTTGGTTCCGAAAATATTTTTTAGCTCAAACTTTCCTCCTAATAACATTGCCTGACCGCCGTAGTTGTTACAGAACGATTTACCGCTTATTTTGAGCGAATCGCCAAAGTTTAAAGTGGCTTTTGCATCGGTAGGTAGCGCTGTACCTGGTAAGCCTGATAATTCCCACTTGGTATTTTGCAGCTGTGCTGCAGTTGCTCTGTTTTCTTTTTTATGTGAAGTCATTTTTTGTGCGCATGCACTCACAATGCATATGATCAATCCGTATAGTAATAACTTTTTCATAGTATTTTTTTCGATTAAATAGCAAAAAGTAAACCAAGTTTTCGAGTTCGAGCGCTAACGAATTTTAAAGGTTTTTTGGTTTCTAATCAAACGAATTCTCGCCGATGGAATTCGTTTTTCTGACTACCGAATTTTTCTAAAAGTGAGGTTTATTCTCGGTGAGGCCGTTTTTGTGGTGGTTGGCAGCCTGTGAACCCAGTTTTTTTGAGTTTCGCCTTTCATCACTAAAAGACTCCCTTGTTCCAAAAAGGTGGTAACGGTTGTTTTTTGGTGCTTATGCTTTAGTAGAAATTTCCGCGCTGCGCCGAAGCTTAACGAAGCAATAGAAGCTTGGTAAACCAAATCTTTTTCATCGTCACTGTGGTAGGCCATTCCCTCCTCGCCAGTATGATACAAGTTTGCCAGACAAGAATTATAACTCGCAGCTGTGAGCTGCTCAACTAGAGATTTTAATTTTATCAATTCTGGTGTCCAAGTCAACGCCGTTTTTGTTATTTTGCTGTACGTATATTGATAGGATTTATCACCATACCACGCCACTTTTCGTTTGGTAATGATTCTTTTTCCCATAATTAAAGCTTCGTCATGCGCCCATGCTAAGGTAGTTAATAGCGTTTCAAAGAGCTGTGAAGCTTCTTGATCAGAAAAAATTTGTCCATAATAATTCACTTCACCGTCGAAGGGCAAAAGGTTTTTAGAAGAATCTATAGGCTCGTCGAATAATTTCATCGGTATAAAAGGGCCAATTTCTTTGGTTATTCAAAGGTAAGCAAATCGGCTAAATTAAAAGTTTTTTCCGTCCGGTTGCGGAGAAAATGAAAACAATATTACTTGGTTTCGGGTATGTAGATTGCAGCTTTAACAAATTAATAAGCCAATCAAATGAATCAATCTTTAAGCAAATGGATTAGAAATACCTCCCGCGCAGCGGTAAATAGTATTGCTTTTTTGCCTGCCTGTATATCGGTAGGCTTTCTGTTGTTGGCTTACGTTATGATTCAGTTTGATTTTTCAGACTCTGGCAAGGCTTTTAAAGCCAGCTTAGATTGGTTAAGTTTAAAAGATGCAAGCACGGCCAGAAGCATCTGTTCTTCTATCGCTGGTGGCATTATTTCCCTTGCCGTTTTTAGCTTTTCTATGGTGATGATATTACTCAATCAGGCGGCGTCGCAAATGAGCAATAGAATTTTGGGAAACTTGATCGGCAACCGCTTTCAACAAACTGTTTTAGGCTTTTATATTGGCACAATTGTTTACGCATTGTTCCTTTTAAGTACCATTCGAGACGTAAATACTGGTATTTATGTACCCGCAATTAGTACGTATTTATTGATTGCGCTTACCGTAGCTGACATTTTTCTTTTTATTTATTTTCTACATTACGTTACACAAACTGTCAAATTCGAAATCATTATTAAAAGAATTTCTAAGAGAACTGAAGTGGGTTTAAAAGACACGAGTAAACCCAATGAATTGCCTCTGTCCTTTGATAAGCCAGCCAATAGGATTGCCATTGGCGCATACAGAAGTGGACTTTTCCAAGGATTTGATAAAGAAGATATGCTGCGTTTTTGTGTAAAAGAAGATGTGGTTATTGAGCTCGGCGTAAAAATTGGCGATTATGTTCTTAAAGGAAACCCGTTACTTTTCCTATATACAAAAAACACCTTGCAGGATGATTTTTTCAAAAAAATTAGTCAGTTGATAGAAATTAGCATGAGCCGCGATATAGATTTAGATTCTTATTATGGCTTTAAGCAGTTGATGGAAATTGCGTTAAAAGCATTGAGTCCGGGAATTAACGATCCAGAAACTGGCGTCTTGGCATTGCAATCCATCGGCAACCTTCTCTTTTGTAAACTGGAATCGCCTTCAGAAGTTTATGTGAAAGATAAAGACAATATGGTGCGTATTTATGTACGCGATAAGAGTTTTGAGAACTTATTTGAAGAATGCATAATGCCCATTTGGGATTATGGAAAAAAAGATAGGTTGATCCAAACGGAGATGATTAATCTTTTAAAGCAGCTGCAGATGAAGACGGAAAAGCCAATTGTTTCAATGATGTTGGCGATGGTAGAGGCTGCAGAGAAACCAACAACCTTTTGAGTTTGTTATTTACGTTTTATGAGTGGATGATCTAGTCCATTCACATTATTTTTAAGCACCTGATAGTTAGGTAAATTTAGGAAAAGTTGGGTTAGGTTTTTATATCCGAACGCTCTGGAGTCAAAACTTGGATCGATTTTTCTTAGGTTTAGGCCAATCTGCGCAATGTAAGCTTGGTCTTCTTCGCCTGCAGAAATGTCAAATGCTTTATCTATATTTTTGGTGTCTATTTTTACTTCGATTTTAGTGCTTTCGACTTCATTTCCTGACAACTTTAAACGCTTGGAGGCAGCTTTTTTAGCAACGATTTTTTGTTCTTTTTCTGGCGTGATGTTCTCTGTAAAAGTAAACACTTCGCAGGATTGTACAAAAGCGATAGGAGTTAATTTTCTACCAATGCCCATTACAAAAGTCCCTTCTTCTCTAATCCTTTTCGCCAAACCGGTGTAATCGCTGTCGCTTGATACAATACAGAATCCATCTACGTTTTTGCTGTGCAAAATATCCATGGCATCAATAATTAAGGAACCGTCGGTAGAATTTTTTCCTGTGGTGTAAGAGAACTTCTGAATTGGGGTAAAAGAATGTTGATTAATGATTTCTTTCCATCCATTCATTAACACCGAAGTCCAGTCTCCATAAATCCGTCTGATGGTTGCTTTGCCATACTTAGAAACTTCCTCTATAATTGCTTGCAATAATTTAGGTTGCGCATTGTCTCCATCGATCAAAACGGCAATATGAAATTTTTTCTCCATGATATTCGAATTTTAACGCCAAAATTTGTGTAGAAAGCAGCGCCAAGTTTGTTGAGTTTAAGCAATCAATTAACTCGCATCTGCCGCCAATGTATTAAGAGGCGTCGTCTTTAATGTCAAATTGTGTTTCTACCACCCTGCCTGTACGCAATTTGTTTTTCAGCATTTCTTCTTGTTCTCTACGTTTTTCTACAATATGAATCGCTGCAAAAAGCGCTTCGGTAAAAGAAGTTGGATCAGCTAAATTCTTTCCAGCAATGTCGTATCCTGTGCCATGATCTGGTGAGGTACGTACGAAATTTAATCCTGCAGTATAATTAACACCATTCTCAAAAGCCAAGGTTTTGAAAGGAATCAATCCCTGATCGTGATACATTGCCAAAACTGCATCAAATTGTTTATAGGCTGCATTTCCAAAGAAACCATCGGCCGAGTATGGTCCAAAACACATCACACCTTTATCATACAATTCCTTAATGGCCGGCGAAATAATTTCCGCTTCTTCGTTGCCCAATAAACCATTGTCGCTAGCATGCGGATTTAATCCCAACACGGCTATTTTAGGTTTTTCCACCCAAAAATCTTTCTTTAAACTTTCGTTGATGAGGTTTATTTTGTTTACAATTTTTTCTTGCGTAATGGTCTTTGCAACATCTTTTAAAGGAATGTGGCCAGTCACCACGCCCACGCGTAATTCATCGCTTATTAAAAACATCAGCACGTCTTTGCTTCCGCTTTTTTCTTGTAAGTATTCCGTATGCCCGGGAAAGGCAAATGTGGCAGATTGAATATTGTCTTTATTAATCGGCGCGGTAACTAGTGCATCTAAATCGCCGGCCAACAAATCGGCCGTAGCGCGTTCCAAACTAATCAAGGCGTATTTTCCGCCAATCTCCGTCACAGATCCAAGCTCTATTTTTACGTCTTCTTCCCAACAATTTATCATGTTGGCTTTCTTATCTTGAGCTTGTTGCGGACTATTAACCACATGGAAATTAAAATCATTTAATTTATTCGCTTTTCGATGGTAAGAAGAAACCTTGGTATGGCCATAAACAATCGGTGTGCAGTAGTTTAAAATTGCAGGATTGGAAAGCGTTTTTATAATCACTTCTAAACCAATTCCATTTATATCTCCTATACTAATCCCGATTTTTAATTTATCGCTCATGCTTTTTTCTATTTAGCGCAAATTACAGATTTTAGCTTAATTGCACGCCCTGTGAATTAAAATTAGTTAATTTGTACAGGGAATTTCCATTCAAAAGTAACGAATAAAGCAGCAGAATATGAGTGTAGTTAGGGCAAAAAAACATCTTGGTCAGCATTTTTTAACCGATAAAACAATTGCCAAACGTATTGTAGACAGCTTAATAGAAACAGATAAATACAAACAAGTGCTGGAGGTTGGGCCTGGTATGGGCATTTTATCCGATTTTCTATTGGCGCGTGCAGAATTCGAAACTTTTTTGATCGACATTGATCGTGAATCTTATGAGTTTTTAGCAGATAGATATCCGCAGCTTGGCGACAAACTGATTAATGGCGATTTTTTGAAGCTTGATTTTGATGGGATTTTTCCCGACAAGTTTGCCATTATTGGCAATTTCCCCTATAATATTTCATCACAAATTCTTTTTAAAATTCTAGACAATCGCCATAAAGTAGTAGAAATGGTGGGGATGTTTCAAAAAGAAGTTGCGCAACGTTGTGCATCTCCTGCCGGAAGTAAGGAATATGGTATTCTAAGTGTGTTCATTCAGGCTTTTTATAAAATAGAATACTTGTTTACCGTAAAGCCTGGCACCTTTAATCCGCCGCCAAAAGTGCATTCTGCAATCATTAGGTTAACTAGAAACGAGGTGGAGCAATTGCCTTGTGATGAGAAATTATTCTGGCGCATCGTAAAAGCGGGCTTTAATCAGCGGCGAAAAACATTAAGAAACGCCTTGGCCGGGGTAATGCCGAAACCAGACATGGATGATCACCTCTTCTTCGAAAAAAGAGCCGAGCAATTAAGTGTAGAGGATTTTATAGCGCTGACGCAGCATGTGCAGAATCTGACGAAGGCATGGGGAAGTCAGAAGTCAGATGTCGGAAATCATGCAAATAGCTTGTCGTAGATTTATTTGGGCGTTCCCCTTCCCACACTTTAGCCCTACGCTCGGGGTCGCGCTTTCCGCTGTATCTTTTTGCCCCAATGGAAGAATAGCCATCGCGCCAAAAAGTATGCCGCTTCAATCACTTACGCGAAACCGCATGATATTGAAACTATAAAAGTGGATGGAATTCGGAAATCAGAAGTGAGATGTCAGACATTCTGCATAAAGTATTTCCCAGGGATAGGGAGCGTCGGGCTGGTAAAACGCCGAGCCAGCTGTGGGCTAAGCGTGGAAGGATCGTTTTACCTTGATTTTTTGGATACTTTTTCATCTAAGGAAAAAGTATTGAGCCTCCGCGGCGACGAGCGGAAAGATCAATTACTTTCCATTTAAATCCTTAACGTAAAACTGCAGGTTGTAGAACATCAGAGTTCAAATTTTCTTCAAATTAAAATCTTTAGTTTGAGACTGCTTCGTGCCTAGCAAAGACGATCCCGTGCAACGTCATTGCGAGGAGGAACGACGAAGCAATCTAATTGCTCAAGTTTTTTTAAACAGTTTTATTACCGAACTTAGCATTAAAAAATACTAGAATCTTATGATAGATTACCAAAATATATTCACCACCCAAGGCATCAACTACGAAAACTACCGCAAGCTCATCGACGACAAACTAGCGCAAGGTTTAACCACTGGCGACGATGACTCCGAATTTATGGTGGATTACAGCAAGCTGAATGTACAGCGCATGAAGCGATTAGATAAAACGGTAAAACTTTCTGAAGATTTACTAACGGCGCTAAACCACTTGAAAAGTAAATTTCATCTATTGGTAATTACCGAAGGTTGGTGTGGCGATGCTGCACAAATTTTGCCTGTTGTAAATAAAATGGTTTCTGCTGCGGCAGAGAAATTTGATTTGCGTTTTGTACTGCGCGATAAAAATGAAAAACTTGTAAATGCGCATTTAACAAATGGCGGCAAAGCGATTCCCATTTTGTTGTTTTTAAATGAAACCGAAAACAAAGTCTTCGCAAGTTGGGCACCACGACCAAAAATATTACAAGCACTTTTAGCCGATTGGAAAAAAGAAACGACAGATATGACGGTGATAGCCGAGAAACTCCATGGTTGGTATGCAAAAGATAAAACGGTTGAGATACAGAAGGAGTTTACGGAGGTTTTGGAGGGGTTAAAAAATCAAATAATAATTTAATCTTTAATTGTTTGTCTTATAAAAGTGACCTTTTTCTGGTTTCGCAATAGAAAAAAATGTAGGTAATAGTTGGCTTCGGGAAGTGAAAATACTCCCTCAAATATTTATTTATTAAGCAGGGCTATTTTCAGCAGCTTTAAAAAACGCTGATCTGTATTGGGTATATCTCTATTGTTTAATTTTCTCTGATATAGGTTTCATCATAAATCATATTTTCGCCAACTTTCCCGACAGTATGTAGTTGATTGCCATTGACAGTAAGTGCATATTTCACCTCCATATTTTCAAATCCTTGGAAGGTCGCATATTCAGTCAATTCTTGATAGATACCATTTAGAAGGGTATAATGGCCACCTGCGGTAGAGGTTACCATTTTTTTGCCCTCTAGTTCCCTAACTTTCTTCTCAATTACCACAACGAAGGTAGTGGGTGTTATTATTTTTCTCTGAAACACCATTGTACTGTCACCGATATATTGATTTCCATCACTATAAGTGACTTTTTGTAATACTAGCTTCCAAGTTCCAATGTGACTGGCTTTAATTGCTTTTTCAAAAGTAGCAGGTTTAGTCTTAGCGAGTGGAATTGAAGTTTTCTTTCGCGCCTGAGCCAATAGAGATGTTGAGAATAAGGTAAATAGTGCAAAGGTAATTAGCAGTGCTTTTTTCATATTTGGTGGCCTATTTGTCAACTAATATAGTATTTCTATTCTATTAATACACCGTGTGATTAAACTTTGTCAATACAATGTATCTTTTGGATTTTAATGACAACGTCTTATTCGTAAAGACACATTACACCGTTCTTAAAATTGATAATACTCCACGTATTTTTCTTATTTTGAAGAATTCCTCACATAAATAAATGTAGCATTATTTTGCTATGTACAAAATTGAACGTCCCATTGCTAAATACTTAACCGAATATTCGATGGTTATAGGTTTTTCAAAGTATAGCTATCTATACTGAACGATTTCTATTTTTAAGAAATCGTTCATAAACGGTCAATATTTAACCTATATTCGTTTTCCGTATAGTTCATAACCAAACTGTTACAGCTCTTAAAGACCTAGCTTATGCTTATTAAAAAGACAGCAGCGAAAATCTCCCTCACCGGTCTGCTCTTGTTCTGCGTTTTTGCCTTTACCCGCCACCCCGCAGACGGCATCGTCGACAAGACAGCTGCCTCGTTGAACACCTGGATGGGCGAGCGGCCACAGGAAAAAGTTTACCTGCATACCGATAAACCCTATTATGCGCTGGGCGATACGATCTGGTTCAAGGCCTACGTTACGGTTGGGAGCAGGCACCAGCTTTCGGGGTTGAGCGGTGCGTTGTATGTAGATTTGGTAAACGAAAAAGATATCATCAGGGAAACGCTGAAACTGCCGCTGACGGCGGGAATGTCCATAGGTGATTTTATCCTGAGCGATACGTTAAAGGAAGGCAACTACCGGATCCGCGCCTATACGCAATGGATGCGCAACGCGGGACCAGACTATTACTTCGACCGGACTTTTGCAGTGGGAAACCCCGGCAGCGAAGAAGTGATTGCCAAAGTAACCTACCAATATAAAACCACTGCGGGCAAACCTGTGGTTACCGCATTGCTGAATTATACAGACGCCAGTGGGCTACCGCTTACAGACAAAGAAGTTCGGTATGAGATCATGGCCAACCACGAGTCGATAGCGAGTGAAAAGGCAAAAACCGATGCGAGCGGCAACATTACCATAAATATGATCAACGACCAGGCCTCCAACCTGAAAGGTGCCTATATCCGCACCACGATTGTTACGGAAAAGAAGAAAAAGATCGAAAAGAGTTTCCCCATCAAAGCGGCACTTTCGCAAAGCGATGTGCAGTTCTTTCCCGAAAGTGGCGAGCTTGTAAACGGCCTCACTTCGAGGGTAGCTTTTAAAGCAGTGGGCGTTGACGGTACAGGGGTAAACATTAAGGGAAGCATTACCGATAACCAGGACCAGGAGGTTGCCCAACTGGAAAGCATGCACGCAGGTATGGGTACTTTCAACCTGAAACCCGAGGTCGGAAAAACATACAAAGCGCGGATAAAGTATCCCGATGGATCGGAAACCATTATCAACCTGCCCAGAGCGGCAGACGAAGGCTATGTACTGGCGGTTTACCAGACAGCAGGCGACAGTCTGCTGGTGCGGATCAATGCATCGGCAAAATCGGTAAACCAGACGGTAAACCTGATTGCCCAGACCGGTGGTGAAACCATCTATGCCACACCCATAAAGATCACGCAAATCCAGACTTCTGTCTGGCTAAAAAAGACGAACTTCCCAAGCGGCATCGCGCAATTCACCTTGTTTGACAACCAGGGAAAGCCGATCAACGAAAGGATCGCTTTCCTCAAGAATCCAGACCAGATGCAGCTGAAGATCGGCACGGCCAGACCAGCCTATAAAACCCGGGAAAAGGTGGAACTCCAGCTAGAGGCGAAAGACCAGAAGGGCAAAGCGGTAGCTGGAAGCTTTTCGGTAGCGGTGATCGATGAAAGCAAGGTGCCGATAGACGAAACGTTGGAAAGCACCATTTTTTCCAACATCCTGTTGACATCAGACCTGAAAGGCTACATAGAAAAGCCCAATTACTATTTTGCCACAGAAAGCGAATCGGTAAACAAAGCGCTGGACAACCTAATGCTTACGCAGGGATACCGTCGGTTTACGTGGAAAGAAGTCTTGAGCGGCAAGCCGGGCGAGCCTAAGTTCAAGGCGGAAAAACTCGCGACCGAAATTTCGGGTAAAGTGTTATCGCTGGGCGGAAAGCCATTGCCTAACGCCAAGGTTACGCTGATGTCGTTAAAGGCCGGCATTTTGCGAGACACGACGACGGATGCACAGGGAAGGTTCAGATTTGACAAGCTGGTATTATCCGACAGCCTAACGTTCAGCGTACAGGCAAGAACGGTAAAAAACAAGAAACGGCTAGAAGTTGTGCTAGACAGAGTGCCCGATCAAATCCTAACGCCGAATAATAACATTGGTGACATTAATACCGACATTGCGGAAAGCACAAAAGACTATCTGGCCAATACTAAAAAGGAATATGAGCTATTGGAACGGACGGGCAAGTTAAATCGGGTGCAGCGGCTGAGGGAAATACTTATTAAGGGCAAGCGGAAAGAAGATCCGTATTCTGGAAATATCAGGATCCCATCAGGTTCTGTCGATCAGACTTTTGTTATAAAGAACCCAGAACTTTGTGCTAACCTGGCAGTGTGCTTGCAAGGGCGGCTGGCTGGAGTTTTTTTTATGCCGGGAAGAGGCTCGGATTGCTCAGTTATGAACTGGCCATGGACACTAAATAAAAACGCAATTCGCACTGTTCTTGTCCCTATGCAGATTATAGTTGATGGTCGTAGAATAACAGATTGCGTAGAAGTGGCGGATATATTTGACGATAATGGCCTTAATCCCGCCGATATTGTTAGGATTGAAGTGGTACGGTCGAGTATTGCGCTGACCCAATTTTTGGGAGGGCCTTCCATTTTTATTTATACGAAAAGAGGGTGGGTGTATAAAAGGTACAATCCTTCCATGACAAACATTTCTCCCAAAGGGTTTAATAATGCCAGGGCGTTTTATTCGCCGCGTTATGATGCGTCTAATACCGCCACCCAAATACCGGATTTCAGGTCTACTATATATTGGAACCCAAACGTTATAACAGCCGCAGATGGCAAAGTAAAGTTTGATTTCTTCAACGCAGACGATCCGGGAAATTACAGAGTGGTGGTTGAAGGGGTTAATGCGGCCGGGGAACTGGGCAGACAGGTGTATAGGTATAAAGTGGAGTAAATCTTAACTTCTTATGAATAAAAATTTTACACTCAGTAAAAAGACAGCCGGCATCCTGCTATTTTTATGTGGTATCTTCTGCCTTTTTGCTTTTACCCGCCATCCCGCAGACGACCTTGTTGACAAGATCGCAGCTTCTCTGAACACCTGGATGAGCGAACGGCCGCAGGAAAAAGTTTACCTGCATACCGATAAACCCTATTATGCGCTGGGCGATACGATCTGGTTCAAGGCTTATGTTACGGTTGGGAGCAGGCACCAACTTTCTGGATTGAGCGGGGCATTGTATGTAGATCTGGTAAACGAAAGAGATTCCATCCAAGAAACGCTGAAACTGCCGCTAACGGCGGGAATGTCCATCGGCGACTTCATCCTGAGCGATGACTCGTCCTAAAAAAAGTTTACATTTTAATTTATTAATCCTGCAATAGGTTTACAGTTTATTTTTAGTCCTGCAACTGGTTTACAATGGTAGG